>JADGAM010000155.1 GCA_015232015.1 Oligoflexia bacterium | reverse complement strand
CGCCAGCGGTGTGTATTACCAGCAGAGCCAGTTGTTAGTCCAAGATGATTGATCGAGAGGTTCATTAAGAGAGGTACACATCTTGCCTACAACCTGACCATCCAACTTGAATTGTAGACCAAGATCCCTCGTAGTGGATAAAGAGGCAAGACCCCCTTCACCTTACTATCGACGATAAAGAGTTTGTCTAAATTAGAGTAGATCTCTTCCATTGCCTCTAGATAGAGTCGGCGACGGGTGATTTCAGGTGCACGAAGGTACTCCACTAATCTAGCATTAAAATTGGAAGCATCACCCTTGGCCTGGTTAATAAGCATGATTGCATGTGCCTCTGCTTCGGCGATGACTTGCTCTGCTTTACCTTTTGCCTCTGGGATCACATTGTTGTATCCCCGCTCGGCAACGTTAATTGCTTTTTCCTGTTCCTGTTTTGCAGCGTTGACATCATTAAATGCCGCTTTTACAAGATCTGGTGGAGTTACATCTTGAAGCACCACTGCTGCAATGGTGATGCCCATATCGTATTTATCTACAACTTCTTGGGTTAATTTCTTCGCCTCATCGGCTATCTCTATACGTCCTGTTGTCAAAATCTCTCCTACAAGTCTATCACCAACCACTCGGCGCATAATAGACATGGAGACATCACGAATATTTTTTTGTACATCTCTAGCGTGAAAGAGAAACTTCCAAGGATCGCTAATACGGTACTGTACAATCCACTTGACATCGGCCACATTGAGGTCTCCTGTGAGCATAAGACTCTCTTCTGCCAAATTTCCTCTATTAGACTCTCCTTTTACTCTTTGTTGATCTGAAGATCTAAAGCCAAATTCCTGCTGAAGTAGAACTTTCGAAGGAACTTTTGTCACTCGATCGATAAAAAAGGGAAGTTTAAAGTGAAGTCCAGAGGGAGATGTTGAATTATATTGCTGAAAGCGTGTCACCACACCTTCTTCGCTCACATCAACAGTATAAAAAGAGGTCAAAATACCTACGATAATGAGAGGAACCAGAATCACATACAAGATGGTCCTAAGGGATATGGGAGGTCGTGTATAATTTCCCCCTCCTCCCCCCTGACGACCCTCTTCTGGGTTGAATAATTTTTTTAAAAAATTATGAATTTGTTTAAAAATTTCTTCCATGGGATCAACAACATTTCGATTGTTCATACGCTATCTCCTATTATTAAATATCTATAGTATCACTTATAGCACCTTATTGTTCCAATAGATAATTACATTGATTAGTATATTTAAATACGATACTTAAGAGAGAGAGCTGCTTTTGACACAAAAGTAGATGACCTACAAACTATTACCACATCTGAAAAAAATTTTTAAGCAGGCCCTTAGTCAATTTTTTCATGTACAGAAGCTATATGTGCTAAACATACTCTCACCAAAAGAGAGTCTATTCCTTGAGCAACTTTTTCCTGAAGATAGGCATGATAGTTTAATTCAGTAGCATCAATGTCATCGAGGATATTAAAATTAAGATTACGATAATCTTTTGTTACTCCAAATAATATTGGCCCCGATGTTTTCCCCATTACGGGTTTATATGAGTGATTAGATGGAAGATTGTCTATTGAGAAAGCATTAATCTCATTTTCAATTTGGGAACAAAGTCCTGTCCCAGATTCGTTAAATAATATTTTATCATCGTTTTCAATAATTTTTTTGTAACCGTCAGAGCTTTCTCCACTTTCAAGTGAACCAATCTGGAATTCATTCTTAATAGGGACAATCAATGTATGCATTTGATAATCGATAATTGATCCAACATTAATCTCTGACAATGTGATATTTGAGCCGGTTTCAGTACTTTTTATAGATATATTCTCTTTAATGGGATCAACATCAGAGAAGTGAGTATGAGCTGTCAACCAAGCAATACTTTTATTTTTATTAATAAAATCGTAGTTCGCTAAATTATTGAGGGCCGAATTTTTTACGTGTGGCAAATCATAGTGCCCAGCTAGAATTAAAGCACTATCTGGAAAAATATTTCTTACGGTGGAGTCGATCCATTCCATTTGAGTGCGAGAAATATTGCCATATTTTGAGTAAAAATAAGAAATATCAAATTGTGAGAAAGGAAGATCATTGTAGTCAGAGGTATCTAATAAAACCATATTAGTTTTTTTATCTTCAGAGTGAATAACTCCTGCAAGGAAACAACCTTTCCTCGAGTGTTCTCCGGGAGATCCAACTAGTGGATCATCAGCACTAGGCCTAGAACCACAGGAACTGCGGACTAAAGCTTCATTTTCAATAAAGTTATCGTGATAACTAAATTTATTATTAGCTAAGGTTTCATTTCCTTTATTGAAATCAGAAAATATTTTTATAACATCCATTTTTGAAAGCATATTCTCATCACCGCCACAAAGAATACTTCGATGGCGATACATATCTGAACTTCCTAGCGCAGTATGATCATGATTACCAATGATAAAATATATCGGAACTTTATGAGTATTACGAAACTCTTTACTCGTTTTTATGATATCGCTAATTTCATCCACACAACCATTATTGGCGGCATCTCCTAAGAAGATTATGAAATCTGGATTTTCGTTAATTGATTTACCTAAAAAATACTCTAGACTGGCCGGAGAAACCAAAGAAGTAACTGGAGGTCTAAAGGCCGCATCTTCCATAATTAGATCTGAAAGTTTGTTATTAAAAACAACTTTTTTCTCTCTGGCGGCCCTTAAAGTTGTTTGTTTCTGACTGTCAGCAATCATAGCAACCTTTAATTGAGTTGCATTACTACTAAAAAGCTTGGCCATTTCTTGATCACTAGGACCAGTGGTAATTTTTTTTCCACAACTTACCATTATAAAGTTCAATAAAAAAAATAGCAGTATTCCTAAAATTTTCATAAGCATAAACACTCCTGTTGATTTGATATTTTAAAATTGATATTTTTTATTAAATGAAAAATAATATTTTATCGCAATTATTGATGGCCACCAAATAATCGATATTTATTCGAATTTTGAATTAGTCAGTGCCCACAATAATGGGCACGCACCCAATAAATTAGAGGGAAAATGAATTTTATTTTTTACAGATAACTAACCAATAATAAAGATTAAACATAAATATTTTTTAAAATGAATTTTTAAAAAAAATAACTTTGTTACAATAAGTAACGAAAGTTAAATAATGAATGTTTAAATTTTAAAAATTATTAATAAAAAAGCAAGGTTTTACATATTATGAAGAAATTATCTATAGTAAATGTAGTAAATGGATTTTTATTATTATCTTTACTATCTTTCACTCTCGCTCTAATCAATTTTATCATTAAAGATTCATCGGCCTCTGATAATATGATAGAACCCAAAATAATTTCAAAATTAGTGTCAGAAACAGAAATAGAAACAAAAGCAAAAACACCGTCAACATCACCATCAACTTCAACTTCAGCTTCAACAACTCAAAGTGAAATTTCTTCTACAAGTAATTATTGTGTAAAAGATGTTGAAGATCAATTTAGTAAATTAGATGCCAGCAACAGCACTGAAATTGCAGTTAAAGCTAAAGGTGAAAGTTGTTTTGATTTAAGTTATACTAGAAGTATTTTTAATAAATTTGGATATCAAAATCATTTTCAAGGCATTGTAAGGTTAAAAGATAATCATCTAGTTATATCAGGAGGAGATCAAGGTCCTGATAAAGCTAAATTATTTATTTTCCAATTAAATGATCAACCTGAAAATTTACAAAGCCTTAAGAGCAATGTAACTCACACTACTGGTTGTTTGGGTGCTGACAATGTATGTTTTAATCATAAAGATAAACTTGTTAAATCAATTGATATTACCGTAAAAGCAAATTGGCATGCTGGGGGAATATCAAACAGTGGTGACATATTAGTAGTTCCAATTGAAGAATTTAGAAATGATAAAAAACATAATATTTCTTCTGCAATTTTATTTTATGATATGTCTAACCCTTTAAAACCTCGTAAAATTGAAAAGGCCTCAATACTTACAGGAAGAGAAGGTCGTGATGCTGGTTCTAGTTTTATTCATAAATTGCCTGATGGAAGATTTATTATAGGTGTGAGGGCCAGTCATACAATAGAAGATAAAGAATGTATTGATATGTACATCTCAAAAACACAAAATATTGATGATGGATTTAATGATATGATTTCCGATTGCAATATTGATGAAATAGGCAAAATAGGATTTGGGCAAGGGATGACCATAGTTGAAGAGTGTGCGAAAGAAAATGAAAAAGAAAATGAAAAAGAAAAAGGAAAAAATACTAAAAAACAATTATATTTAATTACCAGTGAAAAAATCGGTGGAGATGATTTTAATTTCGGAAGAATAATAAAACATTTAAGTATTTCAAAAGGTATCCTTATGGGTTATGACACTCTCCATTTACACAAAATCAATTTGGATTTACAAGGTAGTGATACAGGTAGTGATACCGATAAAGAAAGACTCGCAATTACTGTTTCAGAAATTGAAGGAGCTGATAAAAATAAAAAATATGTAACTAAACGATTAGGTTATGTTGATGGTTCAACATTTGGTAATATGGCCGCTGCTTCTACTATAACAGTGGGATCTGATAATAAAATGAGACCACTTACAGCTGCTCATCATCGTCTTAAACTCGATAGCACAAGAGCAATTAAAATAAAACAATATGGAAAGTAGGAATGCAGATTAGTGTTTGATTAGTAAAATGGCAAAAGTAGAGCTTAATTTTATCAAATTGAAAGTTGTTAGCTTCAATCAGATATCCTCTCTATTTTCTCTCTTAAGGATTGCATCTCTTTATGAAAATCATTTGCTGAGAGGTAATTTTTAGCATTTTCAATTGAAGATTGATTCTCTTCTAAATCACGACCAATAAAAAATGTAGCTAAAGTTGCGGTAACATAACCAAAAACTCCAAAAGCATATAGAGATAATAAAAAAGCAAACACTCTACCTTCAGGAGTTTGCGGCCATGCTCCTGAACCCAAAGTAGTCATAATCATTGCTGTCCACCAAAGAGTATCGCCATAACTTCTAAAGCCATTGTTCTCAGGTACTCCATTTTCAAACGCGAACATCCCAGAAGCACCTACTAAAGTTACTATGATTGATAGAATAATTATGTAACCAAAATTTCTTCGCTCTAACGTCCTTCTTAAAGAACGCATTCCTCGATTGAGTGAACCGACAATTTTTATTAATTGTAATCCTCGAGTTGCTTTAACCAATCGGGTCGCTCGAACAAGATAGACAATTCGAAATATTCTCAATGCTGGAGCTATAAGCGAAATGGCATTGATCCAATTTTTCTTCAAATAGAGTAGTTTATCGGGAGCAAGAGTAAATTTTAATCCAAAATCTATGATGAAAATTATCCAAATAAAATATACAATTGTATCTAACAAAGGATTTAGTCCTATTATTAATTCCATCACTAACAGAATCAACCAAATAAAACCTAATATGATTACAGGCAATTCTAACCATTCTTCAAGCTGATAAAGTATTTCATACCTTTCAGAACGTAATTTATCTTTGGTTTCATTGTTAACATCTAATTTTTTATTATTCATCATTCTTTGACTTTTTATCTAATTATTATAATTTATTTAAATAATATTATGTATAGGTAATCAAAAAATTTTTTTATATTACTAATTTTTTGGTTGCTTAATAATCTGTGCTTTCAATAAGTGTTCACCACTAGGCTTGTTCACATCTCCCACTGCTTCAGCAGTAATAAATACTTCGAATTCTTTGTGAGGGGTTAAAGTGTTAATTTCCCCACTAAGATTCTCGCTAACTTTAAGCACTCCCACATTTTGGGGTAATGAATTTTCTTTTACAGATATTACCCATACAACATATGTTGATGCTTCTGATCTTACTTTGTTAGGTAACGCCAGATTTTTAACTTTAATTTTAATTTTCGTATTTCCGTTTTCTGTTGTCTCATAGTTAATGATCCCACTCGCAGCTGGGATATTGGGCCCTATTTCAAATTGCTTTTCTTGATCACTCTTCATACAACCTGCAAACATAAAAATTACTATAGTTGTTATGAGCAAAAACAATCGCTTTGTTGGAACGTTCTTGATCGACTTTTCAATATTAAGCATCATTATTATAGACTCCTAAAGATATGTTTATTCATTTAATTATTTCAAACTCACATACAATCGATAGAACTAAAACAGTTTAGCAGTAATGTATAACATAAATGATTAGTAGTTATAGATAATTTTTTTCCATTTAGGGCAAACCTAAGTGTTTTTGTTTTATATGGCATTTACGGCAATTAGTTTGATATCAAAATAATTGCCGTGAAAAATCGTTTTTGCAATTAAAAAATACATGCTATGCTGTCTTGGTATTAGGGTTAATTTTTTAAATAGGATGTAAAAAGTTGAGAATAACTTAGTAAAATAGAAAGGGATTTATGCAAAACTTTGTTAATCCAAATCCCAATTTTTTTATTTTGAGTCCGCAAAGATGTAATAGTCAGCGAGTTTTTGGTAGCTGGTCAAGACCTGAGGAAATTTTGATCCAGTTCCAGAAGAAATAAGGAGGCTTGCTTCCTGCAAGCAGCTTGCTTCTCGCAAGCAGCACAAATGATGAGGTAAATGGATCAAAACTTGTCCAACTTATTTTTTTCCAGGCCCTTATTACAATACAGTTACTTCAAAAATATTTTGGATAATTGGATCGATTATTCAATTATTCAACTATTCAATTATTCAATTATTCAATTATTCAATTATTCTTTTAGCTTGAATCATAAAGTTAATTACTGGATAGTATTAACATGAAAAATGTTATTTTTTACAATTTGAATATTTCCAGGAGTTCAAAATGAAATTAATAATAAAATTTATCCTCCCACTTATACTCGTAATTGGTTTGATTGCTTACGCAGTTGTTCCACTTGTTGATTCATTAACTCTTAAGTGGTTTACAAAAGACGTGGAAATTAGGAGCAAGCTAATTTCTTCAACACTTAATGAATCATTAATCGATTTATTGAATGTTCCAAGCAAAAAAAAGATTGAGAAGTTATTTAATAGAGTAACACAAGATGAAAGATTAAATGCAATTGCTTTTTGTGATGTGAATAATAAAATGCTCATAAAAACTAGCACTTTTCTAGAAGAAATAACTTGTTCACAAGTAGATGATTACAATGAATATAAAGTTTTAAAAAGTGGCCCTATTTTTGTAGCGGGCCACTCCATATTAGATCAAGATAATAAAAAATTGGGCCAAATAATAATTTTGCATGACCTTAGCTTTATAGATAGAAGAAGTGCTGTAACAAAAAAATATATCATTTATTTCTTTATAGCGCTAGGTCTCATAATCTCACTTATAACCATTATTATCGCTAGAATAAGTATTTTCGGTCTAATAAAAGGTATGCGTACTTTATTAAAAGGAGATCTACTTCTCGATAAACAAGCAACAAACACTTCTCCTGAATTTGATCCAATTATAAAGGATCTTCGTAACATGGTTTTCGAATTAGAAAAAGAAAGACGTTTTCGAGACGAAGTTAGAATAAGTTGGACCCCAAAGGCCTTAAAAGGCATATTACAAAGAGAACTTTCTGGGGAAGAAGTAATTATTGTTTCAAACCGAGAACCATATATTCACACCTATAAAGAAAATAAAATTGAGGTCCACTTTCCTGCAAGCGGTGTTGTCACTGCAATGGAACCTGTTATGCGAGCATGTTCCGGAACATGGATCGCTCACGGTGGTGGTTCCGCAGATAAAGCAGTCGTTGACAAAAATGATCGACTAACAGTTCCTCCCAATGAACCTTCATACACTTTAAGAAGAGTGTGGTTAAGTAAGGAAGAAGAAGAAGGATATTATTATGGTTTTGCCAATGAGGGCATTTGGCCTCTCTGCCATATCGCACATGTTAGACCAATTTTTCGTAAGTCAGATTGGGATCATTATGTGGCCGTAAATAAAAAATTTGCAAAAGCAATTAAAGAAGAAGCTAAAAGTAAAAATCCTGTTATTCTAGTTCAAGATTATCATTTCGCTTTATTACCAAAATTTATTAACGAACTTTTACCTGAGGCCACCATTATTACATTCTGGCATATTCCCTGGCCAAATCCTGAGTCTTTTGGAATTTGCCCTTGGAGGGAAGAAATATTAGATGGAATACTTGGAAGTACTATAATTGGATTTCATACCCAATTTCACTGCAACAATTTCATTGATACTGTCGATAGATACTTAGAGTGTAGGATTGATAGGGCAAACTCATCAATTTCATTTAAGGGTAATCTTACCGCTGTAAACAACTACCCTATTTCCATTGAATACCCTGTAAAATGGAGTAAAGATGCCTTATCAATTGAAGAGTGTTCTAAAAAAATAAGACTAAAGCATAACTTTTCCAATAGTATTCTTCTTGGTCTTGGTATCGATCGAATGGATTACACCAAAGGAATTTTAGAAAGATTTCATTCAATAGAAAGATTTTTTGAGCTTTATCCTGACTGGATTGGTAAATTTATATTTATTCAAATCGCTGCACCAACAAGAAGTAGCATTGATAATTATCAACGATTTTCAAATGAAGTACACAATCTTGCTGAAAAAATTAATCATAGATTTTCAAGTGAAAGCTATCAACCAATAATACTGTTATCTCAACACCATGAGCCATCAGAAGTATTTGAATATTATCGAGCGGTAAATTTTTGTTATGTTAGTAGCTTGCATGATGGAATGAATCTTGTAGCTAAAGAATTTATTGCTGCAAGAGATGACGAGCTAGGTATATTAATTTTAAGCCAATTTACAGGGGCAGCACAAGAACTACCAGAATCTATAATTATTAATCCTTACGATATAGAACAATGTTCTCATGCAATCAACAAAGCACTAACTATGAGTTTAATTGAACAAAAAGAACGAATGCAAAGCATGCGAAGCTATATTCAGGAATTCAATGTTTACAGATGGGCGGGCAGAATGCTTATGGATTCTGCTAGAGTTAGAAGACGTAATAAAATTATAGGGAAATTGCATCTATGAAACATCTTTTAAGCTCCAATGTTAATAATATTCTAAATAAATTAAAGACAAACAATACTCTTCTTGCATTTGATCTTGATGGCGTAACCGTAACCACAAAAGAGGTATTACCATGAAAACATTATCGATTGTTTTTTACAGATCAAACACCTTGTGGGATTTATTCATCTCTATTGCAATTACAGTTATTGCTATTTTTATCTTAATTATTATTAAAAGGTATTTTCTTGCTCGGTTAAAGAAATATACAGCTAGAACAACCACCAAAATTGATGACGAGTTAGTTACAGTTGCTGACAACTATCTAGTACCAATGTTACTAATTGGTGTTATTTATTTTTCCATCAACAGACTTGACCTTAGTAATTTTATTATTGAATGGCTAAATAGAATTTCAATATTTTTCTTAACCGTAATTATTACTCTGTCATTAACAAGAATTATAGTCTTTGCAATAATAAGCAAAATATCACACGAGAATAAAGATTCAATTTATGTGTCAGGTTCAGAAAAGAGATATGATGGTTTTATTACACTAATAAAAATGATTCTTTGGTTTTTGTCTGCCATTTTTTTATTAGATAATTTAGGATTCAAAATTTCTACCTTTATCACTGGGCTAGGAATCGGGGGTATCGCCATTGCACTAGCAACTCAAACCTTTTTAGGCGATCTATTTAATTACTTTGTAATTTTATTTGATAAACCTTTTATTGTTGGAGATTTTATTATCTCTATATGCTTTTGGAGTTTGAAAATAACCCTTCGTTCTTCCATCTTCTGAAAGTTACGAATTTTATTGGAGGT
>JADGAM010000154.1 GCA_015232015.1 Oligoflexia bacterium | reverse complement strand
AAAAATATTTTATGTTAATGATAATAAAAAAAAGATAGAATTGCCTATAACAGACCAAGAGGAGCTGTTTAAAAAGTTCCCTACTTTTGATGGAAAATACTATTTAAGTAAAGGCCAGTATGATTTCATTAAGGAAAAAACAAACATTGATATTTTTGAAAAAAATTTAAATATGGTCAAGAATGATATTGATGGTCATAGGAGCAAGATTGACAAATATTTCAAGAACGAAGAAAAAGAAAATAAAGAAGAAGATAAAAAGAAAATAGAAAAAATATTAGCACTAAAAAATCAAGCAAAAGATCACCTTAAACACGACGCTAAGTCCTTTAGTTGTGGCAGTAAGGATAAGGATGAAAAAGAAATTGATTTAAGGTCCAAAGATAATTGTATGGCCAAAATAAGAACAAGAAATCAAGGTGGTATAGGAATATGTTATGCGGAAACAGCAGTACAAATGTATGATGCTTTATTGAGATCAGGAAATGTTGATACAAAAGTAGAAATGCCTGAAGATTTTCATTCATCAGCAGTAATGATAGCATTAGAAGACAAAGGATTTGAAGGAGGGCAACCTGTGCCTATTATTAATAAGTTATTTAAAGAAGGTTCTTGTAAAGAATCAAAACTTGAAACCACGATTCAAGAATTGTCAAGTTTTAATAGGGAATTGGCTAAAATTTTTAAAAAATATCAAAGTGGTTTCGAAGAAAAAAAAATGGCCGCTCGGCCAATAACAAAAGATGAATATTCCGAAAGAGAAAAGAAAAAGAAAGAATTAATGCAAGAAATACAAAAAGAAATAGAGAAAGAAGGGAATGAAATATTTTCTAAGACAATTTGTGGTGAAGTAAAAGTTGATAAAGTTCTTGAAAAATTATTTGGAGACATAAACGACATTGTATTTTTTTTGGAATCAGATTCAGAAAAAACAAATTTTATGCGGAATTTACTTAAAAAACTATGTTCAGAGCAAGATAGATTGAATGTTAAAGGGTTAGATAAAAAATTCAAAGCAATTGAGTATGATAGAGAATTTGTCGCTTATAAGGACGACATTCGGCTTGCTGAAATTATCAACAAAGAACTTGAAAAACCCAAACCTTTACCAATTGCCGTCGGTATATGCGGTAAAATGTTGGATGAAGGATCTGCTGTTCGAGCGATTCCTTATAAGAAAGAACTGGGTAAATATGATTCTTTAAAATTTTTCAGAGAATCAAAGGAGGCCGGCAAAGATTGTGACCGTCATGCAGTACTTATTTCGGGAAGAAAGAAAAAAAATGGAGTCTGTATGTATAAAATCACTAATTCTTGGGGAAATAAATGCAAAGAAATATGGCCTAAAGAAGACTGTGATACAAAAAATGGTGACGTTTGGATTGATGCCAGGGACATAATGAGAAATGTTTTTAAAATTGGAGTAATAGAAAGACTTGAAGAGAAAAAAGCGGTTAAATAAGCAGGGCCTCCGTAAGGCCCGGGGGTTGTTGCTAAAAATTTTCTTGATCCTTAAATTTATAAATGTTAGGCTTTACTAACATTTATAAAAATTATAGCACCTAATAGAAGTTATAAATAGAAGTTAGAATTTATATGGAAGATATAAAAGAAAAATTAAGCCCAACCATGGAAGATTATCTTGAGATTATATCCTCTATTTGCAAAGAAAACAAAGTGGCAAGAATTGGTGAAATAGCAAAGAAAATGGAAGTCCGAAATCCAAGTGTGAATGCTGCAATGAAATTTCTTTGTGAAAAAGAGCTTGTTCATCATGAAAAATATGGCTTTGTTTCTTTAACAAATAAGGGTCAAAAAATAGCATCAGAGATTCAAGACAAACATGATGTTTTATATAAATTCCTTACTGAAATTTTATGGATTGATAAACGAATCGCAGATAAAGATGCTTGTGAAATGGAACATGCAATAAGCAAGCACACCTTTACTAGATTAATAAAGTTTTTTAAATTTCTGGAAGAAGGCCTTGTGTGCTGTAGACCTAAGTTGTTACAAAATTTTGAAACATACTTAAAAACTGGAGAAAGAGTGAAGTGTAATTGCAAAAAACAGGAGTAAAATAAAAAAATATTTTTTTGCCATAAAAGTTAGTCTTTACTAACATATATATGGATAAACTAACATAGGTAGATTAAACTATACTAATAGAATGCCATAAGACGAATTTTCATAAAGCAGGCAACAAGAACAATATAATGTGATTTAAGGCAAGGATTTTTATGAACACAACGAAAACGCTAAATAAATTGATCCCTAAAGAAAGAGGAATAGTGAAATCTCTAGATGGAAAAGAACAACTGATCAAGAAGCTGCTTAACATGGGTATTACTCCAGGAAGTGAATTAAGCATCGTTAGATTGGCACCCTTGGGAGACCCTATAGTTATAAAAGTAAAAGGGTATTTGCTTAGCTTAAGAAAAGAAGAAGCAAAACATATATTGTTGGAAAATTAAGCATGAAAACGAAAAAAAAATTAACTGTTGCTTTAGTTGGTAATCCAAATTCTGGTAAATCGACTCTTTTTAATAACATCACCGGTGCCAAACAACATGTTGGCAATTACCCTGGGGTGACTGTTGAAAAAAAAGAAGGTAAAACCGTGCATACTATCGGTGATGTGAGCTATGAAATCACCATGGTTGACTTGCCAGGAACATACAGTCTCTCTGCTTCATCTGAAGATGAAATTGTAACCATAAAATTTATTCTTGAAGAGCGGCCAGATGTCATTGTTGACGTTATCGATGTCTCCAATTTGGAAAGAAATCTTTTTCTTTTTACTCAATTACAAGAACTAAATCTACCATTAGTTTTGGCGATGAATATGTCAGATGCTTTAGAAAAAAAGGGGCAACAAATAGATTATCCTCAGCTTTCAGATTATCTGGGAAGGCCAGTTGCTGCTACCGTCGGTAATAGAAGTAAAGGAACTGATGACCTTTTAGAAGCAATAGTTGATTGCTACAATAGAAAGATTGAAAGCAAAACAATGGAAATTGATTATGGAGAAGCTGTTGAAGAAGAAGTGGAAGGACTTAAAAATCTGTTGGCAAAAGATAAAAAAATTTTAGACACATACCCACAACAATGGTTTGCAATCAAACTTCTTGAAAATGATTCTCTGGTAATAGATATAGCAAAAAATTCTTCTTTGGCACAAGAAATACTCGCCTTAAAAGATAAAATCAGAAATAACTTGAAACGCTCTTTAGGCAATGATGCTGAAGTTATCATTGCAAATAAACGTTATGCTTTTGCAGGCTTCGTAAGCAAATTATTTGTAAAAGAAAATAGGGATCAATCCGCAATTCGTCTTGATTGGACAAACAAAATTGATGCTTTAGTATTAAATAAGTTTTTGGGAATTCCTATTTTTGCTTTCATAATGTATGCTATTTTCAAATTTACTTTCACTTGTTCCAAACCTTTCGTTAACTATTTCGAATCATTTTTTGAATGGATGTCCAAAACTGCCACTGCTGTTATACCAGAAGGATTAATTCAATCATTTGTTGTTACTGGGTTAATCGGTGGCGTAGGTGGAGTTTTAAGCTTTTTTCCTCTGGTACTATTTATGTTTTTTGCAATCGCTTTTTTTGAAGACTCCGGTTACATGGCCAGAGCAGCAGTTGTTATGGATAGAATTATGAGAAAGTTTGGACTTAATGGAAAATCATTTCTACCTATGATGATTTCTACAAATGGTTGCGGAGTTCCTGGTCTTATGGCCGCCAGAATAATGGACAATAAGCGCGACAGACTAATAACAATGATGGTGACTCCTTTCATGATTTGTGGAGCAAAACTACCTGTGTTTGCGCTTTTCATAAGTGCATTTTTTGCCCCTAAATATGGAGCAAACATAATGTTGATAATGTATGCTCTAAGTGTTGTGATGGCATTAGGATCAGCATATCTTCTTAAGAAATTAGTTTTTCAAGGCGAAACTTCTTATTTCATAATGGAACTTCCACAATACCATCTACCAACATTGAAGGGATTATTTCTTAAAATGTTTGAACGTGGATGGCTCTATCTTAAAAAGGCAGGAACAATACTAGTCCCTCTTTCAGTAATTGTATGGGCCGCATTTATCTTTCCTCAGATTTCTATTGATAAAAATATTGGAGAAAAAGAAAAAGCAAGTTTACAACTTGAACACAGTTTTGCAGGAAAACTAGGAAAGATTTTTGAACCAATTATGAGGCCTATAGGATTAGACGGTCGCAGTGGAATAGCTCTTATTTCAGGATTAGCTGCAAAGGAAGTGATTGTCAGTACCTTGGGTACAATGTACCAACTTGGAGAAGTTGATAAAGAAGAAACAAGCTCTCTGCGCACGAAACTATCAACTGACCCATCATGGAGTCCTCTTAAAGGTATGAGTTTTCTTATATTCTGTCTTATCTATCTTCCATGTATTGTGGCCACCATTGTTTTTTATAGAGAGTCTGGCTCAAAAATCAAGTGGACATTATTACTTATTAGCTGGACAACCGTAATGGCCTGGACGGCCTCCTTTGTTACATATCAGGGAGGAATGCTTCTTGGATTAGGCAAATAATATTAAAAATCTTAAAACAGTAAGCGAGGAAAAAAATGCAAACTGCCTTAGTAATTTTAACCATTTTAGCGGCCATAGGCTCCTTGGTTATAAAAGTAGTGAAAATCTTTAAGAATGAAAATAGCGGATGTTCATGTTCCGGTTCAGATGGTAAATGTTCAAACAAAAAAAATATTGGTTGTTGATTGACTATTAATATTTGAAATATATTCGATAAAAGAAATATAGACCGGTTGAGGACGAACTTTTCTTAGCAGCTCAGCAGTGCTCTTTTTAATTTCTGTCTAAACAGTTTTTTTGATCTCAACTGGTAATAGTAAATATAATCAAAATCCCACTTAAAAAAAAATTGTTTATAAATACACATAAATAAAAAAACACTACCTCTAAGAATCATCACTTGCTTTACTCAATTTATTTTATTTTACATGAGCTAACTAATCAACAATACAAACTTTATATAAATATTTTTAAAAATATATAAGTAATAAAACCCGACTTTGTTAGAATAGTACTTGAAATAGCGATCTGGCCTGAAGGTCAAGTGTTTTACTCGAAATCTTTTTTACGGATCATAATCATAGATGAAGGAGAGTTTTATGAAATTTTTTAATACAAAAAAACAGAATAAATTTTATTTTTCATTCTGGTTTGTTGTTGTCTCATTAGTGTTATTAAATGAATGTTTAATTTTACCATCCTATGCAATGATAGTAGCGAGGGTAAAAAAAGAAGTTACAAGGCCCATGCCAGAACCGCTATCGTTGCCAGTAGTGACCTCTGCTGATGCTACGACTGCGGCTACGACTGCGACTGCAGTCAACACACAACGATTATACCCACAACTACATCCATACTCACAACTAAATTTACTGGTAGATCCCAAATTCAAATTTAAGGTTGAGCCCTCGGCACCTCCGCTACCACTGAGTGAACAAGCAAAGCAAGCAACAAAAGAAGAAGATGATCCACCTCCTGCGTATACTGAGAGTGAGGGGAATGTTGCACCCCCAAAGGAAATCAGCAGAGAGTGTACAAGTGATCCTATTACCTTTAAATTTGATGGTTCATCACCAGTAAAGATAATTTTTTCTGAAGCGTGGAAAAAATTTTTGCAAGATACTTTCGGAGTAAAATTAGGCAAAATAGAAGTTAGTTATGATAAAGTAACGAAAAATGGCGATGGAACTGCTACCTATGAAAATCCTCGTATTAAAGTTGAAGGAGAGGATCGCAATTTTAGTCCATCAGTAAATAAGGATTTTTTGGCCAATCTTTTAGCACATAGTAGTGCTATTAAGATGAAACCATCGGAAAAAATACTTTTTAAAAATTATAAAAATATTATAATTAAAGGGCCACAAGAACTAGAGGAGAATGCAGAAAAGGAAGATAGTTATGTTCAATCAATTACCTGTAAAATAGACGATGCTGATGATTTTAAGAGATTAGAAATCGCTTCCAAAGAAATGGCCCAAGAGAAGCAAAAAAGAGATGATGAGAAGCGAGCGGATGCACGCAAGTTATTAGAACAAGCGGCAACTGCAAGAGAACAATCTGCAAAAATGATTGCAAAACAAAAACAAATTAAGACAGAAGAAGAACGAATAGAGGTGGAGTTGGCGAAGGCCAAGAGTGAAATTGCTAGCAGAGATAAAATGCAGCAGGAGTTAAAGGCAGCAGAAGATCGTAAGGCCAAATTAGCTCAAGAACAGACGGCAATCAGAGCGGCCCAAGAGGAGGCAACCGCCGGCATAGCTAAGACCTCAACTTCAATTGCAGAGGTACAAAAAGAAACTGCCAAAATACGAGAAGAAACTGCCAAAATACGAGAAGAAACTGCAGAAAGCTTAATAAAACAAGAGCAGTCAAAAAAAGAGATAGCAGATAAGAAGAGTCTTTTGCTCGCACAAAAGCGAAAAATGGATGATGAAATAAATGGTGATTTGAAAAAATTAGAACAAGCAGAGCAAGCAATAGAGCAGGCAGAGCAAGCAAGAGAACGAGCAAGAATGAGAGAATTAGCAGGAGATATCGCAACCGGCGTAACTAAAACAACGACTACGGAAGCAGTCTACATCCAAGTAAAAATAGATAAAGAGATAGGATGGAAATCACCTCATAAATTAGCTGATGATAGTGAATTCATATGGCTTGAGGAAATTACAGATGGGGTAACTCACAGAGGAGCAATAAATTATTGTGAAGAAGTAAATAAAAAATATTCTAAACTAGGTTACAAATGCAATCTTCCAAGTAGAGAGCAATATGAACAACTGGGAAGAGATATGGGATATGGTTCAAAAGGGAAAGGGTACACTCCTCAAATATTCTCAAATGTGGGAGGCAAACAGTTTTGGTCGTTGTCGCACACCGGTTCCTATTTCCCCTATTACTTAAATGGCTTCAATGGTAGTGTCTCCTACCGTTACAATAGTAGCCTTAGCTCCTCTGCTCGCTGCGTGTGTATCCCCTGGATATAGCTTGCAGGATTTTTCCTTCTTTTTATGCTAAAATAGTAAAGGGGGTTTGTAGGTTAACTAACAGAAAAAGGGCTATCTTATTTTAAGCGCAGAATGAAAAAACGAAAAAAATTATTTTTGATCCTAAGTAAAGTGTTTAAATTTTCACTCTGATTATCATCGACTTGTCAGGTTGAACACAAAGCTCCTATTTCAAAAAGGCCGTTTATTTATCCTAAAATCTTTTTGAATTCAATTTATATTTATTTATTTTTCTCCATAAAGTAGTTGGATTGATTTTTAATATTTCGGCAACTCTTTTTTTATTAAAATCATGTTCGTTTAATAACTTTATTAAAATATCTTTTTCTGTCTCACCTGCAATTGATTTAAGTGAATCACCACTTTCAAATGGAATTACATGATCAAACATTTCTTTCGGAAGATGGCGAGTCTCGATGATTTCTCTATGACATAAAATAAACGCATGTTCAATTATGTTTTCTAATTCTCTAATATTTCCTTGAAAATTATAATTCATAAATAGATTTAAAACTTCATCGCTTATCTTGGTAATATTTTTTCCGGTTTTGGCGTTATATTTTTTTAAAAAGTGAGAGAGTAATAACGGAATATCTTCTTTTCTTTCTGATAGAGATGGAAGTTTTATCTTCATCACGTTTATTCTAAAATACAGATCCTCTCTGAAAAGCCCCTTTTCTATTATGTCTCGTAGATTTTTATTAGTAGAGCATATAACTCTTACATCAGTCTTTACAACCTTATTGCTTCCAACTGGCGTAAACTCCCTCTCTTGAAGAACTCTTAATAATTTCACTTGTAATAATGGATGTAATTCGGAAATTTCATCTAAAAAAATAGTGCCGCCTTTGGCCTGTTCGAATTTTCCTGCGCGATCGGTTTTTGCATCAGTAAAAGCACCTTTCACATGGCCAAATAAATCTGTTTCCATTAAGTTAAAGGGGATTGCTCCACAATTAACTGCCACAAATGAATGAGATTTTCTCTTGCTTGAATTATGAATGGTTTTGGCCAAGACCTCTTTACCAGTGCCGCTAGCACCTTCAATTAAAATGGTACTATCGCTTTGAGCGATATCGTTGATTAATAAAAAGATATTTTGTATGGACTTGCTTCTGCCGATGAGATCACCAGTTCTATAGTTCTTATCTAATTCCGATCGTAGCAACTCAATTTCTGAACAATCTCTAAATGTTTCTACAGCACCAATAATTTTATTATTTTTATTTTTAAGAATACCGGTACTAACAGTGATTGGAATTTCCTGCCCGGCCTTTTTTAACACATTAACTTTTTTATTTGTGATTGGTTTTCCAGTTGTTAATGTTTTTTTTATTACACAATCATTTTCACAAATGTTGGTTCTAAAAATTTCAAAGCATTTTTTCCCTATTGCAATTTCTTTTTTAAATCCAGTAATTTTTTCTGCGGCAGAATTAAAAAGGGTGATGTTGAAATCTAAGTCAACAGTAAAAACTCCATCTGAAATGCTATCTAAAATTGATAAGTATTGCATAAATGTAATAGTATTGCTTTTTTTGCATATTTGCAACTTTATTTCATAATAAAAAGCTACCTAACTAATTACCTTTTCCTTGTTGTATAGGGTGTGCATTGGAAACACGCAGAGAGTTGTTAATATTGGCCACAATCTTGCTTATATAATTCTTAATGGAAAATAATATTGCAATTCCCGAATTTACAGGAATGGTTTCTCCTCGGTTAGATTTTGCGGAGAAGATACTCATTGTTCACATTGCAGATGACTGTATAAGTATAAATACGGTCTATATAGAAAAAATGAGTTTAGCTGAGAGGAGAGATCATTTATTGAAGGAAAATGTTGGGGCCTTAATTTGTCATGGGATTCCTTGCTGTCAAAAAGAATTTTTTGAAAGTGCTGGAATTAAGGTTCACTCGATGATTTCGGGATTAATTGATGGAGTTATAGAGGCCTTCATTAGTAATAATTTGGAAAAAATGCGAGTTGAAAATACTAATTATCAACATCGTAAACGACGTAGACAAAATAAAAAAAAGAAATGTGGTAACTCGCAGAGGGAGAAATTTATGAAACTGGCAATATCATCAACAGGAATAAATTTGGATTCACTTCTTGATCCAAGATTTGGTCGCGCAAAATATTTTATAATCCTTGAAGATAAAAATGATGAATTAAAATTTACATCAATAGATAATATTCAAAATTTAAATGCTACAGAAGGTGCTGGAATTCAAACTGCAACTTTGATTATAGATCAATCGATTGATGCCGTTATAACTGGTAACTGTGGCCCAAAGGCCTTTAAACTCTTAAAAAAAGCAAACATTAAAGTATTTCTCTTCAAAGGAGATATATCAATTAGTTCAATTATTAAAGAGTTTAAGAATAATCAGCTAGAAGAGATTACTGAGGCCAATGTGGAGGGGCATTGGTGAAAATTGCAATTGCAAGTGGAAAGGGTGGCACTGGAAAAAGTTCGGTAGCAATTAATTTAAGCTATCTTCTATTAGAGGATGGAATAGATGTTAATTTACTTGATTGTGATGTTGAGGAACCAAACTGCCACTTGTTTTTAAATAATGTTATTGTTTTCGAAAAAGAAATCGCTGCTGAAGTTATAATTCCTAAAATTAACAGTGATCTGTGTACTGCTTGTAGGAAATGTGTAGAGTTTTGTAAATTCAAATCACAAACAGTTTTCAAAATATCAAATAGGATTGAACACATTTTTTTAAATCAATATTGGCCTTGTTTCCAGAGGAAAACTGGTGCGTTTCTTTCTTATTTGGATTCATTATTAAAAAGAGGTCGGCAGCATCAACATCGCAATCTACAAATATTTTTT
>JADGAM010000153.1 GCA_015232015.1 Oligoflexia bacterium | reverse complement strand
CTTCCATACCAAGAAGGAAATGTATTTGAATATTTAAAAGATAGTAGCGGAAAAGTTAGTTCAAATAGACCTAATAATGCTTTTACAGGTACAAATACCTATCAAGCACAATATATAGGTTTCAATGAAATATATGGATCTGTGGTATCTGGAAATTTGCTTTATACAAATACGCCAAAAGTGATCAATCTTAAAGAAGGAAAGCTTTATGATATTTTTACAAATTCAGGAAATTCAGGGGCCTTTTCTCCTTGTACTGGTTGTGGAAATGATTACTACTCATCTTTAAATAAAATTTTTCCTGAAAATTTTAAGTCTGGAGGTGGTGGATATATGCCTGATCCCAAACGTACAAGTAGATGGGACAATAATTCAGGAATAGAGGGAAATTATCGTGCTGATGATTTATTGTTTGGTCGCGCCTGTTTTGTTCCAGCAACCATGATACCTTGGAGTCATAGGAAAAGAACAAGTATTATTGAGCAAAGAAAATATAGATTGGCGGCCCAACATACTTTATTTGCCAATGGCTATCAGAGAGATTGGTATGGATTTGATTATGGAGCACTAATTGGTTCTTTTGATGGAGTTGCTTGGTTCGCTATAGGAGATTCTAGAAGAGTAAAAGCACAAAGCAATAAATTATTTTTGGCCTTTAATGCTTACTTTTCAGATCTAACAACCACTAACAATGTTTCTGTGACTGTAAAAGAAACAACGGGAGTTGTAGGATCAGGATCTAATGTTTCATTGGATTTTGATAGTGATGGGGCCGAATGCCAAAAATACCATTTATGTGAAACTGACCAAGATTGTGTTGCTCAAGTTGGATGGGAGTATAGTTGTCAACCTATAGGTGACATTCAAACCAATTGGCCATATTTCGATGTTAATGCCAATGAAATACCTAATGCTGAAAGAACCCGTCGTATTGTTGATATCCTTGTGGGTGGTACTCAAGGAGTAAACAAACGATGTGTTTATAGAGGACGAGGAGTTCCCTGTGTAAAGGAGTTTTTTTCCGTTAATGCCACTCAGTCATATAGTGGAAATAATGTTGAAGGATTGCATGCTTGCCAAGCAAATTACTATTGTCAAAGCTTTACTAATAGTGATGGAAAATTTGCCAGTTACTTTAATGATAGAATTTCTCGTTATGGTGGTTCCGTAGTAACTCAAAACAATGATGATCTGATAGAGGCCAATGATCCTAGTGATCAATTTGGAATTGGTGCTAGAGTTATTGGAAGACCTTACAGTTATAATGGAAATCGTGAAATTGATAGTGAGACAATAGCACAATTAGCATATAACAGGGTTGGTGCCTTATGTATTCCAGGAAGAGATGTAAGCGATTATAGTATGACATATGAAGATCAAAATAAAACCAGGCCTACAAACACAAATTTAATGGGCGATAAAGTTTTAGGCATAGGGATGAGTTATACTAACCCAGCATCTGGCAGAGCATTTGCTTTAAGTGCATGTAGTATATTAGATAATAATGGAAATTATATACATTCTCAAAAATCATATGAGAGTTCAAATGTTTCTGGAACACCTAGTTCGGGACTAACATTGGAAGCATTTGAAATACCTCTACTTAGTGGTTCTCAAGCATTGTCTACTGATCTATTGCAAGTATTTCAAAATTATTCTCCCGTCGATGATATCCTTGTTAATGCCGCTGCTATCTTAATGGAGAAATCATACCAGAAGGGTAGATGTCTTCGGGCCGCAGGTTCTGCTTGTTTTTCTGATTTTGATTGTGGTCCAAATGAGTTTATCAGTAATCAAGTTACCTCTTTAGAAACTCAGTCAACAACAATAAATGATTCTGAATATAATTATTGGACGGAGCCTTTAATTTGTGGACAACTTTTAAGAAAAAGTGAGAGTGCCTATGATTTAAAAAAGAATAGGTGTTGTAGAGATGTTGGTGGCACTATGGAAATTAACACTAAAGGTTGGCAGGTAAATTTAACTCAACTTGCAGGAATTAACATTGGTGTTGCAAATTCAAAAAGATATTCACGAATTGCTCCTATTTATTATTATATGAGGAAAGATCATCCTAAATACAATAATAATTTAACAGCATTAGCAGAACCCACTAGCGATGATTGTGGAACTGATAAGACAAGATGGGGAACTCCCAATAATGGTACCTGTGTAACATTAAATAAGGCCATGCCTCAATTTATAACTCTAAATGAGCTTGCATCTAAAACATGTTGTGGTGGTCATTGGGTAAGGCATTTCGATTCAGATATTAGTAGTGGCCATAAATGGGAATCAACAATCCACCAAGAATTGGACGCATCAAATTTTAAATGTATAGACTTTGAAGTTGCCTATGCTACTCCCGATGATGGCATTTCTTTTGGATGCGAACACGATTCTCAATGTAACGTTCATAAATTTACAGAACAAGAGATAAATGATTTTTCAAATTTCTTTGGCAGTCTTGAGCTAATGGGAATTCCCCAAGTAGCAATTAAATCTACTCACCATTTTATAAATCCAAGTAAAAGTATAGGTTGTTATGTTGCTACTAAAAAAGCATCGGGGATTGATATTATTACTGATGATCAAACTGCAAGGCCTAGAATGTTGGCCACCCCAACTATGATTCCTGATATACCTGTTCCAGGTACCACTAAAATTGCTTGGGCGGGCACGGCTGCTGGATTAAATCCTTATACAGATCATGATGGATATCCTAGAGCAACTGCTATTCCTGAATTTATTATCCCTGATGGGCCAGATCTCTATTTTTCCGCAGGCGATTATACAAACTTTGATTCAAGTATAAAACCAATTTTTTCTTCTAATCAATTTTCATGCTGTCTTCCTGCGGGAACCTATAGCACAGACATTGTAAATGATAAAACTGGAGCTAAGGTTTGTTGTACAGGTGTATTCATACAAGTAGCAAATAATAGTAGATTGTCTCGTTGTTGTTTGCCTAAGAATACAAATGTTTCAGTGTATATTAGTAGATATGTTTCTTCTGAAGCAGGAGATGTTAGTGTTTCACAATTTGATCCCTACACTGGCATTTTACCAGCAGCGATAGTAGAACAAATTGCAAAAGATAAAAATTTATGTTGTTCATCAAGAACGGGATACGGTCAAGCAGTAACAACACTCGATATACCTGGCATAGTTGATAGTGAGCGACTTAAAAGTCAATTTGAAAGATTTCTTTTTAGAGATATAGACACCAACTATAATTTATATAATCAAGCATTTCAAAGATGGAAAACCCATATATACTGCAAATAGTGAAGACAAAGTTGACGGTATTGTGATGGTCACATTTTATTAAAATCGTTGGATTCCAGAGGCAAATATGGCCTGATCTTGATAGTTGTTAGAGGACTTCGATCCATCGGAGTAAACCTCTCTTCTTTTTATGGTATCGGAAAAACTAAGAACAAATGTTCGAGAATCTATGGTGCGGGAAAGAGAGACAACATAATAAGAATAGTTTGACCAAGCAGTTCTTCTTTCATCTCCATAAGTTAAATATCCGCCTTCTACTGCTAAATTTGCATTGACCCCACTAGGAAGATCGACATTACCTTTTAATTGGTAGCAAGTAGAAGAGGTTTTAAACCCATTATAATTATCAGTATAATAAGCTCCTGCATTTAACAGTTTATGACCTAATGAGATGCCATACTCGAATGTATTATTTGTACCCAAATAATAATAGGAGTAATAAGTAAAAGCTGGACTAATAAAAAAATCATTAGTTAAATTGAAAGCAAAAGTTCCATAGTAATCTTGTTCAATTTTACCCGAAGATGCGGGCACGTTAGTAGCTAGTGTTCCTAGATTTACTGATAAAATGTTTGAAATTAATTCATGATTAAAATCTGTGTTACCAAAAATGGCAACTCCATGATCAGTGCCAGTAGTTCCTCTAAACATAGAATCTGTTGAGGCAGTGATTGTGAAATCAAGAGAAGTTGCTTTGAGGGTTGGAATAAACACAATCAATGCTAGTAAAAATACAATTAAACGAGACGACATAAGTTCTCCTTCCTATTAAAAGTAGCTTGTTAAATTAATTTATAAATTTATAAACTAGTAAACATGTAAAATTTAAAAAACATAAAATATTATTATAGCTATTATTAAACGATAAATTGCAAAATATTGGAAATCAATTTTTTTAATTAGTTTCAAAAAATAGTGAATAGTAAATATACCCACAATGAAGGATGTTATAAGACCAATAATTAATGAAGGTATCATATTAGCAAAAGGAAGATTGGTTGGTTCAATCATAAATAAAGTTAAAGTCTCTGCCAATTTACTAATAGATGCTAATAAAATAATTGGTATGGAGAGGAAGAAAGTATATTCGGCAGATTCTGTTTTAGGTATTTTGAAAAATCTTGAAACAGTAATCGTAAATCCTGATCTACTTACTCCTGGGAAAATGGCCAATGATTGAGCAAGACCTACCAGCACTGATTCCTTAAATCTAAATTTATCGTAAAATGAGATTGTTGTTTTTTGTTTATTGGCCCACCAATCTGATAGGTATAAAAGAATTCCAAATACCAGTAGGTTGATGGCCATAAAGTGCGTATCACGGCCATAACTTAATGCAACCTGCTTTATAACTAAAATAAATATTATAGAAAAAAAAGTAGAACAAAAAAAGTTTCTAAAAAAATTTAAATCGGTTGATGTTTTTTCTCTATTTTTTTGAAATATAGGAATGATTTCTAAACCGAACTTAAACATAACAAAAATTTTTTTCCAAAAGTAAAAGAGTAAAGCTAAAGTTGTCCCTAAATGCATCATTAAATCAAAATAGACACCTGGATCTTCGAATTTAAGAAATTTTGGCAATAATGCTAAATGAGCACTACTGCTTACAGGTAAAAATTCTGCTAATCCTTGAACGATTCCATAAAGTATAGCTGTAAATGAATCCATAAAATTTAAAGTTGTAATTAAGAATAATTTTTATGTGTTTAATATTTAATATGTAGATTCTGTTGAGTCTTTTAAAGATAACTCTATTTTTTTTAGATCGGCAAGAAATTTATATGTATTTGCAATAATCTCTGCAGAGTTTTTACTATTTTTTAAAGATAATTTCATAACTTCTTCATAACGATTTATTATTTTTAATATTTGAGATTGTAATTTAATGTTTTTTTGATTTAAGGCCCAACTTGAAATTGAATTAATAATTTGTAAGATATTTGATTCAATAACAATTTTATCAGTTAGACTAGTTGATTGATTTACAAATTTATCTGCTATAATAAATGGGTCAACCTCTTGAGTAATAGCACTCGTAACAGTAACCGAAGAGGCAATTTATTTACATCAATATTTATGACTTTAACCATAGTACCTTGTTGAATATTTTCGCTGGACCAACAATTCCAAATCTCCCCTGAAATTTTAACTTGATATCGATATCTATTACTCTGTTCTAAGGAAACATCATCTATTTTTGATACAATCGTTCCGCTTTTGCCAATAACTTTGTGATGATCTGATTGTTTGCGATCTCCATTTCGCTTTCTCTTACGTGCATCATACGCCCAATATAGTGTTATAAAACCAACAAAGAGTGTAATTGCAAAAACAGTAGAGTAAACAATCCCTACATGAAAATCAAGGTAGCTGTTTTCAGAGCGGTATAAGAATAGCGAGCCGAAAGTAAGAGAAATAATCCCAAGTATCATGAGAATACCATAAGTTGTTACGTATGCTTCTAAGACAAATAAAACAAAAGATAAAATAATTAATCCAAGAGAGCCAAAATTTATAGGCAACACTTGAAAAGCTATTCCAGAGATAATAAGGCAAATTGCTCCAATACTTCCAGCAATAAAACCACCTGGCGCTTGCATCTCAAGATAAATTAGTGCTGCTCCAATGATAAATAATATATATGCCAAACTTGGATTGGCAAATATATCTAATATTTCTTGCCCAATGTCCATCTCTTGCTCTATTACTTGAACATTATCATTGGTTTTTAAAATACATTTTTTTCCTTTAATAGAAATTTCTTTATTATTTAAAAATTTGAAAATATCATTAATATTATTAGCAATATCATTTATCAAACCTTTATCCAATGCTTCTTTAGATTCAAAAGAACTTGCTTTAATTATCATATCTGCAAACAATTCAGCATTTCTGCCTCTGGTATGACCAAGAGATTTTACTAATGCTACTAAGTCATTTATTGCTTTTTTTCGAAGATCAGATGATTGTCTAGGGTTAAGAGGGTTATTAGTTGGAAGCTTAAATCGTTGTTGTTCTTTAGAAGACTCTTTGGAGTCCTTTGGGTTTTTCCTATCTTTATCATCGTTGTCTTTATCTTTCTCTTCTGGATTTTCTCCAATGTCACCATCAATTGAAATAGGAGTAGCAGCGCCAATGTTAGTTCCTTGAGACATAAATAAAAAGTGAGCACCACTGCTAATAATTGCTCCTGCGCTAGTTGCAGAAGCACCTTCAGGAGTTACCCAAACTACAATGGGAATATCACTTTCACCAAATAGTGTTAGAATGTCTTTAGTGGTGGAGACAAGTCCTCCCGGAGTATTAATTTTTATAATAATTAATTTAAAATTCACATTTTTTATCATTGATAGGATTGATTATCGTTCCATAAATTAATTTATATTGATGATGATGTGTTGCCAATTCATACTCCTAAATGTTTGCTGTTTTATTAAAAAAAACGTATATTTCTAAAAAAGAAAAATAACCAAATGTTTATCATATACAATTATATACTTAGGATCAAATAAATATGAATATGAATATTAGAATACGAATCAGTATAATATTTTTTACGCTTATCCTTTCATTAATCACAGCAATAACAACTATATCTTCAGAAATGATTAATGTAAGTGCTATTAATGCTAGTGAAGCAAACAAGGACACAGTGCTAGGGAAAGCTATAGAGATAAATGTAAATAAATCTCTTGTTCTAAAAATTAATTCTACAATAAATCCGGCCACTTTAAATTATCTTAAATCCAGTTTTAATCGTGCTCAAAAAGAAAGCACAAAAGTTCTTCTCTCAACTACCTTCATACGGAACATTAGGCGGGGCAATCTATAGTTCAATTCATGAACACGCTTTAAATGATGCTATGGAGAATGCATTAGGTGATTTTATCGTTGGTAACGTTTTAATGACAATAAACTCACCTGATTACTTAATACAAACTGAAAATGAAGCACAAAAATTGGTCGCAAAATTTGCACAAAAATATAATCACAAATATGCTATAACACCAAGATTTGCTCCATCAACAGACCCCAAAACAATGAAAAAAAGTGCAATTATTGCAAAAAAATTTAAAAGTTTTATTCAAAGCCATTTAAGTGAAAATCCAAAAGAAATAGAATATGTCCTGTCAATTTACAGAAATGGATACAAAGGTTTTGAAAATATTGCTAGCTACACTGATATTTATCAAAAGGTTGGAATACTTTCAAAAAATACTTTGATGGCCCATGGAATTTATTTAACTACTAAAGAATGTCTTACATTAGCAAAGACAAAAACAGCACTTATTCATTGCCCAACCTCAAATGCTCCTGCTGAAGAAATGGGCTTAAATTCTGGTTTATTTAACTTTAAAAAAATTGAAAATCACAAAATCAGATGGGCGCTTGGTTCAGATATCGGAGGTGGTCCTTTTATTTCAATGTTTGATGTAATGAGATCCTTTGTAAAACAAAATCTAAACAAAAAAAGAAAAGGGGCAACCTACATTAAAGCACTCTATAGATCTACTTTGGCCGGTGCTGAAATTTTAAATCTATCAAAGACACATGGAAATCTATTGAAAAACAAATTTGCGAACTTTATTGTTATAAAAAATATAGAATCATCAAATTTAAAACAAAAACAAAGGCCAATTCATAATCAGAAACAAAATCCTGAAAGCATATTAAAAAATATTATAGATGCCGTACCAACACGTCATCATTTAGAAAAATTGGTTGATTATAGCTATTATCAAGGAAATCTCGTCTTCAAAAAAAATCACAAATCTTAAAGGGTAAATGTTTTCCTAGGAAAAATTGTCCATCTTTTAGTCAATTTCCTAACGCTTTATCAGTTTTTTGTTCAAAACAATTGCATTATAGTCACATTTTTCACTCTATGATTAAACAAATTTAAGTTGATAAGATAGTCATATACAATAAATTTTTTTTATATTTAAAAATAACTAAAAAAACAGTTTATAAATGAAAAAAAATTATTAATAAATTTTATGAACAACCGAAAGGCTCACATGAAAGAAATATTTGGCCAAGTTAGAAAATAATGCTTGTTTAATTTTAGACTTTTTTAAAATACTAACAGTCCATACTTTATTACAGGAGAAAAGATATGCGATGTTTTCAAAATATAGCTAAGTTAATCAGAAACAAAAGAGTAACACACCCAAAAAATTATTCTCAATCAGAGTTATCCCATCTTTTAGGATATAAAAATGGCCAATTCATTAGCAACGTTGAACGAGCTCTTTGTAATATCCCTTTAAAAATGCTAAGGAAAGTAACTGAAATTCTTGATATCCCTTCAGAAGAATTAAAATTAGCAATATTAAAGGATCAAGAAGCAACACTTAATCGATATCTTTATCAAACACCAGTTCAAAATTCTAGAAAGACTGACGGTCTAGCTGTACCATTAAATGATGTTAATAAAGTACCTACTAAAGATCATAACATTATCGATGATACAATCGATCAGGATGAAGATGATGATGCAGAAGATGATCTATATAAAAAGAAAGTTGCATAAACATCAATCTGTCTTCAAACCTGCTATTTTTCTCTCTATTTGATCTCAGTAAATTTTAATGATATATTCTCTAAAATTATGATTACGAATACAAATAAAAATCACTTTATTTTTGGTCCCATTAAATCGAGACGTCTTGGAATATCTTTAGGGATAGATCTTATCCCTAAGAAAATTTGTAGTTTAGATTGTATATACTGCGAATGTGGTAAAACCCTAACTCTCTCGATTAAACGAGAAGAATTTTATCCACTAAACGCTGTTCTTGATGAAATAGATAAATTTTTTTCCACAAATTCCGCTGATTTCGCTCTGGAAATTGATTACATAACATTTAGTGGTCAAGGTGAGCCAACACTCTATAGTAAAATGGGTGCCGTTATTGAATACCTGAAAAAAAATTACCCTCAATACAAACTAGCACTTTTAACTAATTCAACTTTATTCTATCAAGAAGATTTAAGAAAAGAACTTCTGCCTCTTGATCTTATTGTACCATCATATGATGCTGCCTCTGAAGATGTTTTTAAAAAAATAAATCGACCTCACCCTCAAATCACTGCTGAAATAATTAGCAATGGACTTCAACAATTTAGAAGAGAGTTTAAGGGACAAGTTTGGGTTGAAGTTTTTATAATTCCAGGGATCAATGATAGCGATGAAGAAATAAAGCGTATTAAAAAAGATTTAGAAAAATTTTCTCCTGATAAAATTCAATTAAACACTCTAGACAGACCTGGTACTGAATCTTTTATTCGACCTCCTTCCATGGAAGAATTGACAAGATTAAAATCATTATTCCAACCATTCGAAATAGAAATCATCAATTCTAAGTGGAATAAAACAAGCTTTAAAAATATTACACAAAATATTACAACTGAACTAATTGAAGATACTATCCTAAATACTATTAGAAGACGCCCCTGCACTTTAGATGATCTTAAAATTACATTAGGAGTTAGTAGTAATAACAATAACATTGAATCTGTTATTAAACTGTTATTAGAAAAGAAAATAATAGGATCAAAAATTGAAGAACGTGGTGAATTTTACTTCCTGATTAAGTGAGTGAGCTAACTTCTCAAGAAAATAATGATTGAAAATCATCAATAGATAAATTTTCAAAAAAAGCATTATCAGATGTTTTTAAATAATCTGCTTGTTGAATTTTTTTATTATGTAAATTTTTA
>JADGAM010000152.1:3208-10042 GCA_015232015.1 Oligoflexia bacterium | reverse complement strand
TTTCTTTATAAAAATCAATAAATGGGTTGGCATTCTCATCTCTAATGGCTTTAATGACCTCTTTAAATTTAGTACGATCGTATTTCATAGAAAGATACCTCATTCCAACTACTAGACCATCAAATTTCTTTGACCTTTCCCATAATTTTTTTTCAATTTCATCGTAATCTGACAGGATAGATAGAGGATTCTTGTATATTTCTTCAAGAGTCGGATTTATTACTTTTTCTTGTAAGAACCAATTAAAAAACAAGATATTGGTATCGATAACTTTGGTTTTGAAACCGTATTTTTGAAGATATCCTTTTAAAAGAGGTAATGCAGCCTGAGGGTGTAGGGGGCTAGAAACTGGAGGAGTCATTAAAATACTATCTGTTATACAACTCACCATCCCTCCTCTAAAGATTTTTCGTTTTTTGACTAAAAATACGTACCATATCTCTTTCGTTTAACTTAATGAAATTTTTTTGTAAAGAAGCGCAGCTATATTTCTGGTAATCTAATCCATTTAAAAAATTATTTGCATTTTTTCTTTTTTTACTGTTTCCTTTCTACTAGAATCGCTTTCGAAAATCAATTATCAATTATTTAATATCGAGACCTGGTTCAGATATCAGTATTGAGATAACGCAAGCTTTATCTGATATCACTAATCTGAATTTTGATTTTTGAGACTGAATCTAATCAATCTACTTCGAGATGCTCTAGGGCCTTTGTATAAAAGTATAAGGAAAAGGAAAAATTATGCTTAATAATAAAACTATTCTAGTAACTGGAGGAACTGGTTCTTTTGGTCAAACCTTTGTTAATCTTACTTTAGATAGATATACTCCCAAGAAAATAATTATTTACAGTCGTGATGAAATGAAACAGTTTGAGATGTCTAAAACTTTTACTGACTCAAGGATTAGATTTTTCATTGGGGATGTTAGGGATAAAAGCCGTTTAAAAAGGGCTTGTGACGGAGTAGATTATATAGTTCATGCGGCAGCATTAAAGATTGTTCCGATAGCTGAGTACAATCCCTTTGAATATGTCAAAACAAATATCTGTGGCGCAACTAATATTATCGATGTTGCAATTGATAGGGGTGTAAAAAAAGTTGTAGCACTTTCCACCGACAAGGCATGCAATCCAATCAACTTGTATGGTGCCACTAAACTCTGCAGCGATAAACTATTTATTGGTGGAAATGCCTACTCGGGGGAGCATCATACTCGATTTGCAGTTGTTCGTTATGGTAATGTAATAGGGAGCAGGGGAAGTGTTATTCCGTTTTTTAAGGAGCAAATGAAGAAAGGTGTGATTCCGATTACCGATGAGAGAATGACTAGATTTTGGATCTCCTTGCAATCAGGGGTCGAATTAGTCTATAAGGCATTGTTAAAGGCTGATGGTGGAGAAATTTTTGTTCCTAAAATACCAAGTATGCGAGTGATTGATTTAGCAAATGCAATTGCCCCGGAGGTTCCTAAAAAAATTATTGGAATACGACCTGGTGAAAAATTGCATGAAATGATGATCTCAGAAGATGATGCAAGATTTACATATGATTTTTATGATCACTATCGAATTTCATCTCCTCTGGCTGGATCATCACCTTCTTTCATCACCTCAATAGAGGAAAAATATGCAGAAGAGAACGGACAAGCAGTGCCTTCGAATTTTTGTTATAGTAGCGATAATAATAGCAAGTGGCTTTCTATTGAAGATATGAAAACTTTGTTAGGTAATTTGAAAATTTGAAAGAATGGTGTACGCCCTTCTAATTGGAATTTTTAATCAATAAAAATACTATTTTTTAATTATGTATGTTTAAATTTGGATTAAAGCTTTGGTCAAAAAATCAAAACTACATCAATGATGCAAAAAAACTTTTTGAACAAGGTGTATATGATTACATTGAATTATACGCTGAGCCTGGATCATATGACAGTTTCATAAATAGTTGGGCCGCTTTAAAAATCCCTTACATAATACATGCTCCGCATTGGTTCGGAGGGATGAATCTTGCCAAAAAAGAAGCTGAGGTTACGAATTCATTACTAATCAAAGAAACTTTGAAATGGGCAAACGATTTAGATGCGCAATATATTATTTTTCACGGCGGTGTTGATGGTGATTATAAGGAAACTGCTAGGCAATTACAAAACATAAAAGAACCCAGGTCACTCATTGAGAACAAGCCCTACCATTCCATTTATGGGCCAGAAATTTGTAATGGGAGTACCCCGATAGAAATAAAATATATTATGGATGAAGCCAAAATTGATTTTTGTTTTGATGTTGGTCATGCAATATGTGCGTCCAACGCCTGTGGAGTTGTCTGGAGAGAATATATAAATGATTTTTTAACATTGTCTCCTAAAATGTTTCATTTGTCCGATGGAAACATAAATGATATCAAGGATGAACATAGAAATATTGGGTTCGGTAGTTTTCCCATAAGGGAAATACTAAGTTTAATTCCAGAAAATAGTTTGATAACATTGGAAACTCAAAAGGCCAGTAAAGATAATTTACTAGATTTTGAACATGATATCAGAGCTGTAAAAAATTATGTATAACATCATCATCACTACAATAAAAAGTTGGAATATTGATAATGCCAAAATGTTGGCAGAGAAATATAAGGAAGATGTTTCAATTTACATAATTGAAAACAAAGAGAATTTCACAAAAGAAAATGTAGAGAAAATTAATCCCCGATTCATTTTCCTGCCTCACTGGTCATGGATAATCCCTAAAGAAATTTACGAAAATTTTGAGTGTGTTGTTTTTCACATGACAGACTTGCCTTATGGGAGAGGAGGAAGTCCGCTGCAAAACCTAATAGTGAACAAAATTTATGATACAAAAATATCTGCGATAAAAGTCACTGCGGGTTTGGATAGCGGACCTATATATTTCAAAGAACCATTCAATATCATGTATGGTAGTGCTCGCGAAATTTTCACCCGAGCTTCTAATGTTGTTTTCAATAAAATGATTCCACTTTTTCTAACAGAGGGCAATATACCTACTGTTGAACAATCAGGTGAGATATTTTCATTTAAAAGACGTAGGCCATGGGAGTCAAATATTCAAACTGCTCCATTAAACACTATTAGCGATTTTTATGATTTTGTGAGAATGTTGGATGCGGAAGGGTATCCAAAAGCCTTTATCAATGTAAATAATCTCATAATTGAGTTTGCCGATATTGTATACGATGAGACTAGAAAGAAATTAACTGGTAATTTTGAGGTAAATGTTGATGATAAGAAAAAAAATAATGGTTGTAGTTGCACATCCTGATGACGAAATCCTAGGATGTGGAGGAGCTATTGCCAAAAATATAAAGGAAGGAGGAGAAGTTTTCTCGGTGATATTAGGCGAGGGCATCACCTCTCGTAATAATGAAAGAGATGTAAAGAGCAGTGCCAAGGAAATAAAAGAATTGCGAGAACACTCGATTAGGGCCAACAATGTATTAGGTGTGAAGAAAGTTTATTTTGCTGATTTTCCAGACAACAGATTTGATAGTGTACCGCTATTAGATTTAGTTAAATATATTGAAAACATAAAAAATGAAATCAGGCCAGATGTCGTTTTTACCCATTTTGAAAACGATCTAAACATAGATCATCAAATAACATACAGAGCTGTACTGACTGCTACTCGACCACTAAGAGAGGAAACTGTAACAGATATTTATACCTTTGAAACAGTGTCTTCGACCGAGTGGAATTATCCTCTTCGTTTTTCTCCAAACATCTATGTCGACATAGATGATTATATTGAATTAAAAACTAAAGCTATTGCAGAATATCAAACCGAGATGCGAAATTACCCACATCCTAGATCTATTGAGTTTTTAAAGGAGAATGCGAGATATTGGGGTAATAGGATCGGAAAAAATTATGTTGAACCAATGATATGTATTCGGAAGTTTTGTTAGATGAAAAAAATTGCTATTCTTACCTCAAGAGAAAGTTGGTTTAAGAAATATATTCCAGGGATGGTTTCACTAATAGACAATAATTTTTTTGTTATCGACGTCTATGAAGAACATGAAGAAATCAGAGGTGAGTATTTTTGCCTATTTATTCTGAGTTATTTTAAAATTATACCCACATCTTTTTTAGAACTAAATAAGTATAATCTTGTTGTTCACGAGAGTTATTTACCAAGGGGGCGAGGGTGGGCACCTTTATTTTACCAAATTCTCGATCAAGTTAATGAAGTTCCTATGGTTTTATTTGAAGCTAAAGAAAACTTGGATTCAGGAGATATTTTTTTTAAAAAAAATTTAATTTTAAATGGTACAGAGTTAAATGAAGAGATAAGAGAAAAACAGGCGCAGGCAACAATTGAACTATGTCTCACGTTTTTAAAAAATTATCCCACTTTAGTTCCTGAAAAACAAAAGGGAACTCCAACTTACTATAAAAAAAGAACGAAAAAAGATAGTGAACTAGATATTAATAAGACGATAAAAGAACAATTCAATTTATTGAGAATTGTTAATAATGATGAGTATCCGGCTTATTTTTACTTTAAAGACAAAAAATTTATCATTAAAATATTAAGTACTGATGAAATTGAAGGAATTGCTCATGAATAAAATTGTTTTAAGCTGAGACATGCTCTACGATCCGTATGCCAGGTGGTGTGGGAGGGAAAGGGCGTAAGCCCTCACCTATCCCGAGTTTTTTATAATTGTTCGTAGCTTTTTGAAAATTTATTAAAATGATTTTTAATCATCTGTATCATTTCATCACCAATGTACTTTCGATAGACTGCTTTGCTATTATCCTGTTTTGCAAAATGGGACCTGATGAGTTCAGGATATTTTAAATATTTAAGAAGAATTTCTACAATAAACTTTGCAATCTCTGGATAGATTGTGCTTCTAAATGAAAAATAACTGTTTAAAATTGGGGAGAGCACTTTTTTACTTAAAATTGATCCGGAATCAATTCCTTCATCAATAAGATGGCAAGTGCAAACAATTGGTCTACCTTCAACCAACTGCCATTCAGGAGCACTACATCCTCGGTATAAAGGTAGATCTCCTGGATGAAAATTCAGTATTCCAATTTTAAAAAGAGAGATCACAGAGTTTTTAATAATTCCAGTACCACCTTGAATACCAATATCATAATTTGCTTGTGATAAATGATTAATTAGCCTTTGGGACTTCAATGTGTCAAAATGAAAATGAGATATATCCGTTAGAATATTATCTAAAGGAGGAGGATTCCAAAGCCCACCACAACGATCCTCTTCTAATTTGTTGATAATCGGATATTGACCAATTAGAAGAACGTCAACAGAGATATTTGCTTTTTTCAAAGATAGTAAATACTCTCTTCCTGGATAAGAATTATGATTCATGAGCAGTGCAATTTTCATATTTGCTATAATCCATTCTGGCAATAGAAGAATGATAAAAGAATAAAAGCTTATTCAATTATTAATTTCGCTTTTTAGGATCAAATGAGTCAGGACAATTTTTACACTTATCAATGGTTCTAAAGAGACCCTTACGATGAAAATTCCTAGCTTTTTGTATTCGCTCACCCTTCCAGATTTCAGAAATAGTCTCTTTTCTTACATCGCCCACTATATATTTTTTTTTCATATCATTAGTACAAATAGTGGCCACCCCGTCACTTAAAATACATAATCGACGCCAGAGTTCTGCACAACAAAAATTTTTGTCTTGTTCATAATTTTTTTGATGGTATACTTCTCCTTCTCCATTACTACAATCCAAATAACGTAAGACTGCTATTCGATTAACTTTATCTTTCCAGTAATTTATAAAATCATTTTTCTGTGTAGGATCGTCTTCGTCAGTATTGATATAGTTTACTTTTATGTGAGGTTTTTCTTTGCCTAACAAATTTCTTTGATCGATAAAATCTTTAATTCCTGAATAAGTTTTTTCAAAATTTGCTCCAATTCTAATTTTTTCATAGATATTTTTTACATTACTATCAACAGAAATAATAATTCTATCTAAGCCAGTTTCAATCAGTTTTTTGTTAAATTCTGGCGACAATCTTGTACCATTAGTATGGATATTAACATCAATGATTCCTCTATCCTTGGCATATTTCAAAATCTCAAAAAGATGAGGATAAAGAGTTGGTTCACCGAGTCCTCCAAAATTAAAAGCGGGTACTCCGTATTCTGTGGCTTGATCAATAATTTTTTTGACTAAGTTCACATCCATATAACCGTTGCCATTGATATGGGCCTCTCTAACACACATAGGACATTTAAGATTACAAACATCCACAGCAAATAAATCGATTTGAAGAGGAGCCTCTTCTAAAATGTCCATCAAAGGATTATTATCCCACCTTTTACGGTAATCTAACCATTTTTCTTCTTTGAACGTGAAACCCAGATCACGATCAGTTCCCATGACCTCTGGAGAGATATTTTCAATTCTAATATTAAGCATATTGGTCCTCCATTTATATTTACATTACATAGTTAAAAAATGAGCGTTTTCTGGAGCAGATAAAATATTTTTTACAATTAAATCAAATTCATTTTCAATTCTTTTTTTCTGTTTCTTGAACACAAAAAAACTATAGTCTGATTTCAATGAGTTATTGCGTTCAATAAAGTGACATCTTAATTGAACATATCTCATAAACAAATGATCAATCTCTCGATAAATTCTTATAGGTAATAAACTTTTGCCAACATCAACTTTATCTTTACTTAGAGTTTTTACAACATCATAAGCAACCATAAAGAGGACAGAATTTTGGATATAAAAATTATAGTCTTCTCCCAAAATACTTTCTAAAAGAGGAACGTCTTTGATTTTAT
>JADGAM010000152.1:0-3198 GCA_015232015.1 Oligoflexia bacterium | reverse complement strand
CGCTCAATCATATAAAATAATTCATCCATAGTCTTGGGACAATGTTTTGATTTTATACATTCAAGGCGTTTTAAATCATCAGGAACTGTTGTTCTATTATGCAAAAGATCTAGGTTAATGTATGGTCTATTTGTTATCATTAACTGAATGATGGTTGTAGAACTTCCTCCCAAAATCACATCTTGATTTGATAACCAGGTAAAAAAGCTAATTGAATCATCTATGGTAACATTATGTCTAGTAAAGAATGTTACTTCTTTATAATTATCCATAGACTCTAAAGGATAGGGCCTAAAACTGACTTCGTATTTATTTGGATCAAGTTTTTCTATAATAGTTTTGTAAGTTTCTAATAAATTAACTTGAAATCTTGCTTCTTCGAAAACAATGTTATAGACGGCATAGTGAGTATTCGAATTTGTTTCGTAAAGTGAATATATTAGGCTCGCATTGGGATTGTTTATGAGAGAAAAACTTCCAATTAAACCAATTTTTATTTTTCTGTCATTAGTTGAACATTTAAGGCCGTACTTGGCTATATCAATACTGGGATTTCCTGCTAAAAAGAATTTACTTTCAAAATCCTTATTAGAAGGTAGGTGCTTAAATTTTTTAAAATCTGCCAGCAATGCTTTGGCCAGAGTATTTCCCCACAGATAAGTTTTTGATATAGAGTTATATAGGAAGGGATCTTTAATAATTAAATATTCAGGAGAAAGCACACTGTTATCTCCTGCCTCACCTGAATAATAAAATAATTTTGCTTTTGGAAAAACCTTCTTTATATCCCTCATTCTACTCAGCGTTAAAAAAATGACCGCATGTGGATTCCATAATCTTAATCTTTTTGTTAGTAAATTACGATTATTGGCAACGACACATTCGCAACCTAATTTCTCTAACAATTTTGATAGAATGTAGACAGGACCAAAGTCCCTTTTGAATGTCATTGAGTGCAATAAAACTCGCCAGCGTGTAGTAATCATATATCAATTTTCCCAATAAAATGATTTATTAACAAAATTAGATTTAGCAGGAATTAGATTAATTGATCTAAGGTACGAGGCAAATTCAAAAAGGGAATAGTCATTATATTTTCTGGCCATCAATTGAACTCCAAAGGGCAGTCCTGAAGGTGAAGTAAAGACAGGGATACCGATTACTGGAAGATGTAGTAATGTCCACATCAAACATGAATCAGGTCTTTCTAATTCTTCTCGTAAGGGGGCTTCACCAGCAGTACTTAATGATAGACCAATGTCATACTTTTCAAAAAGAGAATCCATTGTTTGCAATAAATATACTTGTTCTTTGAGTGCTTCTTTATAGGACTTTATTGAGATTTCCATTCCTTTTTCTATAATTTCATTCATGATTGGAGAAACTAATTCTTTTTTCTTATATTCTTCCTTGAAGTAGTACGATAGTGCTTTATAGTAGATTCGATCATGAACTTCATGGATACCTTCAAAATGTGAAGGCAATTCTACTTCGTGAAATTCAACATCTTTTATATCATGAAAATTTCTTACCCATTCAAGCATAGATTTCTTTGCATAGCCGTGAGCATCTTCCCATGTATGAGTTTTAAAAAAAGCAACTCTCCAAAGTTTTTCAGGTACTCTCTTGGCTAATTTTTTTCTTCCCACTTTTGTGTTACTGATAGGATAATTTTTTCCGTGAACTCGTAATACCTCAAACATCATAGGAATATCTTCAAAATGATGAACAAAGTATCCAATACTATCAAGACTATCAGTAGTTTTTAAAATTCCTGTTCGAGGAATTAGACCAAAGGATGGTTTTATTCCATATATTCCACAAAAACTAGCCGGTCTCATAATAGAACCCGCTGTTTGAGTTGCAAGTGAAGCAGGAACCATTCCTGTAGCAACAGCAACAGCAGAACCACTAGAAGAGGTACCAGGAGTTCTATTTGAATCATAGGGATTAAGAGTTTTTCCCAATGTGTGAACAGCAAATTCTGCAGTCACTGTTTTTCCCGCAACAATAGCACCATTACTTTTAATTTGATAAATAATTCTGGCATCATTACCTGGCAAAAACCCTTTCCAAAGTGGACTACCCATTTCAGTAGCAAAATCGATAGTGTTCATAACATCCTTCACCCCGATAGGAATACCCAGCAAAGGAAGACGAGAAGTTGTGATGTCAACATTTTTTTTGAGAAGTTTGGCCTGTTCTTCTAAATTATCTTCAGAAAAAGATACCCACGCCTTGCATTTCTCTTCTAATTTTTCAACCCTATTAATGCAGATAGTGGCAACATCAGAGGGAGTTATCTCTCCTTTTTGATATTTTTTGATTATATCACTGATGCTCAGTTCACAAAAACCATTATTCTGCATATGTTATCTCCACATCATGTTCAATTTCAATTTCAAAATTTTTTTCTTTCTTATTTATTATTCCTATCTTCTTCTTTCTTTTTATTTTGCATTTTTTCGATTAGTTGCTCAACAAAAGGATAGATACGCTCTTCTTCATTTACTCGATTCTTGGGTAAGATAGGGATGTCGATATCTTTTAATTTTGGAAGACGATGCTTTTTCATTGTTTCATAAAACTCTTCCTCACTCATTCCAGTTATCTTAAGATAGTAATCTAAGGCCTCAGGACGGATTGGATCGTACTTACGAATGAGTTCAAAACCTTCTTCTCTCGTTAGAAGTCCATTGCGAATATCCATACACGAATGAAATGTTGCTCGTCCGTATCCTCTTTTTAGGTAGCAAGTAAAGTCATGAACTCCAGGCATAATACATTCAGCACTTTTATAACGCTTATATGTTCCTTCCATCTCCGTTTCTTTCCATCCATAAGTATCACGAATAAATTCTATTTGTCGTTCTTCGTCCCAAAATATATAGTCCCCTAAATGAATTCCATGAAGACCGATTTTTTCACACTCTTCAACACTAGGTAACTGGAATGGATGAACATCTCTTTTTGAAATATAATCACAAACAACTTGATCAGGATAAAGTTTGGCTGAGACTTTTGTAAAATAATCACGGTCAAATTTTCTCACTGGATTAAAATAAGAAGCTCTACCTGAAGATTCTGCAATCGATTCTCCCCATATCAAAAGTGGAATATTAAATTTAACTGCTATTTGAAGAGGAAATGCCCCGATACCGGCATGACAGTGCCAGCAGGCATCTCCAATTCCATCAA
>JADGAM010000151.1:2285-10058 GCA_015232015.1 Oligoflexia bacterium | reverse complement strand
GAGTGGGTAGGATACACCGGAAAACCAATTCGTAATGTGATTAATATAGGTATTGGTGGATCTGACTTAGGGCCTGTGATGGTTTGTGAAGCATTAAAATATTATTCTCAAAGAAATTTAAAAATGATAGAGGCAGTTAAAGCTGACATGGCAATTCATGTTGGTACTACTTCCACAGATGCTTGGAAAAAAATTGGTGATATTACAAGAGGTGATTTGTATAACTTTTTCCCAAGGGCCTTTGATATTTTAGAAGATGATAATGGAAAATATAGAATTAATGGAGGAAATATATGGAGGGCCAAAATAAAAGGCGGATTAATTCGCGCTATGGTTCAAGTTGCAACTCAATTCAAATTTCCTCTCTATTTCAGTGGAATTACCTTTAAGCTAAGAAAAGCGCTTCTAGGTGAAAAAATACATCCTTATAATATTAAAATTAATGGTAAAAGAGTTATTCTTGGAAAATACTACAATGTAGTCTTACCAGAGATGTTTATTAAAGGTGGATTTAGCGTTTCAAGTATCGCAAAATTAATTTTGCATAACCCTTACGATAGTAACATTACTGTATGGCAAGCAATGGAAGCAAAATTAAAACGAGATAAAACAATTTCTGCTGCTAATATTAGAACTAAAATCAGTGATATTGTACATATTCCAGCTATCGCTGAGTCTTCTGAGTCTTCTGATGACTCTTATGATGAATAATCTCTGAATGTCTCAACAAATCTCCATACATTTGTATATTAATATTGCTAAACATGTTAGAATTTATTCTTGACCAGAACACTCGCGGCCGCAACTAATTTCCTATAAATTGGCAGATACATACAATGCTCACTATCATCAAAAGCTCATAAACAAATAAATAAACAATAAACAAGCATTTCGTTCCACAACTTCATCTTATTTAATTCTTATTTAATTTAATGATAGCAAACTGTATGAGATGATAAATGAATATGTTCATGTGCAAATGTAACAAAAAAATGAAAAAAATAATAAATGTTTTAAATTGCTTCTCTATTACCTAAAGAATACCTAAAGAAAAAGTGATTTTTTACCGATATTATAATATGCTTGATTGAAAATATTTTTATCATCAGGAGCGATTAATGGAAGTTGGTAAAGAATTGATTTGTCTTTGCCCTAAATGTAACCTCGATTTGGCCCATATAATTGAAGTCACATATCAAGGAAAGATTTTAAAAGTAATGTGTAAAACCTGTAAACATGTTCATGCTTACAAAGAAAAAAAAGAAAAACCATCCCCAGGCGAAAAAGCAGCAAAAGTAAAAAAAACTACTCGAAAAAAAGCTGCTGCTGCAGATCAAACTTTTGATATTGAAAAAGAATCTTTTGGTAAAGAGGCCAAACATTATTCTATGTCAGAAAAGTATCTTCAAGGCGATGTAATTATTCACGCTAAATTTGGTAGCGGTATAGTAAGAGAAGTAAAACAAGATAAAATCTTAGTCCAATTTAAGGAAGATAAAAAACTCTTAGTCCACTGTTTAATTAAATGAATGCATAGTTAATAAATGCACAGATTATCTATTAAGTGAGTGCTTTAATACATTCAAAACTTCATCCATACTTACAAATGGTTTTGAAAGAATTTCTTTAGCACCTTTTTCTAGAACACTTTTCATTTCTACTTCTTCTCTAGCATGACCACTAATAACTATTACAGGGGTAGCTGGTTGCGCGGCCTTAGCAGCAAAAAGAATATCTACACCATTAACCTTGGGCATATTGTAATCAGTTACAATTAAGTCAAATTTGCATTCTTCAATCTTTTTTAATGCTTCTTCTGGTTTAGTTAATACGGTAACATCAAATTCATCTTTCAAAAAGTCGCTCAATATTTCACAAATAACCTCTTCATCATCAATAATCATGACGGAGGCCTTCTTACTTGTTTTATTTTTTATTTTAGAAGCATCATCACTATCTGCATCTGTTTTCTTATTGCTATCATCACTCTCATTATCAAGTAATATCTCAGGAAACCACATTTCAAAACGAACTCCAAATTTCTCCCTATTTAATAAAGAGACTGTTCCTTGTAATTTTTCAACGATACCATAGACAACTGATAAACCAAGGCCTGTTCCTTTACCAACATCTTTGGTAGTAAAAAATGGATCAAAAGCATGTTCTTCTACATGAGAACTCATTCCTCCAGCATTATCTTCAATAATAATTTTTACTCCCTCATTATAAGTGTAAGTAACAGTCTTAATAAATTTATTCTTATTACCTTCGGAATTACCTTCGGAATTAGTCGAACCATCATGTTCATTGGAATCAAATGCATCTATACTATTAGCTATTAAATTTGATATGATAATTTCTACTTGTTTTGAATCCCCCCAAATAAAGGGAATTTGTTCATCTAAATCCAAAAAAATTTTAATATCTTTTTCCTTGAATACATCAAAGAATGTGGAGTATACTCTTTTGATTATTACATTCAAATTTATTTGCCGCCAATTTTTTGTTGAATAAGAATCACGACTAAACTGACGTAATTGATCTATTATTTTTTTTATTCTCTTTGATGCTACAATAATTTTATTGGCCTTATCTACAACCTTTTCTCTATTACAGGGATCACTAATAATTGTCTCTGTTAAACCAATGATACCTGCTAATGGATTATTTAATTCATGAGCAACACCTGAAGTTAGTACACCTATAGAAACTAACTTGGATATATTTGCCATCTTTTTCTGTATAGTAATTTTTTCTTTATTTGCATCACATTGTTCAATCGCTAAATGGATAGTATTTAAAAATTTTTCTTTATTAACGGAACCTTTTACTAAATAATCATTTGCACCTTTCTTCATACTCTCTACGGCCACTTCTTCTGTTCCGTATCCTGTAAAAACTATTATTGGAAGAAATTTAAATCTGTTATCTTTACGTATTTGCTCCACTACTGTAGAACCAACCATATCAGGCAAACAATAATCCAATAAAAGGCAATCAACTTTTTCTGTATCTAATATCTTAAGTCCTTGATTTGCATTTTGTGCTTCGAAAATATTAACATTATATTTCTCATCACTTTTAAGATAGTGACGATATACCACCCTGGTACTTAGGCTATCATCAATTATTAAAAAATTAAGTTCAGATTTTTCTGCCATATTTTTCCCCTTTCTATCCCTCTTCTGTCCTTCTTCTATCCCTATACTCTCTTATATCCTTCTAAATAATAACTACATTATATATTAATGCTAAATACAGTACAATCCTGTAAAAAATTCGAAATTCTAAAAAAAAAATTAAAAAGCGCTTTTATCGATCAAAATATTTTTGTATTATTTACTTTTAAATTTATAATACGTGCTAAAATTTTTGTAACTAGTCAGCTAGCTTTGGTAGCTGGTCAAGGCCCTGAGGAAATTTTGATTCAGTTTCAGAGGAAAGAGGAGGCTTGCTTCCTGCAAGCCGCACGAATGACGAGGAAAATGGATCAAAATTTACCAGGGACCTGACCAGTTACAAATTTTTAAGATATACATAAATGAAAACTAAAATTTTAAAGATAACACTAATCATTTTTTTTTCTTTAACTCTTCTTTTAATTTCCACTCTGGTGTTTCTGCATTTTTTGTTACAATCACCAAAGTTCATTAAAGGTCAATTACCAACAATACAAAGTAAATTAAAAGAAAAAGCAAATATTGATTTAAATTTCGAAGATGCCACCATCAACATCTTGGGAAAACAACATATTTCCAATCTTGAGCTCTCTTGGAAAGATCCTCAAATAGGAGATATAAAATTAAAAATTAAAAATACAGAGATTAATTATTCTCTTTTTGATCTTCTAACAAGAAAATTCTTTATTCGCAGAATTTTGATTGACGATTCAAACCTAGATGCCACTATTAAATTCACCTCTGATAATCAAGCAAAAAAAGTAGATAAAGTAGATAAAAATAATACTGACGAGATTAATATTTTTAAGCAACTTGAAAAAAACCTTAATAATTCATTATTAAAAATTGAAACTCTCCCTAGTAATATTAATATTGCTCTTGATTCTATTGAAATAAAAAATCTTAATCTCTTCTTTCATATTAGCGCGAATGAGGGAACGAGTACAAAATCTAGTATAAATATAGCTTTAAGAAATCTAAACTGGATAGGCCAACTTAAATTAAACAACAAGATGTTGTCAGTAAAAAGCAATTACTCTTTTTCAAATAGCAACTTTGAATTTTCTTCAAATGAATTCAATGAATCCAAAATTAATATTAGTAGTTCTTTTTCCTCTAAAAATCAAACAAGCATTTTGTTGTCAAAAAAAGATAATGATCCATGGTCAATATTGTTAGATGAATTTACCTTGGATTTAAATTTTAATAATTTAAATTTAAGAAATAAATCGAAAAAATTATCTTTAGAAAACTCTCTAGAAAACATTGATATACAACTGAAAAATAACTCTAAATTAAATAGTTTTACACTGGCCCACTCTCTCAATACTGAGATAAATAAAGAATTACTTACAGCAATCAGTAATTTGCCAAAATTACCTTTAGCATTTAAAGTAAAACTACAAGCAAATCATATATTCTCATATAAATATTCCGACCTTATGCTACTCTTGAAATACTTGGCCGCCTTCTCCTCCACCTCTGATATATTTGACAAAGCTGCCATTCTTGATTTAACAAAACCCCAAGGGCATGTTAACTCCTCTATCACAGTTACATCAACTGATACCTACTCCTTCAATCAATATCAAATAGATTTTTCATATCTATTATCATCAAATAAAAATATTAAACTAAATGGAATATTAAAATCAGATCAATTTGATCTACTAGAATACAACTCTACACTTAATGATAATAATCGTACTTTAAATATTGAATCAAATATAAAATTTTGGAACTATAAAGAACGTTTACAAGGAATTTACACACTACTTACAAAATTAAATATAAAAATTCCAAATGAGCTTTCTACAGTAGGTGATCTCTTAATAGATCTTAAATCTAAAATAGAAGTAGCACATAATAAAAAATCAATTTTTGAAATAGATGCAAAAAATATAGATAAAAATTTATCAAAATTTAAAATTACAAGTAACAAGCAAATTCTTATTACTCAAAATAAAAAATATCAGACAGATATCCTTGCTTTTAAACCTATTACTGTTGATCTTAAATTTATTTTTTACAACCAAGTAATAAATGGCTCGTCTCATATTCAATTTGATCAATTAAGCTACAATCGTTTACTTGATATTGATAAAAGTAAAATTAATATAAAAATTATTAATGGATCACTGAAAAACAAAAATATTTTTGTAGATTTAAATTGTAATAAGCTTCACATTTTCAAATTAGATTCCAATAAAGAGTTATCACTTGATCCACTTTTAAAAAATATATCTTTATCATCAGAAATACTATTAACAAAAAAACAAACTATTAATATTGAAAATCTGCTATTGAAAATGGGCGGTGATCTGTTAACCTTAAATCAAAATGCCACAATAGATTTATCTAATTTTGATTTTCAAAGTCAGGGTAAATTATATTTTAACTCTAAAAATAAAAATGAAGATGAATTAGAACTTATTAAAGGCATAAAACATCATGGAAGCATTAGCATACCTTGGAATATGGCCAGTGTTGGTAATTTGAATAATTCTAATTCTAACGTTAATAATTCCAAAGCAAATATCAGTGGAAAAATAATTTTTAACAATTTTTCTCTTATGTCAAATACATCTAAGATTAATGAAAAAAAAGGAACCATCAGTGCAAAAAATATAAATGGTGAGATCAATTTTTCAGAGGAAATTGAGCTTAATTTAAAAGACACGCCTAAAAGTATGAAGTTTGCATATCTTTTAGATCAAAATCCATTTGAACGCGTAGATTTTATCAAATTAAGACCGCTTTTAAATGAATTAAATGGAATTAGAATTTCTTCTTTTTCATATAACAATCTTAATCTTGGTCCAATAATTGCTGAAGCAAATATCAATCAAAATATGCTTTCAATAAAAAACTTTTCTCTTAATATTTTAAGTGGTGATCTTTCTGGGGCCTTTTATCTTGATCTCTATCCCAAAACATTGCGTCTTGGAATACTTGGCCGGATAACAGATTTAAATCCAAGTGAATTAAATTCAAAAGATTCAAAAAATTCTAAAAATTCAAATGATCTTATTAATGCACGCACAGCTCTTGCATTTGATTTAAACAAAAAATTAATTGAAGGAAGGCTAGATATTACCAAGATAGGAAGAAAACAATTACTGGCCTTAATTAATCACATAGATCCAGAATACCGAAATGAGCAACTAAATCAGACCAGATCTGCACTTCGTTTGTTAACTCCTACAAATGTATCTCTGGCGATGAAACAAGGCTATCTAGATATGGACATTATAATTGAAAGTATTGGTATAAGTAAAAACTTTAACATTAAAGGCATTCCTATTAGTGGATTTATTAAATCCGCATTAGATGATATTGTAATAAAAATAAATGAGGTACCTATAAAATGAAATTTTTAATTTTAATTTTTTTATTTTTTATATTATCAGCATGTGCTCCTACAATCTACTTTGTTGATAAAGAAAGCATAATGGAAACCGAGGCCGCCGGCAACTGGCCTTCTTTTGAAGAATTTACACTACAAAAAACGGAAAAAATTGGTGCTAGTTTTTTAGCTCCAGTTGAAGAGGACATAAGAACTAAAAGATTTAATAAAGTTCTTAATGGTGAATTACAATGAAAATTATTTTACGCCCCCTAACTCAATTTCCATTACTCATATTATTTATATTCTTTACACTATTTATTAGTAACAATATTAAATCCACATTCGCTGCACTCATTACAACTACTACTGATAAAGCGTCAACCATTGTTCAACAAAGGATTAATACTCTACCATCTCTTCTAGATCTTAAAAAAATTACTATTGGCCCTGATGATAGTTATCAAGGAGTATTGGGAGAAAATAAATTTGCAAATATTTTTTATACGAGAAATCACAACATGGCCTCTCAGATCTATCAACAAGATCTGAGTAGCGGTGAAAATAGTAATTTTTTAAATATTGAAGTAGATTCAAAAGATCCAGCGGTTTCGGCCCATGGAGAATATCTGGCCTTTACTTACTTCAAATATGATGCCTTAGGAGATATTTGTTACAAAAAAATTGAATCTGCTAACAAACAAAAACAAAATCAAGATCAAGGACAAGAGCAAGACAAAGATATAAATGTTAAATGTATTCTGAGAAAAAATTCCGAAGAATCCTCCCCTCAATGGGTTAATTCCTATGAAATATTTTTTATATCAGAAAAAAGTGGTGAATCAAAAAAACAAATATTATCTTACGATATTCGAAGTGAAAAAATAGATACTATTTTTCAAGGAGAAATTGCATACTACACAGTTACCGCTGATGGTAACTACTTAACCTTGATTGAGAAAAACAAGGCCTTAACATTTACAGTTATTTCATTAAAAGATAAAAAGAAATATCACCTAAACTTTACTCTTCCTGGCATAGCGGGCCTCCCAAGGTATTCACCTGACGGAAAATATATTTACTGGGCACAATTTTTAAATGATACCAACCATGATCAAGTAATTGATGGCAATGATTATGGTGTAATATTTAGATATCCCATTCAAAATCTAAATCTAAATCTAAATCTAAATCTAAATCTAAATCTAAATCAAAATTTAAATCTAAATCTAAATCTTATTCCTGAAC
>JADGAM010000151.1:0-2161 GCA_015232015.1 Oligoflexia bacterium | reverse complement strand
AATTGCTTGAAGCACATCAGGTGGCCAGAAACTATGGAGAGCGCTTACTAATATTAAACACTATTATTTATCGAATAGAAAAATCTTACAATCTTGATTTATTAAAAAGAATTTATGCCGACCATCTTCATCTTAAAGAATACTCTTCGGTTATTTTTTATGGAAGAAAAATTTCAGAACAAATAAAAAACAACGATGAAAAAAATCTTTATCAATTACTTGAAATATTTTTTGATACCCTTAGTTCCTATCAACTAGAACCATTAGGACAAATAACTGCTAATTTTCAAATAAAACTAAACAACAATCTATCTAAAATTAATAATATCTCTGGGTACACTAACTTTAAAATTCTTATTAAATCTTACTTTAATTTTTTAATTAAAAATTATGATTTTGCCAAAACTTTATTTGATAGTATAAATTTTCAAAAATTAAATATCCCTGTTCAATTACATATCTATTTTGAATTAGCAGAGTCTCTTTATAGCAAATCTATAGAAAAGTATTTTTTACAGATGGTCGAATCTAAATATCTACAAAATGAAGAACTTTTGTATTATGCCTTTTTATATGCAAATTATTTACAAGACTCTAAAAGTGAAAAAGAAAATAATGAAAAAATAATTGAAAAATTAAATAATATTGCTAAAAAATTTCCTGATAAACATATTTTAAAATATTTCTTTTCTGCAGAAATTTACTCCTTACAATTAGTCGAAGCTGCTAATAATTCTCAAGAAGAAAAAGATATTTATAGAAAATTAGATGTTATAATTACCGAACAACGTAGTAATTATTTCTTAAGAAAAGCTGTTTCTATTCGCGCAATACTAAATTTGATGAATGCTGCTAAAATTACTTATGCTCATTTTATTTCTACGAATTGGCTTCGTTTTACAAAACGTGATGAAATGGAATTCAAGCAAGCGCAAACACAATATAGTTTTTTTATTTTAAATAAAGCATATCAATTTATTAGTGAAAAAAAATATAATTATGCTTTAAATAATTTTTATGGTGCTCTCTCTCTTACTGATGATTTAGAAGCACACTTTGGTCATGTGGCCATTATTTTAGAATCAATGGGTGAAGAAGCGGGTTTAAAAGAATTAGATGATCGTTATAAAAATTTACTTAAAAGAGAATTTTTAAAAGAAAATTATACTTATGTAACCTCTTTAATAAATACTATTAACTTAAAAAATCAAAAACTAAAATCTATTAAAATTACTGATAATGACTATCTAGAAATTATCAGTAAAATGGAAAACTTTGGCAATAACCAAAATTCTCCTCTTCGTTATCTCTTAATTGGTTATTGTTATTATGAACTTATGAAAAAGCATGCCGACGAAATAAGTACAAAAACATTTGCTAATTTTTTCCAATCGGCGCATAGAAATTTTATGTTGGCCTATGATCTTGCTCAAGATAATTTTCGTGTTCGCGCCTCAGCTCTAAACAACTTAGGTCTAACTCATTATCTGGCCCATAACTATACAATGTCTGCAAAATATTGGAGTCAACGAGAAAAGTATCCCTTTCCGGTAGATAAAATAACCAATGATAATAATGAAAAGATAGCATTCTTATGGTTCTATTCAAAGTCACTATTTTACTCTAATAACTATATAGAGGCCAAAAACCAAATTGATAAAGCACTTCAATTATTTCAATTAACCACCAGTAATAATCAAATAGGCCATTTCAAAAGTGACAGTTTCAAAGATCAAATGCCATTAATTGAACGTAAGGCCTTTTTATCCCACTACACTAACGAATTTGCTTCCGCCATCTCTCTATATCAACGACTATTAAAAGAAAAAATTGATGAGAATAATTTGGCCAAGATTTATTTATCACTAGGATATGCTTTCTTTAAAAACAAACAAGATAATGAGGCCAATAAAAATCTAGAATTGGCGGAAAAAATGTTTATCAAGTTAAATTCTAAAAATAGTAATAAAAATGAAAATTTTACTCGTCAGTTGCTAATTATTTATGGCCTACTTTCCCAACTCCCAAACAGTAATATTAAATATAAAATTATGCGCCTAAATCTCTTAGATGACATCTATAAAGATAAAATTACTCTCAAGATAAATAAATCCTACATACTTACGACACTTACAAAAGAGTGGGCGCAACTAGCATTTAT
>JADGAM010000150.1:7309-10089 GCA_015232015.1 Oligoflexia bacterium | reverse complement strand
GTAAGGCATATGGTATGTGATCTCTAGGAGTAGACGTTGTTGGGTAGCAAGAGGTATACTTCATAAAAATCTAAATGGCACGAAAACTATTCATGCACCAAAGTTATTGATGATACTAAAGTGGAAAATGCATACCTAAAACCTGGGCAAACAACCATTCTAAGTTTTTTAGAAAAACCCACTAGAGTTGTTATTGGTAACAAAAATTATTTTAATGTTGAATATGTTAATAACGATGTCAGCATCCAACCACAACAGATGGTCACTGACAGCAACCTCTTTGTGTATGGTAAATATCATCGCTATGGTTTTATTTTAAAGGTTATAGGAGTTACAAATTATGATGATTTAATCAAAGTTAGATGGTTGGAAAAGGATTCCATTGAAATTAAAAGTGGTGATGATCAAAAAATGCCGGAAAAGAAAAAACAGCAAGAGCAATTAGCAGAGTCCGCTCAATCACCACCAGTTCTTGCGACTGCTTCTGTTCCTGCGCCTGTGGCCACTCCTGTGTTGTCGCCAACTCTAATGCAAACCATAGAGGTACTGACGGTAATTTTTCAAAAGAGCATCTGGTTAGCAGAGAGAAAACTATTACTTGTTGATTTAGAGATTACTAATCAAAAAAACGAGATGGTAAATCTAAAAGATTTAAAGGTCATAGTAAAAGGTCTTGATGCAAAAGTACCACCAATTTTAAAAGAGATGGTATTTGAAATTGCTCAATTACCAAAAGCAAGTGATAAAACTCGTGGTCGATTGATAATTTTATTACCTAATGCAAGTAACATCAACAAAGAGGAGATCACTTTGGAAATTACCTACTACACTTTAAAAAAAGTAATAACCATAAAAGGAGGTTCATATTAAAAAAAATAAAATATCACTGCTAAAACGCTTCATTAGAACTATTTATCTCCAAAAGGAGGGAGATAAAGAAAGAATACGAGTTAAAAAATTATTTATTACCGCAGTAATTAGTTTTTTTGCAATCATCACTTGTGCTTTTTTTTCACCAAATGGGGATAGCAGTTTTTTAAGAAGAAGTTTCCAACAATTAGGGGAACGCTCGAATGAGACATCTCATTCGAATGTTGAGCAAGATCAGTTAATGAAGTTACCCATTAAAAAATTAAGTGAGGTTGAACTTAAAGAAAAAGAAGAGGAAAAAGCACTTTTGGCCTCTGATACCGGTAATGAATTATCTCAAAAAAATAAAAAAAGGAGATCAAAAGTGAAAAAGATCGATACTGCCGGCACATCTGATGAGTATGCCGAAGAAAAATCTAAAAAAGAACCAGAGATAAATTATTCGGCCCCAATGGTTATTGTTCGTGATGAGACTAATGACTCCACTATCGAAAAGTTACCAATTGGCAGTTCTTTTATTGGTAAGTTACTTACTCCAATTGATACCAGGATTAACAATCCTTTGGTTAGGATTGAATTACCGTTTGGTGCTAGAAACAAAAGAACAGGGTCAACGATCATTCCGAAAGGGACAATACTATTTGCTCAAGTTCAATATCTTGATGATAGTGACAGAGTATTTCTCTCTATCATCAAGGGAGTAACTCGCGATGATGTAGAGTTTGATATTCAAGCACAGGCCTTAAGTAGTGATGATTTTAATCCAGGAGTTATCGGCGAGTATCATAGTAATCTTTCATCACGCTTGGCCTCTAATTTTGGTTGGAGCATGAGTGGTGCGGCCGCGGAGGTTTTGCAAGAGAAGCAAGTGATAGCAACTACTGATGGGGCGGTGGTATTACCTAAAAGCACAGTAGGAAATGCACTTTTAGAAGGAACCAAAAGGACTATCAACAATGAATCGGGTCGAGCAATTGAAGAATTAAATCGCAAACATGCCTATGTAACAGTTTCGGCCGGAAAGCATTTAATTATCAATTTGACTCAAACTCTTAGTGCTAACAAACTAGAACCGGGAGGTATTTATTAGTAAGAATAAAGACCAATTTGCGCAATCTTTATTTGATATCATCATCAAAATGGTTACCTTTTTATTTAAAGTTTTATACTACGGATTTAAAAAAATTCCATGGGAAGATCGTCAATTTTGGATTTTTTTAGCGATTAATATTTTCCTGATCAACATCTTTGTTAGTCATGAATACCATCTCTTCTTATGGAATAAGCTGTTATCACATTACATGACAGTTCCAACGCTCTTAAAGATTTTGAGTTACAATTTGTTCGTTCATAAAGTAGTGGTGATTACTATTTTTCTTGTTTTTATATTTATTCTTTATGGGTTCCCTTACTATTGCTTAATGAATAAATTTCAAAAAAGGCTTGATCGTTTGGGACTAACTAATGGGATGAATAGTAAACCCAGAATAGGTGGAATTAGTGATGAGGAGTTTAATCGGAAAAAAGTGATGATCTACAATGGAGGAATAGGAATTAAACAATTCCAAAGTAAGCAAGATGATTTGGAAGCAGCTTTTGGACAAAAGATTGAATCCATTACCAGTAATGATCTTTCACCAGAATTTACAATAGTAATGCTGACTAAAAATAGTTGGCCCAAAGTTGTAAGATATAGCACTCTAAACAACTTTGATTTACCAAGAGACCATTTTATTTTGGGACATACTCTTAAGGGGGTTATCACTCAAAATATAAATGAACTTCCTCACATGTTGATTGCTGGTACTACTGGATCAGGTAAAAGCTGTCTGTTTAAAGAAATGATGATTATTGAGAAGAGAAATGCAGTTCACTTTGGAAGGGTTTCTTCTGAGGATCAAAGAGATGGA
>JADGAM010000150.1:0-7269 GCA_015232015.1 Oligoflexia bacterium | reverse complement strand
AATTGGGTCAAAAATATGCCAAAGAAAATAATCTTTATCTGGTGAAAAGTTGGTCAGTAGATGAGCCGGCATCGAAACATGGGGCCAGAAAGCATTTTTTTGAGATGATTGATTTTGTAAGAGATAAGAATATAAAAAATATTATCTTTGATCGCGTAGATAGGGCCGTAAGAAATTTGGAGTCAGCGGTCTTAATTGAGAAACTAATGGAACAAGAAGGAGTACGTTTTCATTTTACCAGAGACCACTTGATTATTGATAAAAATTCTCCCTCTCAAGAAAAGTTTAGATTTTATTTGGGAATTATTATGGCCCAATATTATATTGATAACTTAAAAGGTGAAATCAGAAAAGGAATGGATGCAAGATTCGATGCTGGTTATTGGTGTAGTCGCGCCCCATTTGCTTATAGAAATGTTCGAGATAAAGCAACTAATAAATCCATTGTTGTCATTCATGAAGAAGAAGCAAATGTAATGAGACAAACATTTGAATTGTACGCAACTGGAAATTACCCAATGGAAAAATTAATTGAGATGATGAAGGAAAAAATCAAGCATAGGCCTATTACGAAAAGACTTTTAGAGGAGGGACTTAGAAATCCATTTTATTATGGTTATATTCGCTCTACTCGTGGGCATCGTGGAAATATTACTGTTAAAGGAATTCATGAACCAATTGTCAGTAAAGAGTTGTGGGATCAATGCCAACGAATTAGAGGAATAAGAGCAGTCAATCACCAAAAAGTGAGGGCCGGAGTTATTCCAAAACCATTAATGGGATTTTTGAGGTGTGGTGTTTGTGGACATTTTGTGACTGGTGAGACACACAGAAAACCTAGTGGTAGATTATATACCTACTACCACTGTGCGAATCTAAAATGCGAAGAGAGAAGAAAAAATGTGCCTCAAGAATTAATTTACGGACAATTGGAGTTGGCATTCAAACCATTTGCTCTTTTCACTCCATCGGCCACAACGCTATTTATTGAATCATTAGAGGGGCGCTTAGAGGATTTGGATTTTTACACTCAGAAGATGACTGGTGAATTGGCCGAGAAGAGAATGGAAATTAAAAGTTCAATTGATAAATTGGAGAAGCTGCATAAGCAAGAATTGCTCACCGAACAAGAATTGGGCGAAGTGATGAAGATAAAAAAAGATGCGTTAGCGGAGGTGAAGGTGCAAATCGATGCTTACAATGAAGCAGACTACAAAACTTTTCATCAGGGTTTAAAGGTTATCGAACTCATGTCAACTATTTGTAAATATATGGAAAACCCTGGAAATGAGTTGGACAAAGTAAGAATCGCTAAAATAGCTCTATCGAACCCAATTTTAAAGGGGGGAAATGTTGAATATTGTTATGAAAAACCGTTCGATGTCCTATTAGATTTGACAAAGGAAAAAAATTGGTGGACGGTACAGGGATCGAACCTGCGACCCTCAGAATGCCATCCTGATGCTCTCCCAGCTGAGCTAACCGCCCACAGAAAAATATAATAACACAGTTTTATTAAAAATAAATAAATTTTTATTTTAAAATTATCTAGAACACAGTGAAAACTCTATATTTTATATTATATATTTTATTCTTATCTTACATATCAATCATGAAACTAACTTCACAATATAAAAAATATAGATACTTTTAGTTATGCCAGAAAAAAGTATGAGCATTGAGAGAATAAAAATGCTAAAGCATTTAGGTGCAGAAATCGTTCTTACTAATACCTCTTTAGTAATAAGTTCTTACTAATACCTCTTTAGAGGAATAAATCGAGCAGTAACTAAGGCCCAAGATATACTAAAAGAAGATCCAAGCAAATATATTATGCTCGATCAATTTTCAAACTCCAATAATCCTGAAACTCATTTAAAAAAATTGCAAAAGGCTTTAGTTTGCCATGAATGAAAAAATGGATATCTTTATAGAATACAAAGAATGGACTCATATTTTAAACCGCAAATTTTAAATCTTAATATCATCGATAAAATTATAACTGTTCTCTCTTCTTCAACCATCTTTTGTGCTAAAAAGCTGGCCGAAGAAAAGTGAATTTTAGCATGCATCTCCTCTGGAGCAGCATATGCAGGAGGCAATCAAAATTGCAACGATAATTGCAAAAACCATGCAATTAATTCTGTGAAAATCATACAATTAACTTTGTTAATTAATAAAACTTAAAAACTTAATTGTAATTTTTTACCGATATTTGTGATAGATATCTTGGTACAGACTTATTTAATGGAGAATAAATATATGAACATAAACAAAAGTAAAGATAAAAAAACAAGCGCTAATACAAATCATGAAAATTTTCATATAGATGAAATCTTAAAAGAGTTAGGAGAGTACCCTCTTAAAAAATATCCCAATCGAAAAAATATTATTAAATCAATTAATCTATTTAAATCCATTTTATTCCCAGGTTTTTTTGGTTTATCAGAAATCAATCCATTAAATATAAATCACCACTTGGCGATTTTAATTGAGAATGCATGCGAACTCATCCAAGGCGAGATACTTAAAGGTTTATGTTTTGCTTGTCCTAAAGAAAAACAACTCTGTCAGGAGTGTTTCAAGCGTTCAAAGACTATGGCCCAGCAATTAATAAACAACTTACCAAAAATTAAAACAATTTTGATGTCCGATATTGAGGCATCCTATCTTGGCGACCCTGCGGCGGTATCAAAAGATGAGGTTTTATTTTCATATCCAGGAATCCAAGCAATGATTCATCATAGAATTGCTCATCAACTTTTTAAAGAAAATGTTCCAATACTTCCAAGAATTATTTCTGAATTAGCGCACGGGCAAACTGGAATTGACATACATCCCGGGGCCAAAATAGAAGAAAGTTTTTTTATTGATCATGGAACTGGGGTAGTAATTGGTGAAACTGCGGAGATAGGAAAAAATGTTCGTATTTATCAAGGAGTTACTTTGGGAGCAAAAAGTTTTCCATTAGATGCAAATGGAAATCCTATCAAAGGTATTCCTCGTCACCCTATTATAGAAGACAATGTTGTAATTTATGCTGGAGCTACAATTTTAGGTAGAATTACTATTGGCAAGGGATCAGTAATTGGTGGTAATGTTTGGCTCACAAATTCAGTGGCGCCAGGGCAAACGGTTATAAACTAATCTACTCTGTACTTAGTCTGCAATTTTTATTTTAATTTTTATTAAATAAAAGTAGTAAAATATTTTTCATATCTAATTTCATATTTAATTATGATATAAAAATATCATATTAAAATTATTATATTAAAACTAATGAAATGTAATTTTTTCCAGAAATGTATTACTAAAGTTTTCTGAATTCAGTTTCTATAGTATTTGAATCATCAATTTTTTGTGGATGACTAGAGTGATTAGAATGACTAGAGTATTTTGAACGACCAAAACGTCCAAAATTTAAGTTATTTGATCTAAAAAAAAATCTCATTCTTGGTCTTCTACTGATTAATACTTTTTCAGAGGATTCTCCACCAAGCGCTACCAGCCAAGAAATTATAACTAATATTTTATTATGGTTCCAATAAGTAACTGTGGCCAAAGATGCTACCAAAATCCTTGGCATAAAAAACCAACCAATCCACCAAAGAACTCCACCAAAAGGAACACTGGATACAAACAGTGTTAATCGAGGAAATAGCGCTATGAAAAATAAAAAAAATATTCCTCCCAAGTATCCTCGATACTCCCAAAAATCTCTATATCCAAATGGCATATTGGAATATTCTGAAATTATTGTTATGGCACCAGTTAAGGCCAAAAAAATTAAAAGTACTTTAAAAAAATTATTCATTATAATATTCCGGTGTATTTATCGTTAATTTTTTTAATTCATTGAAAGCATTAATTTCTTCAGAGTTTATCTGATGCTCACTATCTTTTCCACTAAAAAATTTAGATTCAATTAATGCAATAATCTCTTTTGTTTTATCAGACATGTTATTTTCATAATATATGAGAGTCAAATCATAATAAGCATCATAAAATAAAGGGTCAATTTTAATGGCCTTTTCTAAAAATAAAATTCCTTCATCAATTTTATTTAATTTAACTAAGGCCAATCCCATTCCTTTGTGTGCGTAAGCATTCTTAGAATCGATTTCGATTACTTTTTTGTTTAAAGAGCAACATGATTCAAAATCCTCTTTAAAGTATTTTATAAATGCTAAATAATTGAGTAGAATTAATTTATCACTCTCGATAAGCTTATGTTCTTTATTTAAATTTAATAATTCATCAATTAATTGTTCGGCCAAATCTAAATTATTTTTTTTTAGCAAATAATAAACTTTTTCCATTGTCATATAATATTTAATATTCTCCTACCTTAAGTTAATTCTCATTGATATTTTTTTTATTTAAAGAAATAATTTTATAATTATTTTTTAAGTTCGTGTTTACATAGTGAGATACTCTTATAACAGTTTTATCTTTATATTCATTTTTCAACATCTCTTCTAAAATCGTTTGAATACCTTGATCTAAATTGGTAGTCCCTTCATCAATAATAAGAATTTGTGATTCTAAACACAGCCCCCTAATTATGGCCACCAACTGTTTTTGACCACCTGATAAGTTATTTCCTCCATTTTTTACATGACGACTTAACTTCATGTTTGATGGCCACACGCTACTTTCTTTAAATTTATTAATGATATTTTTTAACATTGAACTATTTTTATTAATGCTATCTACATTATCTAATATAGTTCCTGTAAATAGAAATGGAGACTGAGCAATGTAACTAAAATTTTTTCTATATGACTCTAAAGATATATTTTTTATATTTTCTCCATCAATTAAAATTTCACCTCTATAATCATCATATAATGCTAACAAAATTTTAATTAACGTAGTTTTACCTGAACCATTATCTCCTACTAACCAAATCCTTTCACCTTTTTTTATTTCCAAGTTCAATTCTTTTAAAACACTAATTTCATTATCATAAGAAAAAGATAATCCCTTTATTGAAATTTCATTACGAAATTTATCTAATTCATTTTTACAATTTATCTCTATATTTTTATTTTCATTTTCATTTTCGCTAGAAGACATTAAAAAATCTTTTAAGCGCTCAATACTAACAAATGCTCTTTGTAATTTATAATTTTTGTTGGCCAGAATTTGTATTGGATCATATAGTTGACTTAAATAAGTAGTTAAGGCCCACAAAGTTCCTATAGTTAATTCTCCTTTAATTACTAAGTAACCTCCATAAAACCATAAAGTTAAATTTGCAATTACAGAGAGTGAATTTAAAAGTGTTTTAATAATATTACTTTGAATAACACTTTTAATTGCTATGTCATATAGCTTATATAAATTATCTTTAAATCTAGAAAATATTAAATTTTTTACATCAAATACTCTTAGCTCAATTTGCCCTTGATATGCCTCTCTTATATCTAAAGACAAATGATCATATTTACCTCTAATCTCTCTTGAAAAAAAACGTATTCTATTGTTACTAAAACGAAAAAGAATGGGATATAAAATTACTGGAATTAAAACTAAAATGGTAATTTCAGGACACAATTTTAACATAATAATTAAAATGCCGATAAAATAAATAATTTGAGTTATGATAGTTATAAAAAAGTCGGCCATCAAAGATTTCAATGATTCTGCATCAATAAAAAATCTATTTAAAATTTCACCTTCACTATATTTATCCAAGGTTTTAATTTTTAAATTTAATAATTTAATAAATATTTTTTTATAGAGGTCTCTTGATATCCTTTCTTGAACAATATTTTGTAAAAAATCCATCAAAACATTGATAATTTCTCCAATGAAAATTGCTCCAATATAAATTAAAAACAATTTCATTAATAATGGTAGATTTTTTCCAATGATGGCATCATCAACTAATGATCTGTTAATTAGGGGAAGTACTAAATTAAAAGCAATACTTCCAAGAATTAATATTAGTACAGCAAATTCTAGATGAAGATATTTTTTTATTAATGAATAAAAGAATCTGATTAAAAATAGATAATCTATTTTTTCCTTATTTATATTATCATTATCATTATCATTAATATTAATATTTTTATTAACTTTTCTTTTACTCATTTATTTATTTTTATTTAAATACTCTTGAAAATAAGTTGAATGTAAACAATATATCTGATTATAGCGATCATTTGTTTCAGAAAAAGCTTGTATCGTACATCCACATCTGCAATCTTCTAAATAAGAACAACCATTGCAACCGGTCTTGACTTTATCTTCATGAAAATATCTATTGTAAGTAAAGTTATTGGAGTTTCTCCAAATATCGATCAAACTTTCTTCTCGAATATTTCCCTCCACAAATTCCTTTGATTGAGTAAGGCAACCTTTCACACTTCCATCTGCTTCAATTCCTAAGCAGAGAAGACCTGCCGGACAACCAAAATAATCATCTACAATTTCTTTTGTTTTATATTTTGAAAAAGGAGTTGTATCACATGCCCCTGTAATTTCCATACAAGTTGTAGGATTTAATTTTTTTTGTTCACGTTTTTCATGAAGAAATTCATGTAAAAATAGTACATCTTTAAAATCTAAAATAAAATCTTTGTTCATTCTACCCATAGGAAAAACTCTTTGCAATTGCCAGAGCTTACAACCATGATCATTAAATATTTTATATAAATTTTCTATTTCGTTTATATTCCACTTAGAAACAGTGGTAATTATTGAAGGCATTATTTTGGTATGTTTATCAAGTAATTCTATGGCCTTTAAAGCAATATCATACGAACCATTTACTTTTCTAATTCTATCATGAGTACTTTTTAATCCATCAATACTAATTCCAATTTGATCGATAGGAGAATCTTTTAATTCATCAATTTTTTTTGGAATTAGCAGGCCATTACTAAGAAGCACTACGCGTACACCCCTATCAGCATAATATGTTGCAATCTTTTTCCAATCCGGATTTAATAAGGCCTCTCCTCCTGATAAAAAAATGTCTTTAAGACCTAAATAAACTAAATCATCTGCTAATTTATAGTGCTCTTGTAGCGTAAGTTCGTTGCTCTTTTTTTCACCACATGATGTTCCACAATGTATACATCGCATGTTACATTGAAAAGTTGTTTCCAAAACTACAGAGATAGGCTGTAATTCCTCCTCTAATTCAAGAGTTGTAACACTCAACTCCTCTTTTGACATAATATTAGGTCCGTACATTTTAGAAATTATTGAAGACATTTTAGTGTTCCTATAAAATTTTAATAAACATTAAATATAAAT
>JADGAM010000014.1 GCA_015232015.1 Oligoflexia bacterium | reverse complement strand
GGAGCAAAATCTATTTCAAAATTATTATTGGAATCATAGTGAAAAGAATCTTCTATAAGATTAATAACCGCCTTTGCTAAATGAGGAACAGTATCTAAAGTAGAAATTTTTATATTTTCCATTATCAAAGCTTTTAGGGAGAGGAATTTAAGTTACTGTTATATTGTTTTACAAAATACAATAAAATTTATTTTTTATTATAAAAATATTTTACAATATTTTTACGCATATAACTTGTTAAATTTACAAGAAATACAATATTTTTTTGTTAAAAAATCAAAAATTTTTATTTTTTTCTTCAAGTTTTTTTTTGTTTATACGAAATGATTTGTGTGAAGATAAGTTACACTCAATGAAAGCAAAAAACTTTTAATGTATATGTAAACTTAATCTTTTGCTAAGACTAGGATGGTCTGGCCCGCCCGCGTATCAAGGAGGATATCATGGGACTTCGTATTAATACTAATATCGCCTCAATCAATGCTCAGAGGAATTGTTGTTTCAAAAGAATTTAGGAATATCGGTCTCTCTAAAATATTATTAAATCATATCTTTGATAAGTATACTAAAAATATTGCTATGTTTTTACTCTGGAGTGATTTAATTGATCTCTACAATAAATTTGATTTCCATTTGTCTATCGGACAAATAGAATATTCTTGCTCTCAATCAGATTCAAAAAAAAATCACAATAATCACTATTTAATAACTAAAACACTTTACAAAAGTATCTCTCATTCAGAAAAAAAGCAGATTCATGAATTATATAGAAATATAATTGAACAGCAATACACTACCTTTCACAGAGAGAAAACAGATTGGGAATTAATAGAAAAAATTACTTCAGCAGATCTGTTCATTATCACGAATATTCAAAATCAAAAACAAAGTACAGATTCACAAATTGTTGCTTATTATTTTGCTAACAAAGGTCAAGATTTAAAAAACGTTGTCCACGAATTTGCTATATTAAATGAACATCAAAGCTCCATATTACCTATTATTTTTGAACAAAATCCACATGCAAAAATTTGGTTGCCAGAAAGTGGTAGCACTAATTTCTTTGACGCTAAATTTGAGAAAAAATATATGGGATTAATTAAAATTGGAGATAAAAAAATATTTTTAAACTTTATCCACCAATGGTCCAATGAAGAAATTAAAATTAAATCAATAAATAACAATAATATTACTTTCACCTACAACAAACAAATTTACTTTGAAACGATTGAAAAATTCTTAACATTTATTTTTGGACCAAATCCTCTTTCTGAATGGAAACATTATGGTAAACCCATCTTTATTTCAGGTCTCGATAGCATTTAGTTAGTCGCCGGCGCTTGCGCCAGCGACTAACTAACTACTTTTTTTTGATGTAGCTTCTTCCTCGAAGAAAGATTGCCAATGCCGCTAACCATAAAATAATTGTTAATGTTGTAATATGGACCCTACCATTAGTAACCTCTTTTTCTAAAACATAAATTCCAGCAAAAATAAAAATTCCTACTAAAAAAGCATAGGCAGCAAAAATAATAGCATTTGAAAGCTTTGCCAAATCTTTTTCATGTCCTTTAAGTCTAATATCTATTGCATAATTTCTTTTAGCAAATTCTTTTACAAACCATTTTAATTGTCTGGGTATCATTCTTAAAGATGAACTTAAATCTTTAAGCCCCCAAATTCCATCTTTTGATAATTCATCGAAGGATAAAACCTTTTTTATTTTTTCTCTTACATTCTCGTCTAACAAGGCAAATATTTCGTAATCAATATTAAGTGAACGACCTACGCCATCTAAAACCATTAAGGCCCTAAATACTATAAACCAATCTTTTGGCAAGTATATCTCGTGCTTTGCTAAAGTTTTTATCACACTTCCAATAATCTTTGTGAAATTCATTTGTCTAACAGTTAATCCAACAAATGGTTCAACACATCTTTTTATATCTATTGAAAGCACATCAATATCTGGAATTTTTCCATATTCCGCAACCTCTAAAAACTCGTATGCCAAGTTTTCATAATCATAAGTAACAAGAGCATATAGAATGGAAATTAAATTTATTCTCCCTCTTTTTTGCATGCTTCCTACAAGACCAAAATCTATAATTCCTATTTGTTGATTTTTTAAAAATAAAAAATTTCCTCCATGTAAATCTGCATGAAAAAAACCATCATCTAATAAACAACTAACAAATATTTTCACTCCTTTTAGTAATTTTGGTTCGATAATTTTTATATATGGTTTTATCTCCTGGGTACGACTAAAAAATATCCCATCTAAATATTCCATCACAATCAAATTTTCCTTTACATACTCTTTATACATTTTTGGTAAATGAAAAATTGATTCCGGGTCAAGCCTTGTAATATTTGCAGTAAGTTTTTCACAGTTCAAACATTCAAGATTAAAATCAAGTTCATTATGTATGGTGTTTGCAAAATCATCAATAATTCTTGATAATCCTAAATGTTTAATCTCTCCACTTGCCGATTCTAGTTTTTCTGCTAAAAATAATAATATTGAAATATCTATCTTAATAATTTTTTCAATGTTAGGTCTTCTTATTTTTATAACAACTTTTTCGCCGTTTAGTAATTCTGCTTTATAAACTATTCCGATAGAGGCATTCCCTATAGGTACTTGATCAATATTTTTAAAAACCTCTTCTATTTTTTTTCCAATTGATTTTTCAATTTCAGTTTTTGCCTCTTGAAAAGGAATCCCTTTAACTTGATCTAATAATTTTTTCATTTCCTCAATGAAAGCACTATTAAACATGTCTTCTCGAGAGGATAATATCTGTCCTAACTTGATGAAGGTAGGACCCAGTTCCTCAAATGCTTTTTTTAATCTATTACCTACAATTTTACCCCAACTATTTTTTTTCCAATCCCTTCCAGTTCCACTATTTTCTAAATCTAATTCAGCAATCTCACTTTCAATATCTTTCAAAGTTGAAGAAGGTAAAACAAAACCTGGAATTTTTTCATGAATGCCGGTCTTAATAATAAATTCATAAAAACCATTTCTGGCGAGCACGGAAACAATCTCTTTCAATCTAGAGACATTCTTTATGGTTTTAGTCAAATCGATGCCAGTTTTAATAATATCCATATTCTTTCCTTAAAAAATTCTTAAAAAGATCATTGAAAAACTTTTATTTATATTTTGATATATCTCTGATAGATAAATAATTATTAATAAACTTTACGATATTATACCCCACGGTTTTTGCCAGTGAAAATTTTTAAAATATTTTGGAAAATAGTTTGCTTAATAAACATACTATTCTTGTCTATCATTTCTGCAACTACGAATAACTGCGCTTTTGCCATTAATATTTGCGGTAGGACTGCAGTAATTAATTACCAAGAAGTATTAATTGACACAAGTACAACTAAGCGTGGTGATGGATTACGTTATTACCTAGAAAAAGATTCAGTCGCTAAACAATACCTAGATGAATACCAACAAAAAAACCTCCCTAAATGGTATAATGCTGCCGTTGGAACTGTGGGAACCTCTGTTGTTCTTTTAAGTTTAGGTAAGCTTGGTCCCTTCGAAGATGTCAATGATACAACTAAAAAAACCTGGTTATATAGTGGATTATCTCTTCTAATTTTAAATTTTCTATTGGTAAAAACTTTAGAGTATAGCAATGAGCGCCTGCTTATCCGTTCTGTTGAAGAATACAATAAAAGAAACCTTCCTCAAATCTACTTCTCTCCTTACCAAAATAGCTCAGACAATAAGAGTGGAAGAAGTGGTGATACCTCTTATGGAATCTCAACTGGTATTATCAAAGAATTTTAAAAAATTCTGTTTTTGTTTCAGTGATAATTATTAAATCTAAATCACTATCTGAATGAAAATCATTAGAGATAAAACTTCCAAATATGTAAACCTCAATTGCTTTGCCATCTAATAATGAAATCAAATCTGCAACAAAATCTTCTTTACTTTTTCCTTTTAAAAAAGATTCTTTTTTTTAAACAATTGCATCATTCATAAATAAATTAATCTCAATTTAAATAAATTCGTAACTAGTCAGCTAGTCAGCTAGTTTTGATAACTGGTCAAGGCCCTGAGGAAATTTTGATTCAGTTTCAGAGGAAAGAGGAGGCTTGCTTCCTGCAAGCCGCACGAATGACGAGGAAAATGGATCAAAATTTACCAGGGACCTGACCAGTTACTGCTCTTTTTTTATTCGACATACATATTATCCTTAATATTAGGTAAAAATTATTTATGAATAAAAAAATTTTCTACCAAAAAAAGTAATCATCTAATTGCTATAATTAAATTTGTTTTTATCCCTATAACTAACCAAAATCAAATGATTGTTAAATTTTTTTTTAAAATTTAAAAAAATATAAAAACACCTTTGTTATAATAGAATAGTGAAATGAATTTATTATTAAGACAAAAAAATAACCTAGGAGAAATTAATATGGACAATTGTAATATTAAGAAAAATAAATGGGTAAATTGTTTTAATTTAGTTTTAATCTTTTTTTATTTCATTACACTTTCCATTTCTATTATAAATATTGGTTATGCAAGTGATGAATTAAAAAAGGTTGTCCCTAAGGATACAAAGGCAGAAGAGATAAAAGCTGAAAAAGCAAAAACTGCTACGAAGGCCCCTTGGGCCATGACAAGAAAAGAGTGGGATGATGCCAAACAACCAGATCTAAATATTGATTGGTCAGATAATCATCCTCGCACACAACCGGCCTCAATTAATTCAGACTACAATGAAGAGGTTCGGGCCATAAATACATTTATTAAACTTTTTAAATCTCCTCTAGTAGAATATAACAGAGGTTGCATTGGACCGGTTACAGCTGCTAATGGTGAAGTTCGGGGTACAGAAAGCGTAGAAAAAGACAGACAAGAAAAATTTGCTAAAAGTACCATAAAAGTTCAATCCTACAGTATGCTTAGACCAGGCCCTTATAATTGCCCGCTAAAAGTAAGAGAAAAATTACGTCTTACCAACCCCAATTTATTTCGTGAATCATCTATTGAAGATGCCCGTGAGGCCATTATTCTTGGAAGAAAATTAGGATACCATGAATATGATATTTTACGTTATGTAATTGATAATTATAATCCAGCATCTGCGAAGACCTGTGATCAAGATTTGTTTATTCCTGAAGATGTTTAAAAAATAACAATAATCCTTATTTGCTATTTTTAAATATTTTTATATAATGTTATATTAATTTTAACAGAGGAATAATAAGTGGAAATTTTATGCTATAATTGTAAAAAGAATTTTGAAAGAGATGAATCTAGAGCTGTGGCCAGAAGTGAGGAATGCCCTCACTGCCGCTCTGCTGTTCGCTGTTGTAAGATGTGTGATTTTTATGATCCCAATACCTATAACGAATGCAGAGAAATAATGGCCGAAAGAGTTATTGAAAAAGAAAATGCAAATTTTTGTAATAGTTTTCGAGTGACCACAGGTAGATCAGATAAAGACGAAGATAAAAACGCAATATATAACGCAGCCGATTCAATATTTAAAAAATAAATTTACATGAATAAACCTAACAACTCTACTCCCATAATGACTTCAACTCCCATGACCTTAGCTGGTAAAAAAATGCTCGAGGAGAGACTTGAATTCCTGATTAAAGTTGAGCGTGAAAAAATAAAAGAGACCCTAGCGGAGGCCAGGGCCATGGGAGATTTGCGAGAAAATGCTGAATATCATGCTGCCAAGGAAAAACAGAGTTTAACAGAGGGAAAGATTAAGGAATTACAATATAACATTAGTATTGCTCAGGTAATTGATGTTTCCACCTTAAAAGGCCCAAAGATAAGATTCGGGGCCACTGTTTCCCTATATGACCTATTAAAAGAAAAAAGTATTCTTTAGCAAATTGTAGGAACTGACGAAGCGCTAATGAAATCATCGACATCAAATTCGGCAGCTCATAATGATGGCCCAAATAAAATTCCATTTACTGCTCCTTTGGCCAAAGCTTTGATTGGCAAGCAAGAAGGCGATACCGTTATAGTTGATGCCCCAAAGGGAAAAATAGAATATGAAATCGAAAGTGTAGAATATAAAGAATATCCATGATTGAAATAAATATCATCTCCTCTCCAGACGAAGAAGCTATCGGAAAATATAAGTACAACAAAAATTTTATAAAAATAGGCAAAAGCTCTGGTGATATTCTAATAACCGACCCTGAAATAATAAACTCCCATCTACTGCTGGAAATTTCTGAAGAGGGGTTAATGGCAAAAAAAAATCCTAAAATTGCAAATTACTTAGTGAACGATAAAAAAACTACCGGGCATAAAAAAATTAAATTTGGTGATACTATAGCTTTAGGGAAGACAATTATTCAGATATTGTTTTTTGAATTCACTAAGGCCACATCAAAGAAAGAAATCATAAAACAAAATCTAGAATTAATCACCTCTGACCAATCGTTTGAAAAAGTTCAACGAATTATTGAGTTTGTTGAACACGATTTAAATAAAATAAAAATTAAATAACTTGCAACTAAAGTGAAAAAAATAAGCAAGGAAATAAGGGCCTGGGAAAAAATAAATTGGCCAAATAACCATGAAAAAACTTTTTGATCACTACATAATTTTAAAAGATCAAACTAAAATTCATTTTTCTACCAATTTTTGTCCTCATCACCCTGAGCGCTCTATGAAAAAATTTAAACTTAGAGCAAACGCACCTCTGTTAATTTTTAACTATGGTTTAGTTTGTAGTAATCATCATTGGAGCAAACAAATTCCTTTCTTAAGTAAAAAAGGTTATCCCGTTCTTCTGCATGATTATCGAGGTCATTACAATTCATCACTAATAAATGATCCTCCTAACAGTTGTGATTTTACACACTTTTCAAAAGATATAAAATATCTTCTTGATTTCATGAAGATTAAAAATTGTATTTTACTCGGCCACAGCATGGGAGTTAATGTTTGTTTAGAATTTGCAAAATTATTTCCACAAAATGCTACTGCTGTCGTTTTAATATCCGGAACAATTTTTCCTCCTTCGGAAACTATGTTTGATTCAAAAATCATGGAAGTAATTTTTCCTTTTGCTTATCATCTTTCTCATGCATATCCGAATTTAGTAAAAAAAATTTGGGATTTTAATACTAGAAGTACTCTAGTTCAAAAAATAATTCTTCATGAGGGATTTAATAAACAAAAAGTCCCACTCTCCTTTGTAAAAAAATATTTAGCAAAGATCAATGAGCTGGGTCCTGATATCTTTTTTAGATTATTTACTGAAATGAATAAACATAAAATTGCAGATTCCCTAGGAAAGATCTATACCCCAGCACTAGTTATTGGTGGAGATAATGATAAAGTAATACCCCATTATATTCAAAGAATACTTCATCGCAAATTAATAAATTCTGAACTCTATATTTTAAAAGATGGCAGTCACGTTCCACAAGTTGATTTTCCCGAAATGATCAATGAACGCATATTGCTCTTTATTCAAAAAATCGAAGAAAGATTTCAACCTATCACAAGGTAGGTGTAGTATTAGAGTTGGCGGTGATTGAAGTTAAAAAATCCACTTTTAAATTTTTATATTTAATTAATGGCCTAAACAATCTTATCATCGCTGTTCTTATTTGTTGCTTTTTGTAATCGCGATGAGAGGCCTCTCCTATAGTATTAATCTCATGATTTAAAACATCTACTACCTGAACTTCAAATGGATAGAAGAAACGAATATCTTTAGCAATAGAAGAAGCATCTAACTCTAAAATTTTTTGTGCTAACCTATTATCTTTTTCAGTTTCTAAAGTATTTTTTGCTTGCGCACGCAAAGAAGAGAATTCCGCCATAAAAGGATTTTTATATTTGATTAATTGTCTGCAAGTAAATTGAATCGCTCGATATTTTCTAGAAGTAAATTCGTTTCTCATACTCCCACGCTCTGGGGGAACACATTCATTTATTAAAAGGTGAAGTTCTTCTAAAAATTTTTCCTCAGCGTATTGCCCTCTAATCGAATTTCTTATCAGATTATGATAGGATTCTTTAAATTTAATCATGTCTACTAATGAATTATAAGATCTACTTGGCTTTATATTATGGGGGATAACAATATTCATATTTTGAAGAAACTTAATTACTTTCAAAGCATCTAATTTTGTAAAAGTAACAAAACGAACGCCTACTCTATCAAAAACCTCTTCTGCTACATTTTCCGCCTTATGAAGTAATTTTATTATCAAACTATCTCGATTCTTTTTTGCCTTTGTTGCAAATGAGTGCAATGGAATTCGAGTTTTTGAATCTTCTCCTAAGTAAAGTCTATCCCCATCATCTCTTACTAAATATTTATAGAAACGATCAAATATTTGTTGTTGAATGATAGGAAAATAATTTTGTCGTAAATCTTTATCCACATGGGCCAGTGTATGCATTACCTTTAAAATAACCATGGCCCAAAGTCGATCTTCATATGAACGAAAGAATGTACTTTTAGGCCACACCATTAAAAATAAATCAGATGCCTCCGTTATAGTAGAAAACATAACTGGTATTGTAATATCAAGGCCATCTTCTGGATTATTTTCTTTCAAAAAATAGCGTCTAATAAATTGCATTGACTCTTGAAAATTACCAAAAAGCTCAGCTTTTAAAACTGCATCCTCTTGTTCAAAACCATAATTTTTTAAAAAATTATTTACTTTAGATTTAGAGCTAACATCAACAAGAAAGGAACGCGCATCTACAGCGGAGAATCCATTGATTATTACATCTAACACATCCCAATCAAAATGATATTTTTGAAGATATTCTGGTCTTTTTTTCATTTTTTTCTCTCTCTATGCTTTCATTTTTTATGCTGATCCATTTCATTTTTCTAAAATTTTAACGAGTTAATTATAAACAAATTTTAAAAATTTTTGCATTTTTTTAATTTGTCTAGATTCAATAATTGATGGTAGCTTTTTTAAATCACATTAATCTAGAAAAATTTTTTACTAATAATCGTAATTAGGAGCTAAACTACATGAGTATCTTCACAAATCAAAGTATTCCCAGTGAAAAACATGCAATGGAAAATGATGCTAACAGAATTAAGGCACTTGATTTAGCACTTTCTTCTATAGAAAAAACTTTTGGCAAAGGTGCCATAATGAAGATGGGTCAAAATGTAACACCCATGCAAATTGGTGCTATACCTACTGGATGTTTAAGTCTGGATCTAGCACTTGGGGTAGGCGGCATACCCAAAGGTAGAATTGTTGAAATCTTTGGCCCAGAATCATCTGGTAAAACAACGCTCACGCTACAAATAGCGGCCGAATGTCAGAAGGATAAAGGCACTGTTGCCTTTATCGATGCAGAACACGCCCTTGATGCAAATTATGCTAAAAAACTAGGAGTAGATATTGCTGGTCTATTAATCTCTCAACCTGATAGTGGCGAGCAGGCGCTGGAAATAACTGACATGCTTGTTCGCTCTGGCGCAGTCGATCTTTTAATTATTGACTCTGTTGCCGCCCTTGTTCCTAAAGCAGAATTAGAGGGAGACATGGGTGATTCACATATGGGATTACAGGCCCGCTTGATGTCTCAAGCATTAAGAAAACTTACTGCTTCAATATCGCGTTCAAATTGTACAGTGATATTCATAAATCAACTTCGCCAAAAAATTGGAATTATGTTTGGAAATCCCGAGACTACAACAGGCGGAAATGCTCTAAAATTTTATAGCTCTGTAAGGCTAGATATCAGACGAATTGGTTCAATTAAAGATTCCAATGGTGAAGATGTAGTTGGAAGCAGAACTAAAGTGAAAATTGTTAAAAACAAAGTTGCTCCTCCCTTTAAAGAAGCTGAATACGATATTATGCACGGAGAAGGCGTTTCTCGAGAGGGTGACATCTTAGATCTGGGAGTGAAAGAAGGATTAATTGAAAAAGCAGGATCATGGTATTCATACAACAATATGAAAATTGGACAAGGAAGAGAAAACGCTAAAGATTTTTTAAGCAAAGATCAAAATACACTTATGGAAATAAGAAAAAACATTCTTAAAAAATATGGATTAGGTAATTCAGGAGATGCTGGAGCAGAAGGTGGAAATGGAACAGAAAATATTAACACTTTATCTAGTTCACGTAGTGACAAAAATTCACCACTCTTAACTTCTGTTGATAAAAAAACAGAAGGAAAAGAGAGTAAATCTCTAGATAAATCGGCCGATAAAAATCAAGTTAAAAAGCACTAATTCCCTCTCAAACACTTATCCTTGTCTCTCCATAAAAAATCTCTTTGATTGGATTTTGATTTATTTTATGTTACTTAAAAGTATCAATGAATCATTTATGATTCATAAAATTAGTCATTAAAAAATCATAAAACTAAAGGCAAAAGGCAGAGTAATCCATGAAATCAAGTGAAATCAGAGAAAGATTTATTCAATTCTTTAAAAAAGAAGGACATCAACATATTCAATCATCATCCCTCATACCACAAAATGATCCCACATTACTCTTTGCAAACGCAGGGATGAATCAATTCAAAGAATACTTTACTGGTCAACTAAAATCCCCCTACTCACGTGCAGTCTCTGTACAAAAATGTGTTCGCGCTGGAGGAAAACATAACGATTTAGAAAATGTAGGCCTTACCGCTAGACATCACACCTTCTTTGAGATGCTAGGTAATTTCTCATTCGGAAATTATTTCAAAGAAGAGGCCATACGCTTTGGATGGGACTTCTTAACAAAAGATTTAAAAATAGATGCCAATAAATTATATGTCACAGTTCATATAAGTGATGATGAAGCATTAAAAATTTGGAATGAAAAAATTGGAATTCCCAAAGAAAAAATTTTTAAGAAAGATAAAGATAATTTTTGGGAAATGGGAGAGTTTGGCCCTTGCGGTCCATGTAGCGAAATATTTTTTGATCATGGATCCAAATATGCAACTCCAAATTTTACTCCTAAAGCAGGTGAAGATATTTTAGACGATGGTCTAAGATACGTGGAAATTTGGAATTTAGTTTTCATGCAATATGAAAAAACACAAAAGGGAACACAAACATTACCAGCTCCATCTATCGATACTGGCGCAGGTCTAGAGCGTTTATCAGCAGTAATGCAAAATTGTTATTGGAATTACGATACAGATTGTTTTACTCCACTAATAAATAAGATTGAATCTCTAACAAGTAAAAGTGCTAAAGATGCAAAATATGCTTCAAATATTAGAGTAGTTGCAGATCACATTAGAGGCGCAACTATGCTTATTACTGATGGAGTAATTCCCTCTAATGAAGGACGCGGTTACGTTCTTCGAAGAATTATCAGACGGGCCATTCGCCACTTAAGAGAATTAGAAACAAAAGAGATTCTTTTTCATAAATTAGTTCCTACTGTATTTGATATTTTAGGAGGTACTTACCCCACAAATAAAAACAATGAGCCTCTTGCAATAAAATTTTTAGAATTAGAAGAATCAAAATTTTTAGAAACTTTAGATCAAGGTCTACGCTTTTTAGAAGAAGCTTACTCTAAAGTAAATAATAAAATTCTTCCTGGTGCTATTGCTTTTCAACTTCACGATACCTTCGGTTTCCCTCTAGATTTAACTGAAGTAATCAGCAAAGAAAAAGGAATCACTGTTGACGTTGCTGAATTCGATTCCTGCATGAAAAAGCAACAAGAGCTATCTAAAAAGTCTTGGAAGGGAGCTGCACTCTCAAACAATAACCAACAATATAATGAAATTTTTAATAAATTTGGAGCAAGCAAATTTAGTGGTTATGAAAAGACCATTGATCAAGGAAAACTTTTGGCAATAATCGAACTTTCTCCTTCTTCTTCTTCTAAGGAAGTTGCACTTATTTTTGATAATACTCCTTTCTATGCAGAATCAGGCGGACAAATTGGAGATAAAGGTACGATAGTTACTTCTGGAACAGTAGGAACAATAATAGCTAAGGTAACAGATACTCTCAAACCACTTGAGGGATTAATTGTTCATATTGCAACTGAAGCAGATCTAAATAAATTACAAACCGGAAACAGCTACACTTTATGTGTTGATTTAAGTGAAAGAAAATTAATTCAGAGAAATCATACGGCCACCCATTTACTACAAAAAGCGCTAACCACTGTCTTAGGCGATCATATAAAACAAGCAGGATCTGCGGTAACTCCTCATCGACTGCGTTTCGACTTCACTCACTTTACAGCAATGAAAGATAATGAAATTAGTAGAGTAGAAGAGATGGTTAATAAAGCAATCAAAGATGGTCTTGAGGTAGACATACAAAACATGAAAAAAGATAAGGCCCTAAAAACTGGCGCGGTTGCACTCTTTGGAGAAAAATATGCAGAAGAGGTTAGAGTTGTTAATATAAAAAATTACTCTACCGAACTTTGTGGTGGTACTCATGTAACTAACACTCAAGAAATTGGAATTTTTTCAATCGTTGCAGAAACGGCCCTCAGTAGTGGAGTAAGAAGAATTGAAGCACTTACCTCAACTAAAGCAATAGAGCGTTTATTAGAAAGATCTTCTCTTCTTGAGCAAATCGAGGTCATTACTCAAGTTAAAACACAAGATATTCCTCACTATATCGAAAACATAAAAGTAAAAATTAAAGATATGGATAAAGAGATAAAAAATCTTAATGATAAAATTCAAGATCTAGAAAGTGGTCCTCTTTTTGACAATCCAGAAATAATAAAAGACAAATATGCATTCAAACAAATTAAAATTAATCCCGGTCAAGATCTAAAAAAATTTTCCGACAAATATATGGATAAATATCCAAATGGGATTTTAATATTGTATCAACAAACTACAGGCGATAAACTTACTAATAAAGTTTCTGTGTTACTGAGAGTTAGCAAAACAGTCACTACCGTAGATTGTTCTACAATAATAAAAAAATTGCTCCCTCTTATAAATGGAAATGGCGGTGGAAGAAAGGATTTTTCTCAAGGTTCTGGCGAAATTACAAATGATCAAACGGGAACTGAAAAAATAAATAAATTTCTGCTAGAGATCAAAAAATTATTATTGGAATCCGTATGAAAAATTTTATAAAAATTAAACTTAATCTATTTTTAATTTCTATATCTATCTGCTCACTGAGTCTGTTAACTCTTTTGACTTCGTGTAATCTATTTAAAAAAAATGGCCCTAATATTGCTCATATCCCTCTTGAGAGTAATATCAGCTCTCTAGATCCAGCAAATGCTTACGATCTTGTTTCGGGAAATGTTATCTATCAAATTTACGAAACCCTATATGAATATCATTATCTAAAGCGCCCATATACACTTCAACCACTTTTAGCAGAAGCACTCCCTTTAATCGATAATCAAGGAAAAAAATACACTATAAAAATTAAAAAAAATATTTTGTATCATGATAACCCATGCTTCAAAGGTCAAAAGCGTTTTGTAAAGGCCCAAGATTTTGCAACCGAATTTAAAAGACTTGCTTTCGCTCCAACCAATAGCAATGGAATGTGGTCATTTAATGGAGTGATTAAAGGTTTGAAAGAGTTTAGAGATAAGGCAAAAAATGATTTTAAGCTCTTTAAAAAATTTGATATCGAAGGAATAAAAACTCCAGATGATCAAACCTTAGTTATAGAACTAACAGCTGCACTTCCTCAATTTACTTATCTATTGGCCATGTCTCACGCTGCTCCCATTCCATTAGAGGCCTTTGACTGTTATAAAAATGATTTTTCAGATCAAGATTTAGGCACTGGTCCTTTCACTATGAAAGAATGGATTAAAGAAAAAAGTGTAAAACTCGAGCGCTTTAAAAATTATCGTGATGATTTTTATCCTAATACTGGAGACCGTTGGGCCCATGACCATGACCTTTTAAAAGATGCTGGAAAAAAAATTCCTTTTATTGATGGAATAGAATTTTATCTTTTAAAAGATTTTCAAAGTAGATGGGATTATTTTGTAGAAAAAAAAGTTGATCTAATTGATAGCATTCCAAAAAATAAAATTAATGATTACATAACTCCTTCTGGAGATTTAAATCCGGAACTGGTAAGAAAAAATATTAATTTTGAAATTTCTCCTTCTCTAATATATTGGTGGCTTGCCTTTAATATGCGCGATAGTATAGTTGGAAAAAATAAAAATCTCCGTTTTGCTATTGCTTATGCTATAGATTTTGATAAATTTATAAAATTGTTCACTCATAACATTGGACAAAAAGCGAACTCAATTTATCCTCCTTCTATTCCAGGTTACGATCCTCGCAAACAATTAAATTTTACTTATAACATTGATACCGCTAAAAAATATTTAAAACTTGCAGGCTTCAGTGAGACTAAACCTCCTCCAACAATTATATTTGATACTAGAGGAAATGATACAAGAAATGTTTTACAAGCTGAATTTATTAAATCCGAATTAAAAAAGGTTGGTATTGATATTAAAATAACATTAAATTCATTTCCTGAATTTCTAGAGAAAGCACGAAAAGGAAAACTACAATTTTGGCAAGGAGGCTGGTCTCTAGATTTTCCCGATACAGTAAATGTGTTACAACTATTAAGCTCTAAAAATTTTCCTCCAGGACCAAACAATTACTACTATGATAATAAAAAGTTTGAAGAGCTTTATGCTCAAGTATCAAAAATGGAAAATGAACAACAGAAATTTAACTTACTTAGAGAAATTGAAGACATTGTACTAAATGATCTGCCCTGGATAATGACATTTTATGATCGCAAATATGTCTTATATAATTATCAGTTAAAAAATTATCGTCACTCTGATTTAGTATATAACTATTTAAAATATGTAAAAATTGCCTATTGATAATATCTCAAATCTAATTTCTATTTTGTTTTTTAGTTTTTTTTAAATACGTCGATAGATCTGATACCTGCTGGAGGAATATAGAGTTTTTAAAAGTTAAAAAAATAAAAATAAAAATAAAAAATAAAACAAACTATATTCACCATTGAGAGTAATTATGAATGGTATCCATTTAAATTCCTGTCTCAAAACGTTTAGTTTTATTATTAATTCCTTTTTACTTTTTGCTCTCTTTTTGAGTGCGAATCTGTTGGCCATTAATCTTAACCTATATGCAAGTGAGCATGTCATTTATTCCATATCACAAGATGTTCCTATGGGTTTTAAGGATGAAAAAATCTATAAAAATTTTTATGTTAATATGGGAGAAAATCAAGGAATCAAAAAGGGTCTTCTTTTAGATGTATATCGAACTATTGCTCAATATAATCCTTATCAAAATAATGGCCAATATAGTAATTATCGTCTGAAAATTGGTGAATTAAGTGTTGTCCATTCTGAAGATGAGGCCTGTGTGGCAAATAGTAAAATATTTTATAAAGATGATAACTCTCCTTCTATGGAGATAAAAGATTTCATGATTGGTGATCAAGTGCAAATACATCTTGAATAATAAATTCACATTGAAAAAGTTTATTAGGCAGCAGAAGATGATGGGGTTCCCGAAGGAGGAGTTCCGGACGGAGTTCCTGTTCCAGAGTCACTTTTAGGTTTTGGGGGAGTTGGGGCCATCATAGGAGTTGCAGTAATAGTAGTAGGAGGAGTAGGAGGAGCAGGAGGAGCAATTGTTGTTGCTGTTGTTGTTACTGTGGCCGCCACCGTATTACTAACACTTGTCTCGCCTCCACTGCCACTGCCACTGCCAGTACTTTCTTCGGCCAAAGCAATTAAATAACTTCTATACTCTCTGATCATATCTGCTATTAAATTAAGTGCATTCATAGAACGCTCTAATTTGTCCACCATTTTTTCATCTATTGGTTTTCCTTTTTTAACCGCACTTAAAACATGTGATCCAAGACCAGAACTAATTAAAACTTTATTACTAATATCATGTAAAAATTTTCTTCCTTCCTTCACCAAGGATTCTATCTTACTATCTGCCATTGATTTTCATTCCTCGTAATTATAAGTGAATATTACAAAATAAGTCCCCGTATTTTATTTTATCACCTTTTGGCAAAGTATCTACTGATATATATCAGTAGATAAAAAGTGCTTTTAAAACAAATGAATCAAATTAATATTCTTAAATTCAAGAATAATACCTAACAAAATTCTTTCTTCATCAATTCTAAAAACATCAACATTCAACAAATAATCTTCCCCTATAATAAAATTATTTGAATATTTAGATGAATTAAAAAGTATAATTTCATTTATTTTTTCTCCTTTATAATATCCCTTGAAATGAAATTTAAATCCTTTCATCTTTACATTTTTCGACATTGGCATTGATCTAGGTATTATTGATCTATAAGTAATCTCACCCAAAAATCTACTTACTATTAAAATTCTTTCTTTTTTATTCATAATTGTTAACTAAAAAGGTCGTATATTAATGTTGATGATATTGATATACTAATTTATTCTGCAATGGGCCCAAAAATTACTTTATAAAATTATTTAATTTTGTAAACATGCTCAATATAATTATAGACAATTTGATAAAAATATTTCTAAATTGCATCTTTACGGTTTAAAATGATTCATAATCTAATATGTGGGTGAATGTATTGATCAGATGCCTCCACGTGCACTTACTTGGGAGAAAAAATTAATGGCCAGAATTACAATTGAAGATTGTTTAGAAAAAGTTGAAAATCGTTATGAATTGGTTCACCTTACTCTAAAGAGAGTTAAGCAATATCAAAATGGCGATAAACCCCTAATTAAAACTAAAAACAAAGAAATTGTAACTGCTTTACGAGAAATCGCTGCTTCAAAAGTTAGGCATGCCACTATTAGTGAATACGACTCAGACGAATTCTAAATTCTATTTTTTCCCTGCTACAATTAAACAACATAATATTTAAGTTCCCATTCCTTAAGGTTTTAAATTCTCAAAAAGTAATTATTCCATCTCTAGATGGTAATTATCAAATCACTGCAAGAGAATAAAAAGAATAAAAAGAAAGTGAAAAGAGAGTGGTTTAAGAAAAATGGTGGGACTAGAAAGGGTCGAACTTTCGACCGCCCGGTTATGAGCCGGGAGCTCTAACCAACTGAGCTATAGTCCCACTTTATATGCTCAAATTTAACCGATTTAACTTATATTGGAAAGTCTATTTTTTTATTGTCTTTAATAATATTATTTTACATCATCTGCTTTCATTGATGCTATAGTCTTTAGAATAATATCAATAGACTAACTAATAGTTTAAAAACTAACTATATGATACTGCTCAATTAGGAATGGGAAATTAATTAATTGATTAATAAATCAGGCTACAATAAATTTTTATTGGAAGATCTCTATGAATTTTAATTTTAATACTGAAAAGAATTTTTTGAGCGCTGAACTATTTTTATTTTTTACTTATATCTCTATTATAAGTTTGGCCCTGGGTGCTTTTACTTCAATTACTTTTTCATCATTAAATCACATTCTTATTCTTATCTCCTATTTGCTTTTAACATATATATATTTAAAAGGTAAAAATAGGCCTCCTGAAAATGAAGTTTTCAGGATAATAAAATCAACAATAATCAAAAATAAATCCAAGAGTTTAATCGCACTTTGTTTTATAATTTTATCAGGCACTATCTCGGTCTTATTAAATCTTGATTTAATCACTCGACCAATAAATCACATTCTAGGACTTAAATATTTTTTATTGGCCATTCTGGCCCTCTGCTCATATAGCGTTTTATTTAATTATAAAGTCAATTATGAACAGGAGAATTCTGAATATTATAATGAAGATAATGATGGAATAAATAAAAAATTTTTTAATGAAAAAAAACTAAAATGGTTAATCTATCTTTTCTTTATTGCAACTACTATTGCCTCTATCAGTGGTTTAATTGCTCTTTTTAGCGGTTTTAATCCACTTAAAATGAAGGCCGCTTGCCATCCAACAAGAACATGTGGCCTTTATGGAATGTACATGACCTACGGTTATGGAATGCAGTTTTTTTGCCTGCTACTTATTGGCTTTATAATTTACAAAGAGCAAATCGCAATTTTTTTTCGCAGCAATTTTAATTTAAATATTTCTTTTGCAAATATTAAAGAGAACATTTTTTTATGGTCAATTTTAATAATTAATATGATTGCATTCATTCTTTCATTTGCCAGAGGGGCCTTGCTTGGTTTTTTTGTGGCCTTGCCATTTATGGTATTTGGTAAATCAAAAAAAATTTTTTTATTACTTATTATAATACCCATAATTTTATTTCTTATTGCTTATACAAGTAGTGAAAAGGTGAAAAATCTTTTCAGCGAGCATGCTCGTATTAAATCCAATGAAACTCGAGTTTCTCAAATTTATGCAGCAATAGAGGTTTTTAAAGAGCATCCTTTTTTTGGAATTGGTTACAAGAATTTTGAACCTTACTCTGGCGAAATCAAAGAACGTTTAAAACTTCAGCATCCAGAATTCGTCGGACACGCTCATAACAATTTTTTTGAACATTTGGCCAGCACAGGATTATTTGGTTTTTTGGCCTTGTTTCTTTTTCATATCTTTTGGTTTTGGGAGTCAATTAAACGAAGAGATGTCATTGGAAATATAACTTGGCCTCTAATAATTGCTTTGTTCATTTCCGGACAATTTCAATATACGATGGGCGATGGAGAAAACATGTTTCTCATTATGAATTTATGGGCCTTGACTCAAATAAAAAAGGTAAACAATGCAAACTAAAATGGCCATTAAATTTTACAAATATCAAGCAGTAGGTAATGATTTTGTAGTAATCGATAACCGCAAATATAATTTATCAAAATATGATCAAAATAAATGGTGTTTGCTAAGTAATAGAAAAATGGGAATAGGAGCAGATGGTGTTTTACTTTTAGAAACAGAACCTGAAGGTAATAATAACAATAATAATATTGATTTTAAAATGGTGTACTTAAACTCTGATGGCAAAGAGGCGGAGATGTGTGGAAATGGAGCAAGATCAATCACTCATTTTGCCCATTTTATTTTAGCTCTCAAAAAAGAGCTAAAATATACTTTTAAGACTGCTAATGGAATTTATAATTCATACATTAGTGAGGATGCCAGTGAAGGCATAATAAAAGTTGAAATGACTAATATCACAGAACAACCTGAAATTGAAAAATTACTTAACTCAAATAATGACTTTAAAAGTTATCTTAAAAATGACTTCACTAATGCGTTTTTTTTAAATACAGGTGTTCCCCATCTATGTTTAAAAGTTAAAAGCAAAAAAAATTTGGATGAACTTGATTTAAAAAAAATAGCTCCTTTTTTTAGGTATCATAATATTTTTTCTCCTAATGGTACTAATGTTAATTTTTTTACTGAACCTAATGATGATGGAAAAATTTTTGTACGTACCTATGAGAGGGGAGTAGAAGATGAAACTCTTTCTTGTGGTACTGGAGCAGTAGCGGTAGCACTCAGTTGTAAAAAATTATTTTCTAAATGGCGTGATCATTCGGAGTTAAGAATGTTGTCCCAAGGAGGAGAATTAATTGTTTCTTTTAACAATACATCAAAAGAAAAAATAGGAAATGTTTTTTTAGGAGGAGCAGTGGAAAAGGTTTTTGAAGGTACCTATTACTTTTAATATTTTTAAGTATTTTTATATACTTTTACGATCTAGTACGACTGCCATTACCACAAAATAATATCTTTAATATCTTCTCGATTAAAATAAAAACTATCACCAATTAAAAATATCTCTATATCTCTTAAATATGGATTATCTTCAAGAGAATATTGTTCATATTTGTTAGCATCTTTATTGAAAATGTAAAATTGTGCTGAAGAATTATTAGAGAACAGTTGGTAAATAATCAATGCTTTACCATTTTTTAAAACAATTGCATAAATATCACTAAATTGTAAATTTACATATCTAGGTCCTGGATCTGTACTAAAATTAGCAGTTATTTTAATTATTTTAGAGGTAGGGGCCCACAACCATATAGTACGTTGATCTACAATACTGACTACTTTAAATAGATGACCAGTTTGTTCTCCACCGGATTCATTTCCTTGTGTCTTTGCCAATAAATCATTCCCTAAATTAAACACAAGAAAAAATAATATTAACAATGATAAAAAAATACTCGATCCAGATATACCCTTATTCATCTTTTATCTTCTCCGTTGCTATTTACTATATATCATCACAAGTTTCACTTGCTGTTGGAGCTTCCATTGTATCAATAATCGAAATAAAAAAGAATGGTATCTCTCCAACATTATCGTTGTTATTTACTATACTTAAAATCTTCCTTGCTGCATCCGATTGAATCTTACCAATCTCCATATAGGCATCTTTAGATATAGATTGAGAAAGGTTCAAATATAAACTTTTATTTATAAACACACTTCCTTTATTCACAAAACGTAGTAATTCAGGAAGATGTCTTAAGCTTAAATCTTCTGGTAAAGATATTCCTTTTTTAGCAAAAAGTCTCTTATTGTCCTCAAATAAAACTTTTTGTTCAAGAAGATCATCAATTTTATTATTAGCAATATTACCAAGAAGGTTAATAATCTCTTGTCTATTTGTTCCTTTATTATTTGCGGCCAATTTATAGATAATGTATGCCTCTCTATCATGCAAAATATCCACTAAATCAACCGAATATTCAACTTGTATTCCTGAATATTTTTTCTCTAAAATCTTTCCAATTTCACCATCATACATTTTTATCAATTTGGGAATACTAGTTTCTTTGGAAATTGCACTTACAATTCCTAGTACTGTGGAGGGTGCGGGATCTTCACGCGTTTCCATTGTTAGAATGCGTCTTATGGTAGAAGTAGCTATATAGCATTTTTTGCTAAATGCATGCATTGATAGATCAGGATGTTTTTTAAAATAAACCTCAATCAGAGTCTTTAACTCATAAACAAGCTGAGAACTATTTTTTTCTTCTATGTTCATAGTAAGATTTATCTCTGATGATTTTTTTATTTTGGAAAAATATTATCCTCAAATTATATTGTGCAATTACTTTTTAAACGTCAATTATAAAAATTTTTTTTAAGATGTAGCAATTCAGTCTAATTTATTTTTTTGATGGTTTAGGGATGTATTATGTAAAAAACGAACTAAACCAATGATTACTTTCTTGCTTAAATTATGTTTTTTCCCAAAGATTGCTCGCTCTTTTAACATGTATGTTAAACGCTTTTTTTGGAATAGTGGCATCTTTTTTTCATTTTTAACCAGAGAAATTTTTTCAACCAACTTTAGGCGTTGATGTATCAATTTAATTATCCTGTGATCGATGGAGTCAATTGCTTCTCTCCATTTTTCGATTTTTTTTACACTATTACAACGATAACTTTTATTACTATTAAGCTGTTTATTCATTTACGATCACTATTTTTTTAGAGTATTAAAATTTTAAAATAAAATTATTAATATTAATTCTAATTTCGCTAAATAATTTTAGCAATATCATTATCCGATATTAAAATATTAGATATAAAAATATCAGAGATTAAAATTTATGGATATAAAAATTGAAAATAGCTGGAAAGAGGTATTAGCAGGAGAATTTCAAAAAGAATATATTTTGAATCTTAAAAAATTTTTAAAGAATGAATTAAATCAAAAAAAAATAATATATCCTCATGGCAAAGATATTTTTTCTGCCTTTAATTACACTCCTTTCGACAAAGTTCGAGTTGTAATTATTGGACAAGACCCTTACCACGGACCTGGACAAGCTCATGGAATTTGCTTCTCCGTAAAGCCAGGAGTTAATCCGCCCCCTTCTCTAGTAAATATTTTTAAAGAATTAAACACTGACTTAGCTATTTCTCCTCCTAATCATGGATGTCTTATCGAATGGGCCGAACAAGGAGTATTACTTTTAAATGCAGTTTTAACTGTGGAAAAAAATAGGCCTCTATCACACGATGGTAAAGGTTGGGAGATTTTTACAGATAGAGTTGTGGAATTGCTTAATGATAAAAAAAATGGATTAATTTTTGTTTTATGGGGTAGTTATGCTCAAAAAAAATGTGCTAAAGTAGATGAGAAAAATCATCTAGTAATAAAAGCACCACATCCCTCACCGCTTTCAGCACACAGAGGATTTTTTGGACATAAACCATTTTCAAGGATTAATGATTATTTAAAAAATATTGGAAACGAAGAAATTAACTGGAAAATATCATCATGAATCAAATAATTATTCGTGAACAAGAAATTTGCGAGTTCAAAAAAAATGATAGCAATGATAGCAAACATAAAGTTTACAGATTAGAAATCACCGATCACAAACGTTTAAACCACCTTGATCAATACATTAAACCCCAAATAGGAGATTTATTAAGATTAGCAATCATTAACAGGGGAAGGGTAGTGTCCGCTAAAGTAATTGAATACAAAAAAAGTAACAATTGTACTCTGGAATTCGAAAAAGAAAGCATTAATTCTACACTACCTGTATCTGCTTTTGGAAAAAATTTTCAAGCTATTATTGGTTTATCAAGACCTCCCACTTTAAAAAAGATTTTTGAACATGGAACTACAATGGGAGTGACCTCATTTCATTTACTATCGACTACTTTAACTGAAAAATCCTATTTAAGTTCTAAGGTTTTAAATCAAGAAGAATTTGAACTTTACTTAGAATTAGGATTATCTCAATCAAGTCTATATTATAATATCCCTAATGTTGAAGTTTATAAAAACATTGAACAATTTAGAGGCCGTTTTAAAAATTACAATTTCAAAGAAAAATTGAGCGAACGCGGAGGTTTACTAGAAGTAGGCCACAAAAGTGAGCGAGATTTTGACGCCGAAAACGGCCGGGCCACGAACGGCCGGGCCACGAATGGCCTTTTGAAAAAACGAGCTCTTAATAAATTTATTTTATCTGCTTCTGCAAATAAGAGTAAGAGCTTTGCTGATTATATAACCATGCAGTCTAATAATATTAATTTTAATATCGATGATGTTGATAGCGACATTGATAATATTATATTGGCCATAGGTCCCGAGCGTGGATTTACGAAGGAAGAAGAATTATTCTTTATTGAAGAGCTTGAGTTTTTACCAGTAAAAGTCTCTAACTCAATATTAAGAGTGGAACATGCTTTATTTCATGCTATAGCTCAACTAGAATTACTCTTTAGAAAAATTAGATAGTATTGAATAAAAAAAGGAACAAACAGTTTAAATCACTATTTGCTCCTTTTTCAAGTTAAATTAGAACAAAAAAATTTAATTTAGATTATTTTTTTTCTTCTTTTTTCTCTGGGCATGTACAGCCTTTCATTTTCTTTTCACATTTTTTAGCATTTGCTTTTTCGTGACAGCATGATTTTGCAATTTTCTTGCTACATACTTTTGGTGCATCAGCAGCTGGAGCAGCTGGTTGCTCAGCAGCTGGTTGCTCAACAGCAGCGCCACCTGTAGCAGGAGCTTCTGTAGTTGCATAAACGTTAACACTTACTAATGCTAAAGCGAAAACTAAAGCGATCAATTTTTTCATAAAACCTCCTAGGGGTCTGAAAAAGTGGTTGTTAATAAATAAGACGTTGTACTAAATCTTATTTAACTTAATAAACTCTTCTAAACGAGTAATAATATATATAAAATAAATCACATTGTTTATGAACAAAAAAATTCTTATTTTTTATGTTGATAACAATTTTTTGGTTTGTCAAAAATAAAAAATTTTTTTTAAATTTTTTTGTGATTTTCTTTCAATAGAAGAACTTCTTTCATACATTAATTTGTCGCTTATGTTCTGCGAATATAGTTAACAAATCAAAATTTAGTCAACCCTTAATTAGAAATTTGTAAATAAATCCAAATAGGCCCAAAATGCCAATTTTTTAAGGCACTTTTTTTCGCGCATTTTTTTTAAAAATTTTTATCTAATCGAAATTATTAGAATGAAAAAATAACTTTAGTTTATTAAATAAATTCTCTTTATAATTACGTTCCAATTAACAAGTTATTAACTCAAAAAATGAAACCTTACTAATTCATTCTAGGGAGATCTAAGAGCTATATAGTTTAAAAATATTAAAAAATTTTATTAACAAAACCATTCTGTTTTTTATTAATCACAGAATTACTTAACATCTCTATTACGAGAAGGAGAAAAAAAATGTATTGGCAAAAGAAAATCTTAAGTATTTTAACAATTACTTTTATCTTATTAATTTCGAATGTTATTGTTGTCTTCGCCGGTGGATTTGACAATGCAAATGACCCAGAAAAAATGGCCTTAGCTGGAAAATTTTCAAATAGTCCGCTTCAACTTGTGTATAAATTGGACTCCCTTCCAAAATCATCATCATTAAGTAAAGATAATATGCCTTGGTCAGAAAATTATTGGCCAACAGTTGAAGGTGGTCTTCGATATAGATTTCAAACAGCTAAAACTCCAACTAGATTTGACCTCTACTTTCAAGGTAAAAAGAAAGTAAAGAGGATGAAAGAAGAAGATATAGCTAAATTATCTCCAACTGAAAAAATTGATATCTATCTTGGTGACTATGATTATACTTTTACCAAAGAAGAAATCGACAGAACTAAAGATGCTTGTAAACATCCTACTGATAAAGGATGGTGGGGATTATGTCATGGATGGGCATCAGAATCTCTTAATCGTCCTGAACCAAAATGCGTAACAGTTACAAATGCTGATGGAATCAAAATTAAATTTGGTTCTTCAGACTTAAAGGGTTTAGCATTATACTTCGCGGGACAGATTGCTCAATCCGACGAATGCTTTGCTGGAAGAAGATGTAATATCGATAAAAAAAATCTTCCTCAGGCCCCTGCTAGTGAAATTATGGCCTATGAAGATGTTAATGCGGGAACATTCTTCTTAGCATTGACAAATTTAATTCCAAATCAACAAGGCTTTGTAATGGATAGAACTACTGATGGCCCTGTTTGGAATCAACCCATTTTTGGCTATAATTATGAAATTGTAAAAGAGTCAAATTCTGCAAGTACTGGAAGTGCCACCGGAACTGCTCGTGAAGTTGAAATAAAATTAGAAGTAAATTGGCTTCAAGAATTAAAATCAAGCATGGAACCACATAACAACAGCGCTACTGCTCACAAAAACAGCTCTTATAGTGCTATTCTAGAATTAGATTCCGCTGGTAATATTATTGGTGGTAGATGGATAGGAAAATCTGTTGATGATCATCCTGACTTTATCTGGATGAAAGCTAAAGCTAAGATGAGTGATTATGGTAAACGTTGGGAAGCTGTTGATAAAATATATCAAGAGGCCACAAAATAGTTATCTTGGCGTCCAATCATCGCTATCTTTGTCTTTATTCCTATTCTTGTCTTTATCTTTATTCTTATCTTTATTAGAAACTTCTGTTGCAGACAATATTTCCTTTCTTTTAATTTTCTTTTTATAAGCAACAGAATTGTCACTATCATCAACTGGGACCCAAGTATCCTCCACAATATCATCAGTTTTAATATCGCTAACACTATTGCTACTACTACTACCATCACTTTCACTACTAGTGATCTTATCTATCTCTACTGATATTTCATTATTTTCATCACCAACGTCATTAGATGATTCTTTGTTTATAGAATCTAAAATTTTATATGCTTCATTTTTTTTCATCTCTTTATATTTTTCAATATTTTCTGAAGTGTTAGATTGTCCCCCTTCGACTTTAGCATCTATTATACTACCTATTATTTTTTGTTGTCTTGGTTGTGGTGATGTTGATTTGTTATCAATCCAATCAAATTGATAAAAAGTTAAATTGCTTGCAGCTTTTGCTTTGGGTGCAAATTTATACATAGTAAAATTTACAAATATTGTTGTTTGATAAACAAGTTTTACTAGGATTGAGTGCATTATTGGTTTCAACAACTCATTAAAATCCTCTGCCTTTTTTTTAATTACTTCTTGATAAATAGGAGTTAATAACTTTTTCTTATTTTGAATTTTATTTTTTTCAATTTTTTCTGACTCTCGAAGAAATTTTTTATCTCTAGCGCTATTATTATTTTTATTTAATTTTTCATCAAAAAATTTCGAAGAGGTTAATTCCCATATATCTGCTTGCAAAGATTCAATAAGCCATTTGCCAAATGAAGTGTAAATCAAATAATTATTAGATAACAATTTATTTATTTTTTTAATACTTAAGCTATCTAATACTTCATCTGTTTCCATTAACTGTGAAGTGCTAGATCTCTGCTGTTCATTATTTCTATATATAATTTTGTTCTCAAGCAATTCTTTATATATTTCACTCTTAATCACAAAATAAATATATTTTTGTGGCAACACTTTTAAATTGATATCCAATTTTTTTATTAAATCAATAAATTCATTTTTTTCTTTATCTGTAAGATTTGAGTGTTGATAACTTTCAATTAAAAATTGAAATTCCAATGGCAGAAGTGTTGATGCTGCTAATTCTTTATTTAATACATTATCTTCTGCAAATACCAAGGAAGTCCATAATAAGGACAATAACAATAATAGCAATAATGAAGCTGTTAAAGAAATTAAAAACTTTATCACTTTCGTTTTCATTTATTTACCATTACCCTTTTCTGTTGCTGGAAGGGATGGATTTATCACTGCTGAAGATTTATTTTTAGGTAATGTTGATATAGGTGTTGCAATAGGAGTAGTGGTATTTGAATTATTAAGTATATTCGTGTCACTACTTAAATTTCCATCATCTTCTGTTTGTACTTCAGCTAGATCTGTTGCCATGTCCGTATCCACTGTTTGATCGATATTACTTATTCCCAGTTTATAATTTTTTGCTGTTTCCTTATTTTTGTGTTTTATTTTTATATTAATTAATTTATCAGTGTTTAAATTAGAATCCCCTTTAATAACATAAAAATCACCTCTATAAGGAATCAACAATCTTCCATCCATATTTATAACTTGAGTTGTATGAATTAAATCACTAATAGTAATTACCTGTTTTTTTTTCAAATCGATGGCCACTAGTTCAGATTTAGTTAATACAAGATCTTCTTTATCACTTTGATTTTGAATGAAAAATAATAAATCTTTTTCGCTTTGGCATTCAATATTTCCCACATCAGCATGATCAGATATATAAAGCATCTCCATTTTTGAAAAATCTTTTGTTTGATCTAAATCAATCATTGCAATCTCTGATTGTCCTAAAACGTCTGGATAGGGAAATTGGCCAACAAATAATTTTGTTTTGTTAAGACAAAGTTCAATTTTTGTTCCCGCCTTCTTTGACTTTATAAGTGTTATTAATTTTTGCTTGCTACGATTTAGTAAAAGTAATGCTGAAACTCCTTCTAAATTAATATCTGTAAATAAAACTAGATCTTCAGTGTACATAACAACTTCTGGAATAAAATATGGATTTAATGGATTCTTTAATTGAATTTTAAATGCCTGCTCTCCAGTATTTTTTTTATTATTCAAAGACTCAATATTTTGAAAAAAAATAGCCTTTTTTAATGGATGATAATAAGAAATCCATTTGTCATCTAAATGTAGTGTCGGATGTATGCCTTTTTCAATGGGGGTTGCTACACTTTCTCCAAAGTCCATTACATACAAATAATTTAATGAAGTAGAACTTATATTATGATATTGGAAAGGCATCATTTCAATAGCAATTTTTTTTCTTGCAGGAGTTGCAAACAAATTAAAAGTTGCTTCTGGTGGCCCAGTTAAAACATCAATCAATTTATACATACTAGATAAAACTAAAGTAGTAGGTCTTTTTTGATAGTATGTATATTTACCATCTTTAGAAATGAAACATATTTTATTACTTGGCTGTTTTGTCAGGAGAATAGGAATTTTAGATGCAGCTTCAGTATCAACAACAGCAACAAAGACAGTTAAAAAAAGCCAAGAACCAATAATTAATTTTTTAAATTTATTTTTCAACTCATTTTTTAATTGCATATAATGCCCAAGTTTTTAATGGATGACTATTTTGATAACTTTTTATGGCAGAATAAAAATGATTCCAACTCATAATTCTTGGTGACCCAATATCATCTAGAGCGGTTCTAATTACTACATAGCTTTTAGAATTTTTCTCTATAATACCATCAACTAGGAACGGAATTCCTCTACATTGATTCATTGTTGTTTGTTTAAAAAAACTTGGAAAAAAATCTTCTCTACAACCTACTCCATGAATTAGGGTTTGCGACCCTGCGTTTAAATGAAATTTTAATTCTGGTAAATTATTCACTCTATTTTCAGTAAAATGCAAAAGATCATTTAAAAACAGCATTGCTGAATATCTTAATTCTTGAGTGTCAGTAGAGATATATCTAACTAAAAATCCAATTTTATATTGAATATGAGTTATTTTTCGATCATTATAAATAATCTCTTTCGGACATTTACCTGTTGTACAATTTGTTTCATCATAAAGTAGAAAACAGCCGTTTTTATATTTTAGTAAAGTTGGCCGATAATATTTTTTATTTAAAATAGTGCATTTTAAATTATCAGGTGCTGCCGTGCTTTGACTTAAAATATTGGCCACAACTGCAGGTTCAGCATTTTCAATATTTTCATCTGCAAATAATTTTGAATTATCTAAAGTCCCAGGATAAAATGGGATGCATAGTTCTTTACCTTGATTTTGATTAAAATAGCACATGAAAAAATTCCAATACTTTTCATTTTTTGAATCATTAACAATTTTATAAAATGTTGCCATAGGCATTCCAGAGCAATTAAGAGGATTTGACTCAAAAACAGTATTATTTAAATGATGATAAATACGACTAATATTTATTACTACATCATTATCAAGAGGCATTGGACAATCTTGATAATAATTATTAATTCTAGAATTATTTAGTGCTAATGAAATTGACTGACAATTAGGTTTTGGTGTTAAAGATGGAAAACGAGTAGCATTTAAATAATGACAACTGTTATTGTTGTTTTCAAGTTTTTGTACACAAGCAGGGTAATCATTTTTAATTATCTCTTCTTTTTTTAACAATTCTTGACAGCGATATTTAATATGTCCAGCAGGTTTTTCCCCATTTAATACTTTTATCCAAAAACTTTTAGAGAGATAAGGCAAACAAAAATCCTTATTATTAAGAAGGTTTTTACAAAGATTATTTACATAAACATACTGTAAATCATTAAATTTACCTTTCAATTTTTGATTAAATCTAAATAATATTTTTTCATCATCGTCTCTTAAAGCAGTTATATCTAAAATATTCCCACCTACAGACTCCTCTAACTTTTTGGCATTACTAAAAATTTCAGAAATCTTGCAAATATATGGCGTAAGCGGATTTTTGATCCAATCATTAAATATTTCATGACATTCATCTTCTCTCTTGGGAATTTTAAAATCAATTTTCTCTATAGTTTTTGCTAAATTTTCTAAATTAAATGCTACTGAATATTCTTTATTTTTTGCACATTTCGGATGATTATTATAAATCCATGTAAAAAAATCTTCTTTTTTAATCAACGCTAATTCTTTTTTATTATCTTTATAAACAATATTTATAATCATATTTTTGTTTTTTTCATCAAAACTCATCTTAAGCAAATTATTTTCTAATAATGAAAAAAATATACATTCGTCATAAGAATTTTCTCCTGCTAAAAAAAGAAAACGCTGATCTGAACGCAGTAACATTTGCGATATTACTGTTGGATGAATTGTAATATCTCTAATTTTATTATTATTAATTTTAAGTTGATCAAGAGTTTTTATATTTCTAAAAGCGGCTAAGGTGATTTTTTTTAACAGCGCATTTTCACTACTTATAATTTTATTTAAGCTATAAACCATTCCCGGCAAAGTTATCTCATCAACAAGACCTGCACTTGTCTCTAAATTATTACCATTAATATCTTTTACATCTTGAGAATTAATTGTTTGAGTTTGTTGAGCTTTAGTAGAAGAATAAAAAATAATTAAAGAAAAGATAATGAGGCAAAGATAAAAATATTTCTTATAATATTCTTTATAAAATTCCTTACACGAGTTCTTATAAAGATTCGTCCAAAATATCAAATATATCTTTAATCTCAATATTTTCAGTAACACTATATCGTCCCTTGCTGGAATTAAAATTTATCATACAGAAGGGGCAGGCAGTAATCACATTATTAATATTTACACTTGCAATTTCTTTCAAACGATTAATGGCCAGGTGTTCACCTTCAGCAACTTCATACCACATATTTCCTCCACCCATTCCACAGCAAACTGATTTCTCCTTTGAATTATCGAGCTCCTTCAATTTTAAATTTGGAATATTGGCCAAAATATCTCTTGCTGCTTTATATTCCCCATGATGTCTTCCTAAATAACATGGGTCGTGGAAAGTAAACTCCTTAGTTTTTTCATTTAACCCCTTTGGAATAATTTTGCCAGAGTTAATAAGTGAAGAAAAGAGTTCTGTGTGATGAATTACTTTAAAATTACCATCAAGATCTTTATCAGAAAATTTATCATACTCTTTCCCTAGGGTATGCAAACAATGAGGACAAAAAGTTAAAATTTTATCAAAAGAAAATTGTCGTAAAAATTTGATATTATCTTTGGCCCACTCATCAAATGAATACTCATCGCCAAAACGTCTAATCGAATCCCCTGTACAACGTTCCTCTCCCTCGATGAGTGCAAAATCAATATTGCATTTTTTTAATAACTTGATCATTTTTTTAGTAATATTTTGCCCTAAAGGATCAAGTGCTCCGGCACAACCTACATAAAATAAATACTCGACCTTTTTATTTGCTTTAATAATTGGAATATCTTCTTTGCACGACTGCGCCCACTTAAAACGTTCAGAAGTAGGAATTCCCCAAGGATTACCATACATTTTAATTTTATTAACAGTGGCCGCAGCATTAGGCCTAATATCACTTAAAGTTAAAACCTTATAACGTTTAAGATTAGTTATTAATCTAACATGTTCTATATTTGCGGGACACTCTTGCATGCATGCACCACAAGTTGTACATGAATCCAATTCATCAGCGCTAAATAAGGCCTTCTCCTCTGAAAAAAGAGATACATCTTTTTGCTTAAGTTCTTTAAGCTTAACTAAAATTTTTTTAGGATCGAGAGGTTTCGAACTATTGTTCGCAGGACACACTTTAGTGCAACGGCCACACTCAATGCAGGCCGAAACATCAAAGCGCTCTTTACAATTTAAATCCTTGCTATCACCTAAACCAAAAGTTTCTGCTGTTTCATCTTGAAAATTCATTGGAAGAATAACCGCACCCTGACGATCTCTGGTAATTAATGCTGATAAAGGTAGCAGGAATAAATGAATAAATTTACTATTAGCGATTAATCCAATAAAAAGCATTGTAGAAATAGTATGAATCATCCATAAAATTTTATGAGCAGTTAAAAATGATGAGGTCAAATTATTTATGTTATCTTGGCCGCTAAAATTAAAGATTGTTAAAAATAATTGTGCTACAAACCAGCCTACAGGAGAGCAATATTTTTCAACAGTAAGTGCCTGAGTAAATGAGTCAGTTAAAATGATACGAATTCCCTCTAAAGAAAAACCTATCAACACAAAAAGAATTAACATCACATACATGTATACTTCTTTAAAAAATGGAGTTGGGTCGGAAATTGTTGAAGTAGAAGAATCAGAGCAATTAAATAAGAGATTTTTTGGTTTCAACATATAACGCCTAACCATCCCTAAAATAACTCCTAATAAAATGCTTACGCCTCCCATATCGGCCAGAAATGAAACCATCACATAGAAATGCCCATTAAAAATTTTAAATGGACTATCTTGATGTATCATCACAACAGAGGTGGCCAACAAATGAGTAAGGAATCCATAAAAAATCATCGAATGAAATATTCCGGCATAGTAATCATTCGTGACTTTACCTTGTAAAAATATTGTTTTAAAAAAATTCTTAAAATTTAGAGTAGAAAACTTATTTGCCATAAGATGCTCTGTGAAAACCCCTTTTGCAATAAAAATATAGTAGCGATAAAGATTCCTAAAAAGTAAAATTAATGATAGCAAAAAAAGAGTATACATGATTATTAGAAAATACGTTGGGATATTCCATAAAGGTTCCCTAGTAGCTGTAGAAAATATTTGATCTTGAATGGATCTCACTTTGTTTGCTCCTTGATGATTCATTTATTTTATTTATATGGTGATTTTTATGATGTTTATCATATCCTTATTTCTATTAACATTTTTATACTATTTTGTATCGTATTTTAAACAATATGGTGCTTTCACAATTACCAACTCTATTAAACTCCCTCCTCTAAAACGTTATTTATTCATATGGAATGCTGGAATTATTTTATTCCTTTTATGTTCATATATATTTTTCCTACCTTCTTCTCTCTTAACAATAATAACAATCAATAATTGGAGCTCTATCCTGGTTGGGATGTATGGACTTGCTTGGTTTTCTCTTTTGAGTTTTATTATTGTTGCATTAGTAATTAACGAAGGACGCTCTTTCAAAAACAAAGGATTATTAATTAGAATACCTATTTTAGGAGCATTGATAGGTTATAGCATCTACCATTTTGGTAACAATTTATATTTCTTTAAACCAGCTTATATTTTTGTAATTCAATTTGCAGTCTTATCCATTATTCTTTTTGCACTTTACTTTAATCGAATAAAATGGCGTTTGGCATATAGAAATGCTTTTACTAGTTGGACATTAGCTCTTCTTGCATTTATATTTATTTTGCTTGCGAATGGAGAAATAATAGAAATTAAAAAAATCAATTCATTCATTTGGCCAGCACTAATCGCAATCTTTTTTTCAAATCTATTTCTGTTTCAAATGATCAATTTTTTCATGATAACAAATTACATGAGTGATTTAGAAAATCAGGAGGGTATCAAATAATAATATGAATAAAATAATTACTTTAATTTTTACTATATTAATCCTTACAAATATTTTTAGTTGCATGCGCTTTGGAACACTAAATTTAAGAGAGCACAATTATGGAGCACTTCCAACAGAGATAATTTGGATTCAGGTCGCCGGTCTACAAGAAGAACATTTAGCGATGCTTAGATTTTACATGCCAACAGTATTTGAAAAAACATCTTTCGAATCTGCTCAATGCTTGGGTAAAACTTGGACATACACTCTTTACGAGATAAGACCTAATGCTTTTATATCTCAAACAATGGAATTAATTGGCAAAAAAAATATCAAAGATAATTGCAGCGATTTTAATTATTCACCTATTTGGAAATATCTAACAGATAATGGTTATGAAACTGCTATGCTTGAAGTTGGTGTAAATGAAAATGATAGTTTTGAGAAAGCACTAAAATGTGGAGAAAAAGGAAAAGATTTTTTACAGGATTTAATATTATGGAAAATGGCAAAAGCAGAAAGAAAAGGAATGGAAAGTTTTCATCTTCAAGAAGAAAAAAGCTTTTCAAAGAGTAAAATTTATTACGATAAGGCCTGTCAGCAGAATGAATGTTATAGTGGTCTCTCTAGAAACGTTGAATATTTATTTGAAAACTTCATTAAAAATAACAATCGTTATTTTTTCTTAGTCCGAGATGTTTCATACTTAAAAGCGCTTGAAAAAAAGAATTTGGAAGGGGCCCGAGAAGTTTTGCTTGAAATTGAAAAAACATATAAATATTTTTTAAATAAGACTGATTTAAAAGGAAAAGTCCTTCTTTTACTTTCTTCCTCCTCTCCTTGGAGTTTCGAATTTCCTGATGGTGGAAAAGATTGGATTCAATTTGAAAAGACAGGACAACCAAACTTCTACCATAAATCTTCTTTAATGGGTTTAGTGCTGGCCACCGGTGCCAGAGCAGAAAATTTTTGTGGCATTTATGATGAAGCTGAAATTTTTAGAAGGATTATTGAAGGACCTAAGAAAATTAAGTTCAAAAGTTGGTAGCAAACACATAGTTATTAGAATTAATAAACTCCTCCTGGAGTACCACCAGTACCACCAGCTGCAGAATCTGGAGTTTTCTTATTACCATCACCCGTCCCTTTTTCTTTTTTTCTAATTTCATTTCGTGCAGCTTTTTCTTTATCTTTTTTAAGATTAGGATCCTCTTTTTTATTTACCAAGCATGATCCACCTTCTATTTTTATATCCCAATTAGATAAATTAACAACCATATGTTTAATCGATTTAATATCTGTAATCTCTTTTAAAAGATATTCAACAGCAGCTCTTTCAAATTCCTTTCCAGTATCTTTAATTAAAGTTCCATTTATATGTACAGTAGCTGTTGTACAAGTATATTGAATATCAGTCATACAAACACCATTTTTTATCAAAATACTTCTAACTTTCTTATTAATTTCAAAGCGTGATATCTGAGGTTTTTTTGCTAATGACATTGTTTAATACTCTAGTGTTTTAGTTTATCTTAAGTTTAATTTAAAAAAAATTATTATTGCTATCATATAAAATATGATCTCAAAATATATTGGTGTTTTCAAACTATATCCAAGCATGATATAGATTTTCCTTTTAAAAATTAGCACGGCCTTCCATCCGGCCTCCTTTAGGAGATTAAAATGAAATCTTATCGAGACAACGCCACTAGTCGTTTAATTAGAAAAATCCATTTCCCCAAAAATGAAAACGGGCGAACTTTAAAAATCAGTGAGTACTATGCTGAAAATGTTTTTGATTTTAAAAAAGCATTAGGAATTCCAGAAAGTGTAAAAAAAGAGATGCAAGAGATTTCTCTAACTGGAAAATTACTTCTTAAAGAACACGCTGAAATGATAGCTCATGCTGTGAGTGAGTGGGCCTTAAATAAGGGAGCAACTCACTTCTGTCATTGGTTTCAACCTCTAACGGGCAACTCAGCTGAAAAACATGATTCATTCTTAAATTTCATCTATAAAAATGGCGAAATCCTTCCTCTAGATAAGTTAACTGCTTCTCAATTACTTTGTGGTGGTCCTGATGCTTCCTCCTTCCCTTCAGGAGGAGCACGCTCAACTTTTGAGGCCAGAGGTTATACTGTTTGGGATATGTCATCTCCTATGTTCATCACCGAGGGAATAAATGGAAAAGTTCTATGTATCCCTACTGCATTTGCTGCTCCTAATGGTGCCGCCTTAGATATTAAGACTCCTCTTCTAAGAAGTATTTCCAAAATATCTGATGAGGCCACTCGTTTTTTAAATCTGATCGGTTTTCCCGAGGTAAAGCATGTAACCGTAAATTCAGGCGCAGAACAAGAATACTTTTTAGTTGATAAAGCTTATTACAATCTTCGCCCTGACCTTGTAATGTGTGGTAGAACCCTTTTTGGTTCTTTAACTGCTAAAAATCAACAATTAGAAGATCACTATTTTGGAAACGTAAATGATCGAGTTCTAGCATTCATGCAAGAATTAGATTACGAACTATATCGCTTAGGAATCCCCTCTAAAACAAGACACAATGAGGTGGCACCTGGACAATTTGAGATGGCACCATTCTATTCTGAGGCCAACTTATCATCTGACCAAAATCAACTGGTAATGGTAATAATAAAAAAAATCGCTGAACGCCACGACTTCAAAGCACTTCTTCATGAAAAACCATTTTCAAAAATTAATGGAAGCGGAAAACATGTTAATTGGTCTCTTAGTGATGACCAAGGAAATAATTTATTAGAATTAAATACCGATGCAAATTATTCAAACTCAAATTCAATTTCAGAAGATAAATCCAGCAAACGTTTTTTAGCTCTTATTGCAATAATTGTCGAAGCAGTAAATAGACATGCAGAGGTTTTAAGAATGAGTGTAGCATCAGCTGGAAATGATCATCGCTTAGGAGCAAATGAGGCCCCTCCTTCTATTATCTCCGTATTTTTAGGAGATACCTTGTCAGACATTTTTAAATCAATCGCCAATGGGACAACTTCTCACTCTAAAAATGGCAATGTTAACAATAACCATAACGGTAATGGCAACAGAATATTAAATTTGGGAGCAAAACAATTGACCCAATTATTAATCGATAATACCGACAGAAATCGCACTTCGCCTTTTGCATTTACCGGAAATCGTTTTGAATTTCGAGCTGTAGGATCATCGGCCCCTATCGGATTTCCTTTAAGTATTTTAAATGCTGCTGTAATAGATGTATTAGTTGATTCAAATTGTTTTATTGAAAATCATCTAACAAAAGGATTTAGTGTCGATGATGCTATTGAGGCGTTAATTAGTAGATGGTTTAAAAACTCAGAAAAAGTTGTATTTAATGGCGATGGTTACAGTGATGAATGGAAATTAGAAGCAGCAAGAAGAGGTCTTCCTAATTTAATTAATTCAACGGAAGCAATAGAAGTTTTAAGCAATGAATGTAAAACAAATTTTTTAATCAAACATGGAATTTATAGAGCAGATGAGCTCAACACTAGATATAACGTATTAATGGAACGTTATCATATGCAATTAAAAATTGAATTTGCAACACTAATATCCATGGTCAATCAACATGTATTACCTTCCGTAATAAATTATAAATTGAAATTAAGTAAATTTATTACCTCCCTTGATAAAATATATGATGGTGATAAAAGTTACCAAACTGATTGTGATAATTTATATGTAAAAAGCATGTTGCAAAAATTAAATAACAAATCTCAATCTCTATTTAGTAAAACCAACAAATTAAATAATCTAATAAAAGAATTATCTCTATCTAATAATCATAGTGCTCATACCAACAATGCTATCAATAACAAAGAAATCACTTCTACATTACTTCCATTATCCCAAGAAATTTCCTTACTTTGCAACGATCTAGAGGAATTGGTGGCCGCTGAACATTGGTATCTTCCTAAATATTACGATATGCTGTTTTTAAGTTAGAAATTGTTTGTAATTATTAATTGCCAACTTTTATACACACTTCAAAAAAATATCTAAACATAATTATTTTATTATTTTCATCCTAAACAGATGAAAGTATTAAAGTTCGTCTAAAATAATAATTAACAAAAATTAAAACAATATTTATTTAGAGTAGAATTCATATGATTAATTTTAAATTATTTTTATTTTTATTTTTATTTTTTATTCGTTTTAATTAACTTTATTATACTAAACATTGGGCCTTATTATGAATTATATTTTTACAAAAATGGACATCAAAAAAAATTATTATATTATTCTTTCGTTATTGCTTTTAATGATCACCTTGTTACTCATTTCAATTTTCTTTACTTCAACAAATGTATATAGTAGTGATGCTATTCCAGATTCAAGTACAAGCTTAAGTGCAATTACAGGAACTTCGTGTACAAAAAGCAACAGCGTCCAAAGCGTTCAAACTAAATCAAAATTTTCTTATCTAGAGGAGAATCTAACATCAGCAGCATCTACGTTTAAAAGTTTTTTCAGTGGATTAGAAGGAATTTTTTTTTCAAATCCTCAATCAACTTCCCAAATACCCACTAGCATTGAAGATGTCTTATCTAGCATGAAGCAAGTAACTAGTGATATTCAAGAATCAGTTTCGGATTTATTAAATGAAATTAAAAAAAATACTACCACCATTATGAATGAATTTATCAACAAAAAAGGAATAGTTGAAAAACAAAAATTATCGTTATATAAACAAATTCTTACTGATTTCAAAAGATATCCATATAAAATTTTTGATAATACTTCTGAAATCCATGTGTACTCTCCCTCTTTATCAGCACCCACATCAAATTCTGCATCTACTGTTAGTATAGATACTAAAAATTCAATTATCAAAAGTTTAAATATGCTTAAATCTATATTAATGGATAATTTACATAAATTAATAAATGATAAAAATAAATCTTTATTTATGGATAATATAAATCAGGCCATACTGCAGGCCTTTGCTAGTCGAACGCAAACTTTTGAACCAATGGCCATGGAAATAATATTAAAAGAAATAAAAAAGGAATATCAAGATAAAATTGCCTTAAGAGCGAGCGAGAGAAATATTAATTATCATGTTATAGGAAACCAATTATTTGCTACTACGAAAATTAATTATTCTCTTCTATATTATGGTGATGGCAAGCAAGTTATCGATTTTGATATTAAAGGAAATATAAAAGGAAATTTAATTTTAGAAAGGCAAAGAATTTTTACATTTAAAGATGATGGAACATTTTCCATTACACCTGAAAAAGTTAGTATAGTTAAAACTATACCCCCAAAATCATTGTAAAAATATAATAAAAGGATTTTGTCAGAGTAATTTTTATGACAGAAATATGAAATTTTTCATCCGCATTTATTATCTTGCTAACTCTTCATCAATTATATCCTCAAAAGTATCTTGAGCAATAATACCGTTAATCATTTTCCCATTTATAAAAAATGTTGGTGTGGCCTTAACTCCAATTTTTCGACCTATTTCCAAGTCTACGTCTATTTTATTAGCAAATTTCTTTCCATCCATACATTTTTCAAATATTTCCATATCCTTGGAGCTTATGCCAGATTTCTTTGCCTTTTCCTTAATTGCATCTCTAGAAAGATTGGTTTGATCTTGAAAAATAAGTTTTGAAAATTTCCAAAAATTATCCTGATCATTTTCATAAATGCACATACTTGCAGAGGCCAATAGATACGCCATAACATGATATGAAAGTGGATAATGCTTAAATACTACTTTGATTTTTTTCTTACCATACTTGTCGCTAATATTTTCTAATAATTGAAATCCTCTGGCGGTAAAAGGACATTGGTAATCAGCAAACAAAATGATCGTTACCTTAGCATCAACTGCTCCATATGCAGGAGAATCACCAATAGTAATATTAAAAACAGATCTTTTTGGTTTTTCAAAATAAATCTCAACCGGTGTAATTTTTGTTGATTCAGTTAACCAATCATCAACAGCACTTTTTTTAAGTTCAATTTCAAGATATTTTTTTACTCTATCTTTGACTTCATCATTAATATTTTCTTTAGGAATCTTTTTTTCTTCGATAAATTTATCTATATCTTTACTGGAAGGAGTTTTATTTTTACTGATGTATTTAATAAGAAATTCATCATTTGTTAAACCAACTTTTCTTGGGTCTTTCTCCATTAATTCTTTTAAGAGCATGGCCTTTATTCTATCAATTTTTATTTCATAGAGTTTTTGTTCTGCTTCAAAAATATCTCCCTCAATACCAGAGTAAAATTCTTCGTAATTAATTTCACGTCCTGCAATCTTTACTGCGATACCTGCTTTGGGTGCAGGTTTATAAACAAAATTTGGTCTGGATTTTACTTCTGAATTACAGGAAATAGAAGCAATGCCTAAAATCATAAGAGTAATTATTATAAAAATCAATTTAGTAATTTTTTCCAATTTTACTTTTAACATTTTGAAATCCTCTCTGCGAAAAAAATAAAATATTTAATGTAGTAATGTAGTAATTGATGTAATTTCAAAAAAAACTGACTAATTACATTAGAAAATAATTAATTTATTTCTATTTTTTTCTTACATTATTAAATTTTTCTGTTAAAAAACTGAAAATATTTTTGTAATAAATATCTTCACATTTGTTCTCAAAAATCTTTAACTTGAATAATACATAAAATATAGATTATAAATTACAAGTTTAAATAAATGATTACGGGTACGCAAATTAATTATATTGAGTGGGAATGTAATAAAAACTGTAAATGGAGCGAAAGAAGCAATGGAAATGTTAAATTTAAAAAACAGTGAAAGCAGTGAATTCAGAGGCAGAGAGAATACAAGGAATAAACCAAATGCTCTCGAGCAAGAGGATTTATTAAGTATAAAAAAAATTCTTGAAGAACAAAAAGAGATACTTCGTGTAACTCGAGAGGCACGATTAGAACAGATAAGGTATTCTAGCCATGAAGCAACTAAGGATGCTGCGGATATGGCAGGACAAGAGGCAGATGCCGAAAGACTTTGGTTGTTTATGAATCGTGATGGAAATATTGAAAATAGAGTAAATAAAGCATTAAAACGAATGGAATATGGCCAATATGGAATTTGCATAGAGTGTGACTCACCCATTCCATATAAAAGACTTCTTATAGATCCTACCAGTGAATTATGTATTAATTGTAAAAGTGAATTAGAACTAACTAACTAGCTAATCTATTAAAGTTGCCTTTTCCTCTTTTGAAAGATTTTGTTTATATTTTTTAATTCCTTTTATTTTCATTTCAAGATAAGTTTTTTAATTAATAAGAGTTATTAATAAAAATTATTACTTTATAATTTATAACAGGGAGAATCTATGTATATTGTGTGTTACTCATTCAAAAAGGTCATTGGCCTACTCTTAATTTTATTTTGTTTCTTATTAATTTATTCTGCAAATTCTAATGCACATCAACTTTTCAAAAAAGAACCTGCAAGCATAAATGATGATATTTGGTCTATCACAAATTTTCCATACCCACTTTTTAATAATAAATCAGTTTCACTTTTTTCGCCTAATTCAAATAACAAGTTAACTTCTATCGTAACAGTAGAAAAAAATTATAAGGGAGGGTGGAATTTACTAGTTGATGGAGAACCCTTTGTTGTGAAAGCTGTATCTTACTCCCCTACAAAAATTGGTCTTAGCCCAGATACACTTCCTGGAGCACAAACCGATTGGATGAAAAGGGATGATAATGGGAATGGCAAATGTGATGCTGCCTACGATACTTGGGTGGATTCGAACAACAACAATATAAAAGATCCTTCAGAAAAAACCGTTGGTGACTTTGCTTTAATGAAAGAAATGGGTGTGAATGCAATCAGATTGTACAGTTCCATTTCAAAAGCTAGTTACGTAGCAGAAGAATTTAATAAAAATGTTTTACGAGATCTTTATTATTCTTATGGAATAAGAGTAATCATGGGAAATTTCTTTGGAGCATACACAATTGGCTCAGATGCTCCTTGGTCTCAAGGTACAGATTACACCGATCCAATTCAAAGAGAAAAAATGCTAGAATATGTAAGAGATCAAGTAATGGACCATAAAGATGAACCTTATGTACTAATGTGGCTGCTAGGTAATGAGAATGAATTTCCAGGAACAAATAGCAATGCTGGTGTTTATCTACGTCAGTACATTACCTTTTTAAATGAAGCAGCCAAACTCATTCATCAACTTGATCCAAATCATCCAGTTGCTATTAGTAGTTGGGGAGATTATGGTAACCGAGATCGTTTATTTAAGTATTACAGTGAACTTGCTCCAGATATAGATATTTTCGGTATTAATGTTTATCATGGAAATACTTTCGGAAATATTTGGAAGGAAATTACTAAATACATTGATAAACCAATTTTCGTTGCTGAATATGGTGCTGATGCTTTTGCAGCTAAGGGAAATCAGAGATTGGATTTTCAAGGAGAAGAAGATCAAACTGCTCAAAGCGAGTATCATCGTGGAAATTGGATGGATATTGTTAAACATAGTGTAGAAGTAAATGAATCTGGACCTGCAATTGGTGGTTGTGCTTTTGAATGGAGTGATGAGTGGTGGAAGCAACAAAAAGTTAATGAATCATTTATTCATAACTCAAGAATGCCTTGGGGAGCTCCTTTCCCAGATGAACTAGGCCATGAAGAGTGGTTTGGTTTAGTTGGTCTTAATAGTGGAAAAAACCAAGTTTATGATGATCTTCAAAGAAATTTAAGAGAAGTTTATTTTCTTTATAAAGATGAACTTTGGAAAAAAAAATAAGAATTAACGACTGCTAAGATAGCACGTCACGGCCGCTAGTATATTCGTTTAGGATAGAAACGAATTGGTTGATGAGTCTCTACTTGACCTCCACCTTTGGGTGCTGGAAATTGAATCGATTTTAATACATTCACAACACATTCATGAACATTAACTGGTAAGCTAGTATCTCCATCAATTCCTGCTTTCACTACACGACCTGAAGCTCCAATTACAAATGTAATAGGAATCACTCCTTCAAATTCTTTTGGACTTCGATCAAGTTGTTTTTGATAGCAATATCTAAATTCAGGTAAGTGATCTATTAAAATTTTTCTAATGATTGCTGGATCTATTGAGCCCATAATAACAGTGTTTGTGGATGTTCCCGCAGTATATATTCCTTTCTTTTCACCAACTTCATCTAATTTACCTTGCCCTTGATCTAGTACGGTAGTATTTACTCCTTTAATTCCATCTTTACTGCCGGCCTCAATTACAGCATGTTTTAGAGAAGTTCCATCGGGTGAACCAATGGTTTGAGTTTTTATAAATCCACTTCCACCATCGGCCCAAGATACTTCATGAACACTTTTTACAGCAGAAGATCCTCTGGCCACCATAGTATTTATGGTACTTGCAAAATCTTCAGATTTATATGCATCAACATGCCCCGGAGATTTAAATTTCATATCAACTGTTCTAATAGAAGGAACTCCGCCGCCTCTAACATCATTTACTTTAGGAATTTCACTAGGACGTGTTGGATTTGCTGTCGTTGATTTTGCTGCCTTTGGAGGTTCAGCAACTTTTGGTGCAAGCTTTGGTTTACTTAGCTCAGCTGGTTTTGCAACTATTTTTTCTTCTACTTTCGGTGGTTCTTTTTTTGGAATTTCTTTCTTGGGCCAGATCTTTTGTTCGATCTTTTGTTCAATTGGAGGTTTGGTTAAAAATTTTTTTCTCTCCTCAATTATTTTTTTATCTTCCATTTTATATAAAACAGTGGCCAATCTCTCTGGTGCTTTTTCTTCGAATTCTTCTTTATCTATTTTCACTGTCATGACAAAAAATAAAAGCAGTAAAACACTTAAAAGACTTATATATAAATATTTTCTTAAATCCTTATCTCGCCTTAAAAATGGAGGATTAGCAAGTTGGGGAGGAGAATTAGTTTTCCTTACAAAGATTTGAGTATCATTTAATTTAAAACGTAATATATCATCATTTTGCAATTTAAATTTAATAGCTGTTTTACGAACTGTATTTATGTTATTTTTATCTGATAAACGTAATAATTCATGTCCTTCAATGGGACTTATATATGCTTCATTAGCGTTAATTTCTATAAATTCAATTTTTTCATTTTTACCTAAGTGAACATATTCAACACCAGAGTCAGACATTCTATTATGTACATTATATTTATCTTTCTCTTTTAGCATCCCTTGCAAATAAATTGTTTTATTATTACCCTCTAATAAAAAGTAATCTACAAGATAAATTCTTTCTTTAAACAAAATAATAACTTCTACAGCTTTTATATCATCAGAGTATTTAAATATTGGATAAATTGTATCGCTATCTTCAAAAATATATTCACTATAGATGGCCTTAGGATCTCTTGTTAGTGGATATGCAATAGAATATTTTTCATTTTTATCAGTTAATAGATTAGTAAGTGCTTCTTTTAGTTTTATAGTAGCTGTTGAAGAAAATTTACTTGGTGTTTCTGGAAGTGTCTTTGCCTGTTGTTCAATCTTTTGCTCTATTTTTTGTTCAACTCTTTGTTCAGCATTTTTCCCAATCTTTTGTTCAGTCAAAATATCTAATATCGGAGGTAAAATATCTTCTTTAACATAATTTTTAAATATGAATTCAATTCCACCAAAAGAAATTTTGTCCCCTATTTTGAAATTGGAAGTAATAATCTTTTCATTGTTAACAAATGTGCCAGTCACACTGTTCATATCATATAGAATGCCGCAGTCTTTTTCTTTTCCCAATTCAATTACTGCATGGATGGCCTGAATTTTAGAATGTCTAATTATTAAATCACAATGTTCTGAACTACCTACTATAATTCTCTTTTTCTTTAAAAGGAGAGCGCTTTTATTACTCTTTATTTTTGCTGAAACAGGAATTAATTCGAAAAATGTTTCAAAATTTTCAAGAGTATTCACTTTTTAAAACTCCTTCAGATATAAAGAATTTAAGTTAAATTAATTTAGTTAACATTAATTTAATTAACAGTATTAATAGTCTTCTTAATTTCGTAATTAAAATTATTTTTTTCTGGAAGTTTATTTTTATATTTTCTTTCTTCCCTTGGAACTATCGATATTCCTCCTTCACTGGCACCCTCTCCCGCAACATCTAATTCATCAAAATTAAATTTTTCATAATTTTTATATTTAATAACATTTTTATCTCTACTAGTTTTATTAGCATTAGCATCTTTTGTACTATTTTTCATTTTCACAATAGCAACATCATTTTTACCATCATCTGCAACAACTTCTTCTATTTCATTTGGATTAGCATTTTCAATATCATCATCAGAACTAGCTATTGATCTTTTAATAGATGTTTTTTTGCTTTTAATTATTTCTTTTTTAATATCATCTTCATTATTTTCCGCAAAAGATATTTGTAAATTAAATAATACAAACATCAATATTAACATTAATGAGATAATTAATTTTTTTTTCTTGCTTATCATATATCTTCATATCCTTAATAATATTTAATTACTTATATAATTTCTAATCTCATAATATATTTTTTCTAATTTTGGATCTTCTTTAATCTTGTTAAAATCTATAGTATTAAAAATTTCTTTTGCTCGATGTTCTTGGCCGCTTAACATAAGAACGTAAGAATAATTTAAAGAAAGTTCAGGAAAATAAATTCCATTTGAGGCCACATCATTGGCATAAAAAGTTTCAAATACAGGCAATGCCTTTTCTATTAACCCATATTTAGTATATAAATTTGCAAGATTGTACATTGGAGTAATTGTAAATAAACTACTTTTTGAAGCTTTAATAAATGCTGCCAGTGCTTTTTGTTCTCTTTTTTCTTTTAAATATAAAATTCCTAAATTATTCAAAGCAGGAGTATAATTAGCATCTAGTTCTAATGCTTTATTATAATAAAGACGTGCCTTTGCAAGGTCTCCCTCTAATAACAGACAATTTCCAATTAAATTCCAATATGTAGGATATTTTTTATATTCCCAATATAGTTGGGTAATTTCTTTTCGAGCATCAATGAATTTTTTTAAATAACATAGGGAAAATGTCTTAATAAAGGGATCACTTTTAGGGTCTTTTATAAATTCTTCTAAAGACCCGGTACTATATTTGTAAAGAGTTTCTCTATCTAAAATATTTGCTATATTTGAATCCTTTTCTTTGATATTATTACTGTTATTATTGTAGTTGTAATTATCTTTTAAATAATCATATTCGCTCTCTTCAATAACGATTTTATTTTGAGTTTGAGGTTGAATTATATCTTCTTTGTAATTCTTTTCATTTTTTGTTGATTCGCTTGCACATGAAACAAGAAATATTCCTAGAATAATTAAATATATTACTTTCATTATTTGCTTTTTCATTTACTACCTCGTCGGTCCATTAAGATGCCAGAATCAAAAAAGCTACGTGGTAGTTCCTTATGCTTTTCTGCAAATTGAAAATACAAATTATTTTCAAATAGAATATTGTTGTCTAACATGAGCTTTTTTCCATCTCTAATAAAATCATTAGATCTACTCTTAAGAGGAACAATAACTTTGTTCATAGTATTTTTAAAGCTTTCTAGATATTCAGTAGATTTTCCTGGAGGAATAAAACCTTCAATTTCACTGGCCAAGCTCAAATAACATTCACTTAATATTTTATAGTTATTTAAAATTCCCGTTCCTGAACCAGTCTCAATAATAATATTTCCTTCCTTTGTTAATTCATCTAGCTTTGCCAATTTTAACTTTAAAATTTTATTATATTGTTCTTCTGGATAGCTTAAATTTATCTTTTTAAATTCGTTTGATTTTCCCTTTAATTTAACTATGAAAATTTTAGCTATTTCATCAAGATCTTCTAACTCCATATTCTCTGAGCGTCTCTTGCTATCAAAATAATATTTTAGTATCTTATTCTCAATATCTTTGGCCTCTTCAAAACGAGCTGATTTTAAATATGCATCTTTTAAATCAGCATATGCTTTAATTAAATATGGTATATATGTTCCATTATCTAAATATTTTATTAGACCTTCAAAACTGTCGTATCTTTTTAACTTAGTAAGTGATTTTACTAATTCCATTCCTGTTTCGCGCACATATCTTGGAGGAATATTACATTGATCACTTTTCTTTAACAAAGTCATTGCTTCATCTATACGATTATCGGCCAAATAAACTAAGATCGCATTTTTGTAAAAGATATTTATTTTTTGTGAGTTAACACCTTTGTTGCATAATTTGTAAAAAATTGTCTCTGATAATTTTGCCGCTTCATTTAAGTAAAGACGATTAAATAATTCTGCAACAATAATTGCATAGCTTGTCTCAAATTTTTTCATTTCTTCTGG
>JADGAM010000149.1 GCA_015232015.1 Oligoflexia bacterium | reverse complement strand
TAATAGTAAAAAAAATAGTAAAAACAAAAATAATCTTAGTAGAGAAGAAAAATTTGATGAATCAGCGCCATTATTACTTGATGTTGATAATGATTTAGATATTGAACTTTCAGCTAAAGAAAATGATAAAGATAAAGATAAAGTTAAAAAGAATAAAAAATCCTACTCTTATGACGATAGAAACGCTTCTGAAGGAAATGAACCTTTTATATTAGATGGTAGCAATAACAATTTAACAAAACTTTCTAACGAAAAAAATATTAAAAATTCTGATCCTAATAATAATAAAACATATATTTTGCCTGAAATGAATAATGGTAAGAGTAACTTAGATACAACAAAAAAAAGTAAACAAGATATAATAAATGATCTAATTTCTGAGCAAGGTCATTTAATGGATTCAGGAGGAACAAATCTCAGCACTGAAAATTTACAAACTTTTTATAGAAAAATAGAAGATAAGAGCAAGTATAATTTTTCATTTATAGTTTTTAAAGATAGATACAATTATTCAAGCAACAACGACGTATTTAACAAAATATTTAGAGATGATAAAAACTCTGAATTACCTGTTATTTTGCAATTATCTCAGCTATGGACATTACAACACTGGGATGGGTTGGCCTCTTTTGATTATGGTTTTAATATTGGTATTGGTTATAATTCAGGTAAGGGTATTTTTGTTAACGAAGAAAGAAGTGACATTATTTTTTACTTATGGGATCTCCCTTTTGATATAGTATTAGGTTACGAACTATACTTGTTTCGCTTTGTAAAAGTAGGGGTGTTTGCTGGCCCCTCGGCCATGATGTTAACTCAAAAACGTTCTGATTCTAGAAGGAAGCCATGGCTAATAAGTTTTGGTTATTTTGATAGTGCTAATGTAAGATTTAATTTAACACCACTATTTATTAATAGCTTTTCTAAATTTTATAAACAATATTCAATAACCTCTTTTTATCTAAATTTTATTTATCGCCAACAAGAATATAAAAATTTTAGATATCAAGATGAAATTCAAATCAAAGGAAGTTCATTCGGTGCAGGATTTTCATTCGACTACTTATAAATTTATTGTTTCGTATAAGGGAACTAATTATTTTGGTTGGCAAGTTCAATATCTAAATCATTATCAACATCAAGTAATAATGGCGCTGATTCATCAAATTTTTCTTCTCTACTAAGATTATTTTTGTTTTTACTATTTTTTTTACTATTATTATTAATTATTCTATCGCTTATTTTTTTTGAACTATTATCTTGGATAACAAATATGGAATCTTTTTCTTGATCATCATCTTCATCAGCTATTGCTGGATTTATATTTACAGTTGCAAAAATAGAAATTATAGCAATAAAAACAAAGCAAAAATTATAAAAATTATACTGATATATTTTTTGTAGATTTTTATATTTCTTATTATACTTCGGAAGTTCCATTAAATAGCCCCTTCAAACTTTCTCTTTTTTTAAAATAATTTATGAATGAGCAAATTACATAGATGGTTAATATTAGCTGTACCATAAATTCTTCATATAATAAAACCGATGCCATCATTACAAAAATTATTAGTAGAGCATGGATCTTATGACTTTTAACCCATTCAGATTTTTTGAATGCAGGGAAGGGTATATTCGAGATCATTAAGATCGAATAGAAAAGCATATATACCACGGCCACATATTTCAAAGTTACTAACCATTTTAATTCTAGTGAAAGCAATGTGTATCCAACAAGTGCTAATGCTCCTAAAGGAATTGGTAATCCTTGAAAATAATCTACGGAAATACGATCGATATTGGCATTAAATCTCGCCAAGCGCATGGCCCCACTTAAAATAAATAAAAACGATATGACCATTCCTATTCTATCTAGATCCATTAGAAATCGATGATAAAATAAAAGTGCGGGTGCTACTCCAAATGAAATAACATCGCTCATAGAATCAAACTGTTCTCCGAATGGACTTTCTGTTCCTGTAAGTCTGGCCACTCTACCATCAACAGAATCAAATAAAACCGCCAGCAGTAAAAACATAGATGCTTTATAATGATCTCCTTTTAAGGCCAGCATAATTGAGGCAAAACCAGATGCCATATTTAGGCCCGTAAAGATATTAGGAAGAAAATATAACCAACGTCTGTGAGTTTCTAATCTGCTTTCTATTTTATCATGATTATGATTGCTATTATTGTTATTGTCGGAATAGTTGTTGTCTTGCATGTGATATATTCCTCGTTATCAATTATAAATAATAAATTAATAATTAATTCTTAAAGCTTCTAAACTCATCATCTAATGATCTGTAGTAATATGGTTCATCTTGGATAGCATTTTTTTGAATAAGACTAAGTAATTTATCAGAGTTTTCTTTTATCATACTGCTAGTTTCTTCAATTGCGCAATCATTTGCTGTTAGGATGCCTGTTAGAATATTTTTAGTATCTTCTTCATTAAAAATTTCATCTTTATAATGAGTAAATAATTTTAATTTTGTTTTATTATCTTGTTGTTGTTCTTGTGATCGATTTAATAACCAATCAATGTACTCAAAGAAACTTTGTTTCTTTTTTAAAGATTTTTGAGTTATATATTTATTTTCAATATTGTTGTAGTTCCATTCGTATACAAAAAATTCTCCTTTGAATGCCTTAGCAAACCACAGCCCTTTTTTTATTTCTAAATATTTGGGAACATCAAAGTGATAGAAGGAAAAAACTTGACGATCTAATAAGGCAAAGACCTCTGAAATTCCTCTGCTAACTCTTACTCCTGTGTAGGACCCAGGTCCTGCCACATGGATGACTCTATTAATTGCTTCTTTCTTAAAATTATTTTTCTTAATAATCTCATCTATTTGTTTGTGAATTAGTGCTGAACTTTTTTGTTCGTTTGAATGATAGTAATCGATCCACTTGTTATTCTCATTCAAGAGGCCGATAATCATGTAAAAAGTAGTGTCTAAGAAAAGGCCAAGATTGTTTTTCATTTTAAAATATATTTAAAATTTTATATATCTGGCAATATCATTAAATATAGAAGCAAAGATTAATAGTAGTAGTAAAGAGATACCAAATCTTTGTGCCATTTCAAGTTTTTTTCTAGACAGTGGACCTCTGTTAACTAATTCAAATATGATGAATAGGATATGCCCACCATCTAGAACAGGAATAGGAAATAGATTTATTACTGCTAAGTTAACAGAAATTATGGCCATGATTTTAAAAAAGTATGATAGACCAATATTAAATGAATCAGACGCTACTTTACCAATAGCGATTGGACCACCAACATTTTTAAAAGATACCTCTTGAAAAATTAATTTCTTAAGCCCCTCTACCGTTTTAATAAATGCTTCCCAAGTTCTTACAAATGATAACCCGAATGCTTCGGTCAGATTTTTTGGTCCAGTATTAATGAATTTCATAGGGATGAATTCACCAGCACTTTGAATGCCTAATTTAAAAACTTTTTTATCATCTTCTTGTACAAGATCAGGAGATATTTTAACTTTATGTAAAGTTGTGTTTCGATAGTAACTAAGCTCAATAGGTTTTCCAACTTTATATTGTTGTAAAAATTCTCTTAATTCCTCAAAGCTGTAAAATTTCTTATTATCAATTGATACGATTAAGTCATTTGGTATTACATTTGCTTTTTTAGCAGGAGTATTATCTAAAACAAGTTTAACCTTAAGGTCTAGAGGGTAAAATCCTCTGTCCATTATATTATTTAACAAATTTGTGTTTGTGATTTTATTATTTATTACAATTTCTTCATTAAAGTCGACAGCATAACCTTGTTTTGTAATGTCTTCATCTCCTACAGGCGCCTCTTTAAATTTATATAAGTACAAATTAGACTTATTAGAATCATTACTTGGATTGGAATTTGCTAAAATGATGTCTTCTAAAGATCGCTTCCAATCAATATTTCCTTTAGTTTCACTGACGCCGTAAGTATTTCCTCTGATATCTACGACGATTGGTTTTCTAAAGTGAGGAGGATATTTTATGAACTCTTCCATGAATTTTTTAAAGGTAATATTAAAAGCAACTGTCTCTTTTTTGCCATTATGATCAACTTCAATAGTTTTGATTATATCATTCTCATCGAATGTTAAATCAGTTAGACCTGCAATTTCTTTATCATTTACTTTAGTTAAAACATCTCCAAGTTTTATTCCTTTTTCATTAAATAAAGAGCTTAAATTTACTTGTCCAAATTTTGCCTCAGGAACTTTTTCTCCTACCATGAGTAGAGCAAAGATGATGACGTATGCTAATACAAAATTAAATAGTGGACCTGCAAATACGATCCAAAATCTGGCCCATTTCCCTTTGTGATTGAAAGCAAATTTTTTTTCCTCTGCGGAGATCTCTGTTTCATTCAAAGGATCATCACCAAACATCTTGATATATCCACCTAGAGGAATAAGAGAAATCACATATTCTGTTCCATTTCTAACAAATCTAAATAATTTTGGACCAAAGCCTATTGAAAATGTTTCAACTCTTACGCCAAACAATTTTGCAAATAAAAAGTGCCCTAATTCATGAAAGAATATTAAAGGGCATAAAAATAGTATAAAGATAATGATTTTTTCTAACATGATTTACAAAACCCTTAATAAAAGTAAATAAAATGGAGTAACAAAAATTAAACTATCAACCCTATCATACACTCCACCATGTCCAGGAATCAAGGAGGAGCTATCCTTTATATTAAATTCTCTCTTAATTTTTGATTGTAATAAATCACCAAGATGAGAAATAATGGCCAGGGTCGCACAAATAACAAATAAAAATGGAATATACGGTACATTTATATTTATTGTTATAATTTCCATATAATAAAAATAAACACTTCCACAAATTGCAGAAACAATTATTCCACCCAAAAATCCCTCGACAGTTTTTTTAGGACTTACGTTTTCCCATAATTTTCTTTTTCCAAAATTTTTACCAAATAGCCATGCGCCAGTATCCATGCTTACAGTTATTACTACTGCGCCAATCAAAAGGTAGATTCCTTTTTCCAAAGAAAGATTTAAAGATAATGGGATTATCTCTAAAATAACAAATAAAACAGTTAACGGTATAGTCATCCAGTCATAATTAGAGTTTGCTATAATTTTATTTACAAAATTTGATCCAAACCAAAAGAAAAACAAATATATCAGACAGAGTAAATTAAATATAAGCGATGAATATAACATAATATCTGGAAAACTTTTAAATATGCTTTCAGCATCAGAGGTAATTGAAGTACCTGACATAAGAATAAAAATGAATAAAACATTAAAAGAAATTAGTATCAACTGGGAGATAATGTATAGAAAACTGTGGCGACTCTTTTTAAAAAAATTAACTATGAGTTCATCAAAAATAAGAGAGTTAATAAGTAATACAAATAAAAGCGAGCTTAGTTTTCCTAAATATAGAATTAAACTTAATGATAGAATTAAAATAACTCCTGACAAAACTCTTTTATGAGTATTAGTCAAATTGAAGGTAGTAGTAGACATTATAGTTGACCACCCCATTCTATTGTTTCACGATCTTTGCGTGCTTTCTCAATATTTTTATTCAAGTTGTCTCCAGCACTAACGTCACCAAACCTACGTTCTCGAGTGGAAACTTTTTTATATATTTCTTTAAATTCTTCGGTAGTAAAATCTGGCCATTTGGTATGGGTAAAAAATAATTCTGCATATGCTAATTGCCAGAGTAGAAAATTTGATATTCTTTGATCTCCGCCTGTCCGAATAAGTAAATCAACATCTCCTACATCACTAAGAAAAAGATTGTTAGTAATATCTTCCTCTGATAAGGGTAGTATTTTTTCAAGTATTGAATTATTAACCAAACGACGGTTAACTGCTTCTACAATCTCTTTTCTACCACCATAATCAAATGCAAAATTAAGCTTAAGACCAGTTGCCGATTTTGTTTTGTTTTCTAAATCAACAATTAAATTAACAGTATCAAGAGGGAGTCTATCAATACTTCCAATAACCTTAAACCTAATATTGTTTTGAATTATTTTTTTTCCTTCCTTTGAAATATATTTTTTAAGAAGAAAAAAAAGTGATTTAATTTCATCTACTGGACGCACCCAATTTTCAGTTGAAAATGCATAAAGAGTTAAAGCATCTATTTTTAATTCGTTGTTGGCAACTTCTACAATATCAGAAACAATACTTACACCTCGAATGTGTCCCCAGATTCGAGGCCGCTTTCTTTCTTGCGCCCATCTGCCATTTCCATCCATTATTATCGCAACATGTTTGATTTTTGACATAATATCACACTGTTAATAATTCTTTCTCTTTATCATGAATTGTTTTGTCAATTTGTTCTATATAAGAATCAGTTATTTTTTGAATCTCATCTTGAAATTTTTTAGAATCATCTTCAGAAATCTCTTTGCTTTTTTCTGATTTTTTTATTTTTTCATTAAAATCTCTTCTAAGATTTCTAACAGCAACTTTACTTTCTTCACCTAATTTTTTTACTCCTTTAACTAAATCTTTTCTCTTATCTTCTGTCAAAGCAGGAAATGGTAGACGAATAAAATTACCATCATTGGTAGGAGTAACTCCTAGATTAGCACTAAGTAAAACTTTTTCAATTTCTGTAAGAGCAGATTTATCAAAAGGATGAATTTGCAATGTTCTAGCATCTGGAGTGCTAATTTGTCCCAATTGGTTGATTGGAGTTGGGGTACCATAGTAATTGGCCATCAAACCATCTAAAACATTGGGAGTAGCTCTTCCAGTTCTAACTTTTGCCAATTGCTTTTTAAATGTTTGCATTGCCTTTTCCATAGAATCGTTTAAAGATGCTTTTACGTCTTTCATTGATAGCATAATTAATCTCCTCGTTATTTTGCTTTTGTAACAATTGTACCGATCTTTTCTCCTATTACAACTCTTTCTATATTTCCAGTTTTAAATAAATTAAAAACAATTATATCTAGATTGTTGTCCATACATAAAGTAACTGCAGTGGAATCCATAACTTTAATATTTTTATTTAATACCTCAATATAAGACAGTTGATCAAATTTTTTAGCATCAGGATGTTTGATAGGATCCATATCATAAATGCCATCGACTTTTGTTGCTTTCATTATCACATCTGCTTCTATCTCATTGGCCCGCAATGCTGCAGTTGTATCAGTAGTAAAATAAGGATTTCCGGTTCCAGCAGCAAAAATAACTATTCGTCCTTTTTCCAAATGACGAATGGCCCGTCTTCTAATGTAGGGTTCAGCGATTCCTCTCATCTCAATAGCAGATAATACTCTTGTGCTTAAAGATGCTCTCTCTAAGATATTTTGTAATGCCAGTGAATTAATTACTGTTGCTAACATACCCATGTGATCTGATGTTGTTCTATCAATTCCCTCTGTAACACCTGCAACTCCGCGATGAATATTTCCTCCGCCTACAACTATTGCTACTTGTACTCCTAGATTATAGATGGAAACTACTTCTTGGCATAATATATTTAAGACATCTGCAGATAATCCGTAACCTTTAGTTCCTGCTAATGCCTCTCCTGAAAGCTTAAGTAAAATTCTCTTGTATTTCATAATAATCAAACCATGCAAAAAAAAAGGGGACTAAAAAGTCCCCCCCTTAAATTTTAAATAATATCTATTTTTCTTTTTCACTCATTTTTTGAACTTCTTCAGCAAAATTATCTTTTCTTTTTTCTATTCCTTCGCCTAAATTAAATTTTACAAAACGTCTAATGTCAATTTTTTCACCTAGCTTTAAAGTAAGCTCTTGTATCAAAGATTCAACAGTCTTATCAGGATCTTTTACAAATTTTTGATTATAGAGACAAACTTCTTCAGACATTTTCTTTAATTTTCCTTCAATAATTTTAGGAATCATTTTTTCAGGCTTGCCTTCATCTTTTAGTTGTTGGGTATAGATTGCAATTTCTCGTTGTCTAAATGCTTCATCTATATCATCTGCCCTTAGAAATTTAGGATCCGCGGCCGCAATATGCATCGCTAGATCTTTTGCTAATTGTTGAAAATCCACATTTCTGGCAACGAAATCGGTTTCACAATTAACTTCAACCAAAACGCCAATTTTACCATTATGAATATAGGAACCGATCATGCCTTCGGCCGCCACTCTTCCTTGCTTCTTTTGCATGGCCGCTAATCCTTTGGCCCTTAGATAATCTGTTGCTTTTTCAAAATCACCATCACACTCTGCAAGCGCTTTTTTACAATCCATCATACCAGCGCCAGTTTTTTCTCTTAATAGTTTTACGTCATTAGCAGAAATACTCATAACAAGACCTTTTTATTTTATTGGTTATTATCATTATGATCGTTTTAAAATCGTATCTAGTATTATTTAGTGCCTATCTATCGCTCGTTTATTGAGATTATTTAAGGTTGATCTTCGAAATCGCCGTGATCTTCAGAAGTGTCTTCTTCCTCCTCAGCTAAATGTAAATCAATATCACTCTCATATTTAGCTAAAATCTCTCTTTCAAGAGCTGCATCTTTAGTATTAGCATCGATTTTTTCATCTCTACTCTTGCTTGCTACTTGATAGCCTTCTGCCACAGAATTTGCGATATATTCTGTAAACAGCGTTATTGATTTAATAGAGTCATCATTTCCTGGAATAATGTAATCGATACCAGTAGGATCACAATTTGTATCAGCAACGGCCACTATTGGAATATTTAAAGTATTTGCTTCTTTAACAGCAATTCTTTCAATGTTAGGATCGATTAGATAAACGATACCAGGAATCTTTCTCATGTTTTTTATTCCACCAAGATTTCGTTCTAATTTAATAACTTCTTTTTCAATTTTTGAACGCTCTTTTTTTGTTAACAAAGAAAAATCACCAGTCTCTTTCATTTTTTCAACTTTTCTAATTTTGTCGATTGATAGGGCGATTGTTTTGTAATTTGTTAACATTCCACCGAGCCAACGATGAGTAACATAATAAGCACCACAGGCTTTTGCTGTGGCCATAACGATAGGGGATGCTTGTCTCTTAGTTCCCACGAAAAGAACGGGCCTTCCTTGAGAGGCCGTTTTTTTAACTGCTTCGTATGCTCTTTTTGCAAGGGAAACTGTTTGTGCAAGATCAATAATGTAAATACCATTTCTCTCACCATAAACATACTTTTTCATTTTAGGGTTCCACTTGTATGTCTGATGACCGAAATGAGATCCTGCTTCTAGTAAAGATTTCAAGGTAATTTCTGCTGCCATGTCTTCTCCTGAAAAATATTATTCTTTGATACACATACACGATTAAAAAAGTTAATTATTAATTAAACCATCAATCGCATTATTAATTAAATATATATAACTACAAAAAGTAGAATATTGCAAAACAAGTAGACTGCTGAAAGAGATAACACATAGGCTTAGATCATTCAAGAGTATATTTAGTAATTGAATATTTATTTTGTCTTAAAATACGACTGACATATATAGTAAAAAATAAAAATAGTGTATATGGCGTTACAATCCATCTATGTATCATGCTATCATAATATTATAAAATACAATTTATATTTTAACTTTATTTTAACTTTATGAGAAAAAAAATCCTTTTAATAGAATTTTGGTTTTTATTCGGGATCGCTGCTTTAAACGCATTGTTTTTTTATTATAAAAATAGTTTTATCGATAATTTTTTTTACATAACTTCAGAGACGAACAGTTTTTCTTTAATTCAATATTTTGTTTTTTCTTTGCTAAGTATAGTCTCGTATTTTACAGGACTTTTTGTTGTTCCATTATTTTTTATTTTTGCTTTTTTTTATTCAACAGTGTTTTCAAAAAGAGAAAACTATTTAGATGTATTTTTTATTTTTAGTGCTGCTGGAACATTTTTTTGTGTAGGCTTTTTTTATCCCAATTTTTTATTGGGATACGGAATTGATTATCTAGTTCGCACTAATATATCTTTCTACAAAGTGCTTTTTGTTGGTTGTTTTTCACTCATTCTTTCACTCACTCTTCTTTTATCCCATTTTGAAAATATGGAAAGTAAGCTTCTCGCTCTTAAAAATTTATTAAAATTAAAAAGAGAAAAGAAAATTATAACAGAAAACAAAGTTGAAACGGCATCAGCTAATACAATTGTTGAGAAAAAGGTCCATGATCTCGCTGAAGTATCAGAACCACCAGATATACCTGTGATGGAGTCATCTCCAACATCATCTCAATCACAATCATCTTTTGTAATCTTTAATTGATTTTCTTTAGTCCTTACTTGGTCCA
>JADGAM010000148.1:5109-10322 GCA_015232015.1 Oligoflexia bacterium | reverse complement strand
TTGAGGAAACATTGAATGATAAAGATAAAAAATGGGAAAAAATTCATCTTGATATATTAAAAAGAAAGAATAAAGATATAACAGTTCACGATTCAAAGATAATAATAAAAAATTATCATAAGACAAAAATGATTCGCCAAATTGTTATCAAAGATCACGGGCGTAAGCAACCCACATTTATTTTGACAAATGATTTTGAAAATTCTAGTAAAAAAATTATTTTAAAATATGCTCGACGTTGGTTAGTAGAAAAGGGGATCTCAGAGGAGATTAGCTTTTTTCATCTGAATTTGTTATCCTCTTCAATGGTAATAAAAGTTGATTTTGATTTAGTGATGTCTCTTGTAGCAAATACGCTTTATAAATTGTTAGCGAGACAGTTAGAAGGTCATGAGAAAGAGACCGCAAAAACGTTGTACTTGAATTTTATTCATAATGGTGCTGACATTGAAATTAAAAATAAAGAAATAAGGGTGAGCCTATTAAAGAAAGCACACAATCCAATAATAATGTCGACTTCGATATTTAAAGATATAGTCTCAGTCCCATGGTTGAATGATTACAAACTAAAATTTTCAACACAAAACACTGCTTAAAGTTAACCCAATTAGACTTCTATAAAAATCGGTGTTAAAACGACAGGGCCATGGAATGAAGTGTATGCTCCTAAGGTTGTATCCAACGACCATTCCCTAGATAGACAAATATTTTTGAAATCCTTCCATGATGAACGATAATTTCTTTAATCCCATCAGAATTTAAATCTTCTGTAGTAACTTTATAAAATCGCTGAGTATATATATTAGGATAATCTTCTTTCTCCTCCCAAATTGTAGGACCTTCATAGTAATTTATTGTGCTTAAATCTTTATTATCGATTGTAATAAAGTAGATTTTAGTTTTTCCTAAGAAATTAATGTCTTTTAAAAAGCCTTGATAATGATAGACTATCAAGGCAACAGATTTTGAAGAGAGTTTAAATAATCTTACTTTATAAACAAAACTTTCACGACCAATTCTATTTAATTTTAATTCTAATATTGGAACCCTTTTAGAATTAAATATGTTAAACCAATCTTCTGCGTCTTTTTTTGATATTTGAATGTATTCATTAATTCTGTCTTCAGTTAAATCGATTTGATAAAAGGATGAATTTGCAACCCACTTATAAAGAGTTTTTTTTGTAAAAGTCTTTTTCTCACGAAGCTTATCAGCAATCATATTTCTGATAAATCGCTCATTTTGAGAATAACTTAAAGTTGAAAAAAGTGCCGATAAGAATAGCGACACTGAAAAAATAAATACGATACTAATTAACACTGTTATTTTTGTTTTAATAATGAAATTGATTTTCATAATTATGATTGTATATGATTTTTAAAAAAGATAATAAAGAGGAACAATAATAATGATACTAACATGAACAACGTTAATGACCTGAACTCAATTATATAATAGAATTATTAAGTGATATTATTAAAGTAGAGTTATATTATAGTTGAGTTTTGTAAGCTACTAATACAAAAATTATTATTTAGGAGGAATTTAGTATGGTTAAATTTAAAAAAACATTACTTTATTTTTTTATTTTTTCTTTATTATTATGTTTAAACTTAAATCAATTAATTGCTACTGATGAAGGAAGTGGAGGTCGTGCTGGAGTTAAGGCCTTGCTAGAAAGTAAAACTTTTATTAATGATATGAATGTTTGGAGAGATGCTGGAAATGGAAGTGGAAAGTTAGATAAAGACTATATAAGCTTTATAGAATCAAGATTAGGTGCTAAAGCTTTGGAAACTGCAGATAAAAAAGCTATAGAGAATGCTGCAAAAATCAAAGGGACATCGAATTTACTAGCAATTCATAAAAAAATAAGTAAAGCATTAATTGCTAGTTTATCAAAAAAGAGTGCAATGCCTTCTACCCTAGCAGTAAGACAAGAAGAGGCAAGTAAAAAATTAGGCGAAAATAAAACTGATGAAGATGTAACTGGCTGTACAGTATGTGATATGCAGAAGAAAATAAGAAGTAATGAACGTATTGCTGGAAAAGAAGTTTCAGGACAAGTTGGAGAACAAAGCGAACAAGGTGCAGAAACAGTTGGCCGTTAGGAAAAATCCAAACTCATTAGATTCTGCTGAAAAATTCCCCCCATCCAAATTTCCAAAAAATTCAAAACAGGGATTTCCAAAGATTAGAATAAAAAAGAGCATTTAATTTTTCATAGTTTGATTATAATTAAAAATCACAATAAAATTAATTTATATAATTTTATTAAAATTAATCCGATACGCTTTTAATAGTATTAAAAACCAAAAACAAATAAGGGTTGTATGTCTTTTATAATAAAATCAATTTTTTCACTTTTTGTCACAATCATAGGAATAGGGTTAATTTACAATAATATTTGTTTAGCAGCAGATGAAAACGCAAATGCAAATAAGGTGATTGAAATTTTAGATTTAGTTCAAAATAAAATTTTTGAAAGCTCTGCATGGCCTAAAAAATCTGTTTCTATAGATAATGAATTTGGTAATTTCTGTAGTGATAAAAGATATGAATTTTTACGCAAATTTGCTATTGAAAATTATCCAGAAGAATTAGAAGGTCTTCGTAAGGCTTATAAAAATGATGATTCAACATTTTGTAATCATGATAAAACAAAAGAACCAACTATAAAAACTTTAGAAAATTTTTTAGAGACAGAAACACTTAGTGAATCATCTAATACATTTTGGACCGAAATTCAGAAAGTACGCCCAAAATATGATAATGAGAAAAAACCTCCATATATAAAAGAAAAATCATTCGAATTAAATAGCTGTCCATCATTAATAAAACTTGCTGGAAATATTAAAGATTCGCTAATTAGAAGTAAATTAACAAATTTTATTCCATTTAAAAGTTCTGAGACATTCGGTGCAACTGTTATCGACTATGAAATCATGAATTTTCCATTAGAACTTATACCAAAGGAAAAAAATAATAAGTGTTATCTAAAATGCACTCTTAAAGAAATCAAGTTTTTAAAAATTTTGCAAGAAATTTTTAAAAACAAAAAAGTTGGTGAAACTGATCAAATAATCACAATTTTGAATGCCGATAATAAAAATGATACTATAGCTAAATTAGCTAAAATAACTAAAACGGAATGTGAAAAAAATTTTCATGATCTTTGTGATAGTGGTAGTAGAGAAGGGTTAGTTCTTCCTTCTCAGGTGATAGCTTTAGAAAAAACGCTTAACCAAGCGGCGGAGACATTATTACCAGCAAAAAAAATAGGTAAAACACTAACTGCAATTTATAGTAAAGACAACCAAGAAGGTAAAAAACTTGTCAGAACTTTAGAGCAGAATAGTGCGCTTTCCAACCTTAAAGATAAATTTGCAAACATAAATGATTTGTCAGAATTTTTACATAAAATAAAAAAATTTCAATCAACTTTAGAATATCCAGATTTAAATATTAAAAGTAAAAAATTAAATCAAATGAAAGGATTTGAAACATTATTAAATACATTGAGTGCTGATCCCAAAACCAACTCAATAAAAAATATAGATGATCTAATCGATTATATTTTAGAAAATAAAAAAGTAAATTTACCAGCGTCAACTTCTAGAGTTCGTTCTCTTCCTGTACAACAACCATCTTTAGCATCCAAGGAAAAAGATGTAGCAAGAGCTCACTCTTTGCCAACTTTATCTTCTTCTCAGACCCATGAAGCACCTAAAACACCTAAAGCGCCCGCTTTCACTAGAGACGCCACTCCTGAATTAACTGATGCAACTTCAACTTCCACTTTTACTTCACCTCCCGATTCAGAGTCACCTTTAGATCTAGCAGCAAGTGATACATTAACTAGGACTAAAACTCCAACTGCAAGCAAAAATAAGACTAAGTCTAAATCTAAATCTTCAGATATTGATCGCTTATGCCAAGCAAATACACAGGAAGATTTTAATACAATTAAAGATAATTCTACTATTTTCAAAAATCCTGATCGACTTGAGTTAACAAAAAAAATGATGGGGCTTTGTAAGGGGAAAATAGCAAAAACAAATGTAAAAAAGATAAGAGAGCTTTATGATATCATCTGTGCTTTACATGAAATGGATAAACCAAGTACAACAGATAAAACTACTAATGAATATTTAATTTGGAAAAGAACTCATCCAAATCTATTGATGAGAGAAAATCCTGAACCAACAGATGCTGATCATTGCTCTGGTGGTAAAGGAAAAAGCTATTTAGAAGCGTATACAAGTATGCAGAAAGCTTATACAGATGCTCAAAGTAAGGATCCAAGTAAAAGAGCTCCCACTGCAGATCAAATAAAAAATATTTTTTACACAATTGGAAAAGTAATTTCAGGTATAAAAACCCCTCCACCTTCAGGAATAGTTAATGAAACATTAAATAGTAGTTTTAGCGCCAACGTACTAGTTAGTAATGAATCTCCTCCTTCATTTGCAATTGATTATGGGATTGGAATAGAGAAAAGTACTTTTAAAGAAGTTAATCGTGGATATGATTTTGGCGATCAAGAAGGTGAATGTGTAATTGCGAAACCTACTTCCTCTAAGAAAAAAATTTTAGATTCATTTGAAAGAGAAGCCGTAGTCATGTCAGAACTTAATTTCGATGGTAACCAAAGAGGAATTGCTAGGCCAATTAAAAAATTCAATCTTCCTGGCCATCAAATAATTTATACTCAGAAATTTTATTCTAGGGGAGATCTTTTAAATAAAACTATTTCAGATAATACTATTCGTGATAACGTCTACAGAGATTTAATTACAGGAATGAGTTTTATGCATAAAAAAGGCATACTACACCTGGACGTGAAACCAGAAAATTTTTTCTTTGATGGTACACATGCATACATTGCAGATTTTGGAAAGGCCATTAAGGAAAATAATTCCGCATTCGATTCAAGCAGTGGAGAAGGAGGCATTGATCCAGGTGATAACTATAGTGTTCATAGCTATGATCCAACTCTGATTAGGGACTGTAATATAAAACCTACAACAAAAAAAATTAAAGATCATCAAAGATTGGCACATTTTACAAATGCAGAACAAGTAAAAGCAGCAGATGTGTATGCTTTAGGTCTTACTCTACTAAGAATTAACCATGTAGATTCAGAGCAAGCAGATAAAACTCAACGATTGATTGCTTGTTTAGCATCTATTTGTGCCCCTTATGTTACCCCT
>JADGAM010000148.1:0-5039 GCA_015232015.1 Oligoflexia bacterium | reverse complement strand
CTTATTTCACCAGTAGTAGTACATGATCAAAATTTTTATACAACAAATTTTAAGAAGCTATCAGATATGCACGATAGAAATATTAGAATTTCAGCAGATGGAGCAAATCTAATTACTGCTTTAGCTAAAAATAATGATCAAGAAACAGAGGATGTAGTAATAACAAAAGATCTTTTAATAAAGCTAATGACTCATCCGGATAGATCAAAACGACCTACCTCTGCAATGGTAGCAGAAATATGGAATGCAATTGAAAATAATACTGCTACAACTGGAAAACCTACTAAAATTAAAATAACTATGGGTAATCCCCGAAATCCCCAAGTTAAATATGAAGTTGAGACACCTACTCTTTAACAAATAAATAAATAAATCCCAAAATTATTAAAATTATTTAACAAACTCTTGATTTAGATCAGGCCAATTTAATCTTTGCTAGTGTAGTATTGTTAATAAATGACGAAACATTAGTACAATTAAAATACAATTTAATTTAATTTAATTTAACTTAATTAACAAAACTTGAGAGGTTATTATGAGTATGTTCTGTTTTCAATGTCAAGAAGCTATGAAAGGTCAAGGTTGTAATGCACGCAAAGGCATGTGTGGTAAAGAAGAAAATACCGCCGTTCTTCAAGATCTTTTAATTCATGTCTTAAAAGGCATCTCGCTTTGTATAGAAAACGTTTCTGCAGATGAAGTTGAAAAACATGTCTATGATTTTTTAACTGACTCTCTATTTGCAACTATCACCAATGCTAATTTTGATGAGTCCCGTTTTGTTAAGCTTATTAAAGAGGGTCTTACTTTAAGAAATGATTTAAAAGAAAAATATTCATCTAAAATTTCAAATGAGATGAAAACTCATGATTCTCTCAATTGGTATAGCACCGATGAAAAAACATATAATACAAAAGCACAAAGTGTGGGAGTGCTCTCCACTACTAATAACGAAGATCAAAGATCTTTACGTGAATTATTAATTTATGGAACAAAAGGTGTTGCAGCTTATGCTCATCACGCTTTAGTTTTAGGTTATAGAGATAATAACATCTATCACTTCTATGCAAGATCTCTTGCTTCAACAACAAAAAATTTAACTCAAGATCAGATGGTAGCTCTGGTTTTAGAGGCGGGTAAGATTGCAGTTGATACAATGGCGTTACTAGACAAGGCCAATACTGAAACTTACGGTAATCCAGAAATTACAAAGGTAAATATTGGAGTAAGAAATAATCCTGCAATCTTAATTTCAGGTCATGATCTAAAAGATATGGAAGAGTTATTAAAACAAACTGAAGGAACTGGAGTGGATGTTTATACTCACTCTGAAATGTTGGCCGCCAACTATTATCCAGCTTTTAAGAAATATAAACACTTTGTAGGTAATTATGGAAATGCTTGGTGGAAACAAGAGGAAGAGTTTGAAAAATTTAATGGTCCAATTCTTATGACAACCAATTGTATTACTCCTGTACAAGATTCTTATAGAAATCGAATTTTTACTACAGGGGTTGTAGGGTATACTGGTATAAAACATATTTCTTCAAATAACAGTGGGAAAAAAGATTTTTCTGAAATAATTGCACTTGCAAAAAAATGCCAATCTCCAATTGAAATTGAAAAGGGAGAAATTGTCGGTGGATTTGCTCACAATCAAGTTATGGCGGTTGCTGATAAAGTTGTAGAGGCCGTAAAGAGTGGCGCCATTAAAAAATTTATTGTTATGGCCGGTTGTGATGGTAGACATAAGAGCAGAGATTATTTTAGTGAAGTTGCAAAAGCACTACCAAAGGATATAATCATTTTAACTGCTGGGTGTGCAAAATATCGTTACAATAAATTAAATTTAGGTGACATTGGAGGCATTCCTAGAGTATTGGATGCTGGTCAATGTAATGACTCTTATTCATTAGCAGTAATAGCTTTAAAATTAAAAGAGGTCTTTGCTTTAAAAGATGTTAATGAATTACCTTTGGATTTTGATATTGCTTGGTATGAACAAAAAGCAGTAGCAGTGTTACTGGCCCTTCTTCACTTAGGATTTAAAAATATTCGCTTAGGACCAACACTACCAGCATTCTTATCTACAAATGTTGTATCAGTCTTAGTGAAAAACTTTAATATCAAACCAATAAAAAGTGTGGAAGAAGATATTTCAGCAATAGTAGCAAGATAAAAATACCCTGATTATATGCTGTTCTTTGCTTAGGAATGGGAAGTTATTAAGTTCCCATTCCTAAGCATTAATTTTTATTTTTATTGTTATTACTATCATCTAGAATTTTACTTAATTTCTTTAATGCTTTCGGCTGGCGCTTTCAGTTAGAAATTATAATTAAAAATTTATTGACTTGATGCCAGCTTCTTAGATTAAATAAGTGATTAATAATATTCATGATAATATGTATTTATAGATGGAAAATATATTAATAATAACTAGGGAGGATAATCTTTTTGTTGAATCAAAAAAAGGTTTATCTCATAGTTATAATTACAATTATAAACAGAATTTATCAAAAAACACATATTGTATCTTCTCTAAATCTCTTAAAAAATATATTAAGCTTTTAAATGAACGAAAAGAATGCGAGCAAAATTCGGTTCAACAAATAAAGCGTATTCAATTTGATGAATTTATTAAGCTGCCAGGGCCATCAAAAGTGTTTGATTTATGTATTTTGATTGGTTGTTTTCATAATTTTAATACTGACTTTTTAAATAAGATTCATCGTTTGTTAAAGGTCAATGGAATAGTTGTTTTTAATAGAGCCTCTATAGTAGTAGATAAAGAGAAAATTTATACTGCCTTTTATCAAAGTAATTTTTATAATGTAATGATGGTTGCCAGTGCTAGTTCTATGACCACCACTGCGGCCAATGCCATTACTAGTAGTGCTACTGCTGCTATTAGTGCTATTCTTGGAAATATTAAATATGACATATTAGCAAGATCGCAAAAAATTCCCGAATTAGAATTACAAGAATTATCCGAATTAAAAAGAAAGAAATTACTTTCAATAATTATTCCAGTTTTCAACGAAGCAAACACGGTGGATATTTTATTGAAAAAAATTTATGATAAAGAACTTACTAATTTAAATAAAGAAATCATAATTATAGAATCAAATTCTGAAGATGGAACAAGAGAAAAAATTTTAAAGTATCAAAATAAACCAAATGTAAAAATTATTCTAGAGGATCGAGCAAGAGGAAAAGGGCATGCCGTACGCCAAGGATTATTGCATGCCAGTGGAGATTTTATAATAATTCAAGATGGTGATCTTGAATATGATTTAAATGACTATGATCAGTTGCTCGAACCATTAATCAAAGAAGAAAATACATTTGTATTGGGATCAAGGCATGTTAAGGGTGGTAAAATTAGACAATTTGAAACTCAGCCAATAAGAGCGCTAATTATGAATTGGGGACACATCTTTTTTACTTTTATTTTTAATTTTTTTTGTAAAAGTAACTTAAAAGACCCATTTACAATGTTTAAAGTTTTTCGAAGAGATTGTATTTACAATATAAATTTTTCTGCTAATCGTTTTGATTTTGATTGGGAATTAGTAATAAAATTATTACGAAAAGGTTACCTCCCAATAGAAATTCCTGTTAATTACAAATCAAGATCTTTTGTTGAAGGAAAAAAAATTATGTTTTTTAAAGATTCTATCTCCTGGATTATAGGGGTGGTTAAATTTAGATTTGGTCGTTTGTATGTCGATAAATATTGATATTAAAATTAAAGCAAAATATTATAATATTTTGTTTTTTGTATCTTCAATCATATACATAATTCTAAGTATAAATAAAAATTTTAAACACCTATTTCTTTCAGTACCAACTTCCTCTTATTCATCGATACCTAAAGCAGCGGCAGAATCGGCAATGGCATCCGTGCCCACATCGCTGGCAGTGGCCTCCTCTAATTTGCAATATTTTATTTGGAATCTCTCAGTGATGGTTTTTCTTTATTTAATTTTGTTCTATATTTATTTTTTTATTGGGTTTAAACTTTATAAGTTTATTGTTGAAGTTAAGGGAGGAGCCTGGTACTCAAAAAAATATTTTACTAACTCTTTTTTAATTAGTTTTTTTTTAGTACTTCTTTTTCATTCCGATTTTGTATTTTTTCAAACATTCCCTTTGGCGGGATTTGGTTCCGAACTCCGAGATTACAGTGTAAGTTTTTTTAATTTTTTTCCCGAATATGCCCTTTTACGCTATGAAATTTTAAATAATTTTAATATTCTTTGGACAAATTTGCGAGGTCTGGGACTTCCAATTTTAGGTGTAGAAGTGCAAGCGGCGCCACTTTTTCCTCTCACATTACTTCTTATATGGTTGCCATTTAAAATATTTTGGAATGTTTTTGTAGTTCTTCGTTTTATTTTAACTGCCTGGGCATTATATTTAATAGCTCATAAGATTTTTCGTTTAAAAATTTTAAGCTCAATTTTTTTAACTGCAACTTTTGTTTTTACCATGTATTTATTAAGAAGTGTAAACCACCCATACTTCAATGCAGTTACCGCTGGATTATGGTACATATTTTTTAGTGTTAGATGGATTGAAGCGAAAGATTTAAAAAATTATCCACTTCTTTTAGGAATAATAATTTCTTGTTATAGCTTAATTACCTCAGGTTTTCCAGAATCAATGGCCATGATGGCGATTATTACTTTTCCATTTTTATTTATACGTTTTATCTCCTAGTTTAAATTTTTTCTCATCACTAATATTTTTGATTGAGGTATTAAGATCATCAGAAACAAAACATTTTTTAGCAATATAAGCTCGAGGCAATGCTTGAGTATTTAAGTATAGATATTGATCTTCAACGTTCCTGGTTGGATCAAAGAAACTGCCCAAGTTTAATTTTCCTAGATTAATTAATGAATTTTTTAACTCAAAATATTTATCTTCAATAAATGCTTTCTCTCCAATTAAAAAGTTTGTGGAGATAAGAGAATATGCATAACTAACTTTCGCCTTTTGCAGAGGTAATAATCCATCAAAAGAAACTGTAA
>JADGAM010000147.1:6494-10342 GCA_015232015.1 Oligoflexia bacterium | reverse complement strand
GGAAAAAAGGCCAAAGCGAAACTCGAATATATGATTTCTCCATTTTATATAGGTGATTTTGTGGCCGGAACCTACGCCCGCGCTTGGAACGATAACATTGACACATTTAAATTTGAAAAACGAATTGTAGGAACAACAAAAGATTTTGGAGCTATTTAAAACCAATGAAAATTAATGGAAGCATCCTCAAAAGATACGGACTAATTTATATTGCAATTTGCGCATTATTTGCATTTTCTATTAGTCTATTTGTATATTGGAAAGAGCGAAGTGAACTTCTCTCTTTTACAAAGTAAGTTGGGCCCCTAGCACGTTCTCCTCAAAATAAAAAGCCAAGCATATATTGATTCGGAACCAGCAATAATCAATATAGGAGTCAATATGCTAATCAATTCTCAAATTACAAAAATGTTTCTTTATCGTACTGCCATCGACATGAGAAAGGGCCATAACGGTTTGTCCTTCCTCGTAACTCACAAAATGAATTTGAATTTACTTTCCGGCTCAGTATTCCTCTTTATTAGCAAGAATAGAAAGTCGGCCAAAGCGTTACTCTGGGACGGCACTGGTTTAGTTCTTATTCATAAAAAAATAGAGCGCATAAAATTTATGTCCTTTTCTGATTTGCAGGAAATTCAAGAGGTGTCGGTGAATGAGTTAGCGCTTATTTTTGAGGGAGCAAAGATTAAATTGCCTCTTTCTGCAAAGAAAATTGAAATAGACTTACAGGTATAAAAATATTTTCAAAAAAAGTGCATTTTACATAGCTCTGGGTCGTGGCCTCTGATGATTTTTGAACTATATTGTATTTACTAAAACGCTCAATGGGTGGAATGATAAAAAATATTAGGAGTATAATAGAAGATGTATAACGTAACCAGGGAAGGTCATAGAGGATTTTTAAGAGCAGCAGTTGATATGCTACAAGAAGAAGTAATCAAACTAAGAATGGAAGTTGCTTAACTTAGACTGCAAAAACAAATTGCAGATGATATTGCTCTTTCATTATCTGATCAACTTCATGTACTTCGACAAAAATTTTTCAATAACAAGCAAGAGAAAATGCCCTCAGATGTTGATAAAGAAAAAGATGAGAAGAAAAAGAGCAAAAAATCTAAGTTGCTTCACAATCAATCTCCATTGTCACCTGTAGATGGGGAAGAAAAAAATGAAATTCAATTAGAGGAAGAGATTGTCCATCACTGCATCCCTGAAGATAAAACTGAATCCGAAGCAAGTAATCCACTTCAAACACCAGAACTAAAATCAACGATAAAATGCAATTGTGGTAATCCTAATTGTACATTAAATGCAGTAATAGGTTGGCACGAGGAATCTGCAGAATTTGAGGTAATAAAAAGAAAATATATTATAAAAAAACATCAGCGCCAAAAATATAAAGGAAGTGTTTGCGGTAAGATTGTAGTTGCCCCAGGCCCGGACAAATTAGCAGTAGGTGGAGAATTTTCGGCACAAATGGGAGTGGAAGTTGCCTATGATAAATTTGTTAATCACATGCCACTTGAGCGACAAACCAAAGATATGAAGAATGCTGGTCTGCTGGTAACTGTAAAAACACTTTATGGTCTAACTGAACATATCTACAATCATCTACTACCCATTCCTAATATGATTAGAAGTGAAATTTTATCACAACCATGGCTTGGTATAGATGAAAGTCCTATGAAATTTTTTAATCCCAAAGTTGCTAAGGGATATGTTTGGTCTATATCTAATAATTATGGAGCTTTTTATCAATTTGAACCCACCCGTAGTGGAGCTGTCGCTCGAGAATTATTAAAAGGATACCATGGAAATGTAATAAGTGATGCTTACAAGGGATATGATTGGTTAGATAAAAAGACAGATGTGGTTCATATTTACTGCTGGAATCATGTTCGCAGTAATTTTTTTACAGCTAAAGGCAATTATCCCAAGGCCGGTGATATTGTACTATTAATTGACGACCTCTTTGGTATTGAACATGAGGCAAAATCATTCGAGGAACTAAAGGAATTGCGTTTAGATAAATCAAAGAAAAAAATAGAGGAGATCGAGGCGGCCATAGATGCTCTTGCAGGCAAACACCTAGAAAGTAGTTCGATTGGAACGGCAATATCATATTTTAATTGCCGAAGGCCTAGACTAAAACTCTTCATTGATGATCCCTATATTCCTCTAAGTAATAATGGATCCGAACAGGCACAAAGGGATCCGGTCATGGGTAGAAATAATTTTCTATATTTTCGCAGTATAAATGGAGCAGATGTGGGTATGCTATTTTATACACTTTTTGGATCATGTAAACGAATAGGAGTTAACGGAAAAACCTATCTGCTAGTGCAAACAATAAAAGCTATCAGAGGAGAGAAGCTGGAGACGCCCTATCAGTATGGCATACGATTACGTGAAGAGATATCCAAGGGAGTCACTCAAGAATTGCAAACTCTCAAAGAGCAGACACCATCATCACCTTAGACATCTACTTACATTCTAAGGAGTGGATTAGCGAAATCAAATCATCTTTGGATAGTGAGCGAACTTGATATCCGGAGGGAGTGGACAAAGTGTAGGCCGTTGGCGGAGCAGTAACAAGCTGTTTGCTATCGAGAATAGTCCGACTCCCTTTGGTATTGGAGGATTGAACCTTATCGCTCATATTTAATTCTATAAAATCACAAGCAGATTGGTTATGATTCTTCTCGGTATCATTGTTGGATACGTATCTATTTTTCCAGGTAAATATTGTTGATGATGATAGGTTGAATTCTTCTTGAATAATTTTTGCAGATACTCCTTTTTTTAGAAGATCGACAATAGCACGATGAAATTTTTTGGGATATCGCCTTTTCTTTGGAGTTATTTCCTGGGCCATTTCCAGATTCTCCTTGAATGTTTCTTTTAATTTGCTAATACGAATACCAATATCCACGTTGACTCCTCTGTTCTATTGTTAATTTTCAAATCAAGAGCCAGTATATATTTTTTTAATGGTCTGAGAAGAACGTGGCAGGGGCCCAACTTACATTCTTTTAAAGAATTGATTGATGATATTTCTTACATAAAGAAAGAATATTTTAATGAGATAGCGAAAACACCACATCAGTTTAACCAACGAATGAGGGAAAGAGTACAACTAAAAATATTATCAATGTATGAATATAAATATTGTGACCAAAAAACTAGAAATACTCTACTCCAAGAAGGGAAAAAACTGATAAGGATATTAAGAAATCCCAAATTTATATTTAGGGAGATGCTGGGTTTTCTCGAATTAAATAAAATCATCCTTCCTTCATATTCAACTCTCCAAACTATCATTAGTAACATAATTAATATTGAAGAGAAAAGGCTTATAACAATTACTGAAAATAAAGTTTCTTCCAACACTCGTAAAGAGTTGCTAGGAATTCTTGCTGACAATTCCACTCTTAATTTTCATGAGCTAACATTTTTAAAAAAAGAACCCAAAGATTTTGCTTTTTCTCAAATAAGAAATGAAATAAAAAGACTCAATTTAATAAGTAAATTTTATCCCCTGGCCGCTTCCTTAATACCTGAATTAAATATTTCCAACGAAAATATTGCATATTATAGTTCGTTAGTTGATTATCACACCGTTCGTTCGTTAAAAAAGATAAAAGAATCACTACTTATTATTAATTTACTTTGTTTCATTTTTTTTAAAACAAAAAAAATTCATGACAATCTCATAAACTGTTTCATCTATCGTGTAAATAATTATACAAAAGAAGCGATCACTTATACCAATGAAAAAACATCAAATATAAAAACTGATATTGTAAAACATTTTCCTGGAGTTTCAAAAATCTTAGAAATCTTTACCG
>JADGAM010000147.1:0-6452 GCA_015232015.1 Oligoflexia bacterium | reverse complement strand
AAATAAAAAAAATGGCCTTCGCGTGTATTGATAAAAATAAATTCCCGGAAATTGCAAAATACTTATCAGATTATGAGTGTGATAAAAAAGAGTGTAGTTGGCAATATTACGAAAAGAATGCAGGGATAATTAAACAACATTTAAGACCACTTCTGTTAAATATTGAATTTAAGAGTACAAATGCAGATGATTCATTGATAAAGGCCATATCCTTTTTAAAGGAAAATATTTTATTAAAACAGCCCATAGCAAAGGTTGACATTGATAAGTTTCCTATTTCTTTTATACCAAAAGAACATATAAAATACATTGTAAAAAAATCAAAAAGCGAATCAACAATCAATCCAATTAGGTATGAGTCTTTAATCTATAGACTTTTAAGAAATAACATTGAGTCTGGTAAAATGTATTGTGAGGTTAGTGCTAGTTTCAACAGTCTTGAAGCTGATTTGATTTCCGATGAAAGATGGATGTATAAAAAGAAAATACTAGAAAGTATCAATAGTCCAAACATTAACATTCCTATTAAAAGAAGATTAATGTTACTAAAAAGTGAACTTGAGCATAAAATTAACGACGTTGACAAGCGAATAGAGTCTGGAGAAAATTCAGAAATAAAAATTAAAAAAAATGAAGAGAAAATTGAGTGGTCCCTTCCTTACACAAAAAAAATCGTTACTGACAAAAGTAATCTCTTTGATAATTTAGAACAAATTAATATTAGCGATCTACTAGTCTTTGTCGATACTCAGACCTCTTTTTTAAAGTCATTTACTCACACAATTAGCAAAAACATCAAAAACAATTATGATAAAGATGTAATCATGGCCTGTATGATCGCTTATGGAACAAATTTAGGCATTTATAAAATGGCCCAAATTTCAAACATAGCATTAAGCAATCTTTGCTCGATATCAAACAGCTACATTAGGGAAGAAAGTTTAAGGATGGCCAACGATATTATCAGTAATAAAATATCGGAACTCGCTATATTCAAATATTTTAATCTTGAAGATAACATTATTTTTTCTAGTAGTGACGGGCAAAAACATGAAACCTCTATAAACACCATACGTTCAAGACATTCTCCAAAATATTTCGGTCTACGAAAAGGCATTTCGTCCTACACATTATTAGCAAATCACATTCCTATCAATGCAAAGATTATCGGGGCCAACGAACATGAAAGTCATCATGTATTTGATATTTTGTTTAATAATTCTTCTACTGTTAGACCGTTATGGCATACAACAGACAACCATGGCATTAATAATGTAAACTTTGCTTTATTAGATTTCTTTGGATATCGGTTTGCTCCTCGCTATAAGAAAATTAATAATAAAGAACGGTTAATTAGTGGGTTCAAAAGTCCCAAAGATTATAAAAATTTTCTCATTAATCCAACAAAGAAAATTAATGAAAAAATTATAATTGAAGAGTGGGATAATATTCAAAGAATAATTGCCTCTTTGTCTTTAAAAACTACCACTCAAAGTATTATCACAAAAAAGTTAAGTTCATTTAAAAGAAAAAACAAAACAAGGGTTGCCCTTTGGGAGTATGATAATATTTTTAAAAGCATTCATATTTTAAATTACATTGATGACGTATTGTTAAGACAAAATATTCAAATGGCCCTTAACAGAGGTGAGTCCTATCACCAATTAAAACGCTCTATCGCCTTTGCAAATTCTGGAAAGTTAAGAGTAAAAACTGATGTGGAACAAAACATCTGGAGCGAATGTGCTAGGTTGATCGCAAATTGTATTATTTATTACAATTCTTATATTCTTTCTGATCTTTTAACCAAAAACACTGATCAAGAAAAAGTGGAGTTAATTATAAAATCTTCACCTGTGGCATGGAAACATATTAATTTATATGGACGATATGAGTTCAATAAAAATATCGATGTTATTTTTATTAACCAAAAGATTGCTGAAATTAGTAATCTTTTAGCAATTTAGAGATTATGCAAATTGTGCTATTAAAATCTAAAGGAGAAAAGAATGCGTATTGGATATGCAAGAGTTTCAACCTCAGATCAAAAGTTTGACCTTCAAATAGATGCTTTAGAAAAGTCTGGATGTGATAAAATTTTCAAAGAAGTGGTTGGTGGAGTTAAGACCGAAAAAAAAGAATTAAATGAACTGCTGAAACAAGCAAGAGAAAATGATACTCTTGTGGTCTGGAGATTAGATCGTCTAGGTCGGTCTCTCAAAGATTTAATATTATTTATTAATAATCTAAAAGAGAAAAAAATATTCTTTAAAAGCATTGTGGAATCGATTGATACATCAACTCCAACAGGAGAATTTTTTTTTCACATTACGGGTGCCTTTGCTCAATTGGAAAGAAATCTTATACATGAAAGAACAATGGCCGGTCTTGTTGCCGCAAGGGCCAGAGGACGACTTGGCGGTAGACCTAAAGTCATTGACAAAGAGACTCTTAAAGTTGCTTTGAGTATGTATGAAACTCAAAAGATTCCAATTTCCGATATCTGTGATAGGCTTAAAATAAAGCAAAGATCCTTCTATAGATATTTAAGTCAGTATAAAGCGGTAAATCGTTAGTTTTGGTTAGGTTCCGGTTAAATTATCAAAAAAATCCATAGTGGTATTTAAATGCATAGGAAATTACTGCCAAAAAAGCTGCCAAAACCCTTTAGAGGCCGGAATATTAAAGATAAAAGACAGGGGATTGGTGGTGACGGCTAACTAAAATTACCTATTTTATAGAGTGAAAAGAGATCATAAACACAATGGTACAATGGAAATTATAACCCTAGAAATTTCGGGGAACTAGTGTCGGTTTTCGTCGCAAATTTCAAAAAACCCCAATATCAAGCACGGTTCTTAGGGGGCGAAGCGGGAGCAATCCCGCCTTTGCTACCCGGTAACACCCAAATTTGAGAGGAAGTGTGCTGATGATAAAGGTAGAACCATTTACCATAATTCTAAACCTATATTATTATAGCCAACAATATGTTATACACGCTCGTCTCTTATGAACGAGCAAATTGAAAGTATTTTTACAAACTGATTTTTAACTAATAACAAAGCAAAAAAGGATATGTACATGAAATATTCAAAAAGTATAGTCATAGTGATGATGCTGCTATTTTCTTTAGTATGTCACGCTGATATTCTGGAAATGCCGGATGGATGGACAAAAGAAAGAGTTGACAATGAAATGAAAAACAGAGGTTTTCCTAATAGTGATTATCCGTATTACGAACGTTATAATGGTTGTGGAAAAAGCACTCATGACATTGTTCCTGAAACTTATTTAGGGGTAGTAGATTTTGGTCACTATGCGTGTGTAGCGCATGATCGTTGTTATATGACTCTCGCCCCAGGAAGAAGTAGGGCCGATTGTGATAAAGATATGTTTGGAAATATGAAAAATGATTGCAAGCGTGATCTCGGGCGACTATCTCTACAACTTCACGGCTTGTGTGATAAATTGATCATCTAAACCAGCTTGCTTCATTGATGAAGCAACTTCATATAGTTTTATTTTTTGTGAATTTGTTGTTTTAAATAAGCTCATATTGTCCCCCTATAGAAATAATTTCCATCAAGGATTTTTTTTATTTTTATTTTCAACCTTGCCATTTCCCTTTTATCTGTTTTGTCATCTTTCACATAACTGGAACATAGAAACGCCCTTTCTTCTTTTTTTCCCGATAGTTCTGTTTCTACGATTACAACTGGCAATCGTAATTGCACTTTTCCTGGCCCGATGTTATGCCATTTCATCTTGTAACCAGTTTTAATTATCTGACCATCAAGAGTTGCCGGTCCCCAAAATTTGTCATTTTTAAATTTAGGGTCATTAGGATATTTTTTCAATAATTCAGCATCAGGTCTCAAAGTGTTCTTATATTCGGACTGACTAAATATTTGCTTTGACTTTAGATCCAGATAGGATTGTAAGGCCCATTCAGTAACAATAATTTCCATAAAATCTGCCTCCTAATCTCATTATAGCTTATTATTACATAACATTCAATAGCAAATAATAACATTTGATAACAATTAATAGCATTACTCAACGTAAAACTATTGACCTTACACCCTCTAAACAAAATTAATTTATAAAATTACAATGTTTTAAAGATGTTATCGACCGTAAGTACAATAGCCGCTCGCATTTTATGCTACAAAAAATAGCATCTTTTTGTAGCATAACCAAAAAATAGAAATATATCTGAATCATCTGCCTCATTCGTGAAATCTTATAAAACTTAACCAACTTAGGGTTAAATGAGCAGCCCCGCCAAAGTATATAATCCGGGAATTTTCAGAATGAAAAATTGAAATTCTATCAATTAATTATTCTTCAAATTCACTTCAGTAAAAATAAAATTTTTCTTTGGTATTTTAATAATGTAAAAATAAAATTTACGAATGAAAAATGAATTCTAGACCAATAAAAAATATGTACTAGATATGATTATCGAAATCGCAAACTATATACTTTGGAGGCTCTGCTCTTTTAACCCCAAAATCAACATCCATCAAATAAAAATATTGTGTCTTTTACAAAAATGAATCATCTCGGCGGTAAAATAATTTCTTTTGAACCAAAAAAACATTTAGTGGCCTAAAGTCGCCAGCACAGTTATTACCTGTAAAAATTCAAGCATAATTTAGTGGGTTAATGGATCGCTTACCTTAAATCAAAGTATTGCGGAACAATTTTATTCATTAGCTTTTTAACAGAGGGATACGTTTATGGTGATGCTTGAGCAAATTTTTAAAAATGCGACAAAACCATTTAATTTATTCAAAGCTTTATGCGGCCGCAGATCGAATAGATGATATAGAAGATTTGGTAGCACTGAAACCAACAGAACAAGAGCTGATGGAGGCAAAAAAACTAGTACTCCAGCAAGATGCCTCTGATGTTTGGCCTACGATCGTTGATGAATGCATTTCCGTTTTAAAAAAGAGATTGGGCCATGAAAAATAAAATTTTATCTTCTGAACCTAATCCTGATTTGTTAAGGGACCAATGGGAGAGTTTAGGAATTGCATTTTCTGTTAACTCTACAAAGACCAAACATGCTGATCCTGAACGAACACTAATAAAAACTATCCAAGAATTTCAAGAATCAAGGAAAATGCTAAGATTAGTGTTGGCATGGCTAGATGAATATGGGGAATTAATTCATGTTGAGAGATTACGGGCCTTAATGAAAGAACTTAGCGCGATCAATCTCTCATGGCTTGGAGGTATTAGTAATTATATGGTTCAAAAAGGAGATTTGAGGTGGCGAGCGATTGAGCAAGTAGTGAGGGAACATTTTGGAAATCCTACCCCCAAATTTTCTACTTCAAAATTAGATGAACTTCAGGCACAAAGAGTTGGTGAGGATCAGAATTTTAAAAAGTACGGTCTAACAATTGCCGTAACAGAAGCAGCAGATTCAAAAAAGCTTCTTCCTTTTTCCACAACAATTCGCTCTAACTTATGGCTTCGAATGCGGACATTATTTGGTACAAATTGGAGAGCAGATATGGCATCTGTGCTATTACTGGCGTTGGCATCAAATCCATATCAAGCAGAAAGAATATTAGGATGTGCAAAGGAGACAGCGTACAGAAATTGGAAGTCCCTAAAAGAGGCCGACGTAGAAGATCTATTAAAGGGAGCGGCCTGAAAGTGGCAATTAAAAAAATATTTACCTGTTCCAGCGAATGAGTCAAAGTGATGAAAAATGAAATAGCAAAAATCATAATTATTTTCTTGGATATTGATGGAGTAGTATTTTACAATCCAATGGATGGTACCGTACAGAATAGAGTTAAAGAGAGTTTTCAAGGTCGTGAACATGAACTTGAACTTTCATATTCAAACTATGAATGTACCAAGGCAGCTGTTGATCTCTTCTCCGTAAAAGCACTTGAGAGTCTCAATCGCCTTATACAATCAATTAAGAAAGAGTGTAAAGTTGATATTGGAATAGTGCTATCCAGTGCTTGGCGTGAAAGAAAAAGTTTACAAGAGTTAAAAGAACTCTTTCGTCAACACTCCTTCTCTGAGTATCTCATTGATAAAACTCCAGAGGATGGCGGAAGTAGAGGTGAGCAAATTACTAGATGGCTTAATTCTAGTAGTGACAAATATAAAGTTGTAAGTTTTGTTATTTTAGATGACGACCAAGGGGATTTACTAGCTAAATTCCCAGCACAACTAGTATTGTGCAATCATCGTAGATTGCTTGGTCACGATGAGTATGAAAAAGCGCAGATGATTCTATTAAAACAATTGAATAAAGAAGTTGCGAGGTCTACCAAAAAAGTGAAAACTGTTGTCCTTAAAACTAAGAAAGTTACAAAAACTCGAAAAACTATCCCCTCTGCTAAAAAACCTTCAAAACAACGAAAAACCAAGAAAACCACTCGAAAAAGCTAAACATGACCGACTATATTGCTCTGTCG
>JADGAM010000146.1 GCA_015232015.1 Oligoflexia bacterium | reverse complement strand
TTTTTATCTTTAACTATAACTTTTAAACCAATAGAACTTTTTTCTATATCACTATCTTCATAAATTTTTAATACATCTTTATATTTTTGTAAGTTGCTCGCCATATCTTGTAAGCTCTTGTAGTAATAACTAGGGGCATGTTCAGCATTACTGTTAACCACCCCATTACCTAAAATTTCCCAAAGTTTGCCTCTAGTATTTTCTCTGGCCTTATACATCTCTTCAATTTCTGTTTCTTTTTGTTTTTTTGTATCTTCAATCATCCCTTGTTTTTTAGTTATAATTTCACTAAGACTTTTTAAGCGCTTCATCTCACTGTCTCTACGACCCTTTAATTCTTCTAACTTGGGAGTTGTTTTTGCATCTCCATTTAATTTATCAATTTCCGCATTCAGTTTTTCAATGGTTTTTTGTAAGTTATCATATTCAACCTCTTCTTTTATTTCAATTTCACTCTTATCTCGATAACGCTTTAATATTTTCTCCACTGTTTGCAAATTATCAACTTCCTCGTAATGAATCACTCCTCTAATTCCAGTACTATTTTGTCCATCAACTTCACCCAACTCTTCCAGTTTGTCGGTGGGTAAAGAGCGCATTCCTGGGTCTACCTGTATTTGAAAATATTTATCGTTTAATCCCATCAACTCCAAAAAACGTTGAACAAGTGTAGTTTTTCCATAACCAGGAAAACTTAGCATAGGAATGATAACTGGTTTAGAAGACATCTCCTTTTCTGGAAAAAACATAAAAGTTTCTGCTGCTGACATTATATTATCTATTATATCATCCCAGCCAGCGAACTCCTCCAATAAAGTTTCTTTGGTCTTTTTGAGCAATTCAATTTTTTCCATTAAATTATTTTTCTCTTTCTCCCGCATTGTATTTAGCTCTTTATCAGACAAACTACTGGCCGCCTTAGGAGGAGCTTCTTCCCTTTTGCTCATAATACTAGCTTCTAGATCCTCTAAAGCTCTTAATGCGGGCGATAGGGAACTTCTTGTTTGTGTATTTTGTGTATAAGGAGGAAGTCCACTTTTCCAAAGTTTAATTGCTTTATCAGAGCATGCAGAAATAAATTTAGTGCCATCGGGAGAAAATGCTATACTATAAATGCTACTAGAATGCCCTTTAAAGGTTTTTATTGCTTTTTCGGATTTATCAATATCCCAAAGTTCAATTGGATGATCATCAACTACAGAAATAAATTTAGTACCATCTGGAGAAAATGCCAGACTCTTAATCATACCAGAAGGCCTTTGAAAAGTTTTTATTTCTTTTTCAGGTTTATTAATGTCCCAAAGTTTAATTGTATCATCATCAGAGGCAGAAATAAATTTAGTACCATCTGGGGAAAATGCCAGACTCTTAATTATACTAGAATGCCCTTGAAAGGTTTTTATTTCTTTTTCAGGTTTATTAATATCCCAAAGTTTAATTATGTTATCCTTAGATCCAGAAATAAACTTAGTACCATCAGGGGAAAATGCCACACTATTAATGATATCAGTATTCCCTTCAAAAGTTTGTAATGCTTTTTCAGAGTTATTAATATCCCAAAGTTTAATTGTGCGGTCATCAGATGCAGAAACAAATTTAGTACCATCGGGGGAAAATGCCACGCTATGAATGACACCATAATGTCCCGTAAAAGTTTGTATTGCTTTTTTGGGTTCATTAATATTCCAAAGTTTAATTTGGCCGTCATTACCTGCAGAAATAAACTTAGTACCATCTGGAGAAAATGCCACACTATTAATGCTACTAGAATGCCCTTCAAAAGTTTGTAATGGTTTTTCCGGTTTATCAATATCCCAAATTTTAATTATACCGGTACTGTCGCTAGAAACAAATTTAGTACCATCTGGAGAAAATGCCATACTCCAAACTACGTCTTCATGTCCGCTGAAAGTTTTTAAAACTAATTCATCCGCCCCTCTAAGTAGAGATGTAAATGAAGTAAAAACTACACAGCAAAAAATTAATAAACATAATTTATTTTTCATAATTTATTTTTCCTTAACCATATTTAATAGAGGTTTCGTGTAAAATACTTGATCCCTCTTCTGTAGCGACTTTTATAATACTATTGTAACAAAGTCGCTTTTGATGACTTAGAAATTCTAGAATTATTTTTATAAATATTTTATTATTAAATACTTATCTCTTACAAAATAAATTTAATTGAACTAATTTAACGACTAATTTTGCGGGCACACTCAAAAAATGGGCATACTCAAAAAACACATACTCAAAAAGTACACATACTCAATAAGCAAAAAATAAGCAAAACATAAGCAAAGCAGAAAAAAATCACGATCCCTTAATTAATTAATTATATAAAGTAAAAAGTTAAAATTTAGATTATATTAAAAATCATCATGGCCATGTAACTAAGCTCATCGTTTGTTCGCACAGTTGGTGAATTCTTAATCGACTTACCATAATTTTTGTATCGAGCAGATAGTGATATAGAAAAAAGTTCTATTGGTTTAAAAGTTATAGTTAAAGATAAAAAACGATTCCAAGTTTTTTCTCCAATGTATTGAGGTCTATCACTCATTATCTCGGTATCTCGAACTCCAAAATAGTAATCAACATATTTTTTATCATACAGCTCTAAACCAAAACCAATGTGTAAAAATAAAAAATTGCCAATTATTGATAGAGGTAATCCACTTGCAAATTGATATTGATGACCTCCACTCACACCATCGATGTCTCGAAGATAAGAGATATTAATAAGTATTAATCGTAAATCGCCTCCAATGGCAAAGGAACTTCTTCTTTTTGATAAATATGCTGAACGGTACTCCTGACCAATTCGTGAGATCTTAACTGCAAAAGCAAATATTGGTTCATTGGTCAACTTTAATTGCGACTGTAAACCTCTAAATGCAAATCTCCACCATGAAAATGTTACTAAGGGAACCCAACTGCTAATATAATCTTCACCTTTTCCGTCAAGATCACTATTTTTTCTTATGTTAGTACTGACAGCATATCCACCTCCAGCAGATATTTTTAATCCATCAGAATCACTACCTGAATCAGCAAAAGCAACAGCAGTAATAACAACAGTAAAATTAATAATAGCAGTAAGAGTAATAAGAGCAATAATGATAGATAAAATTGTTTTAAAAGGTGTTTTGTTATTCATCAGCTATTGTTTAAAAACTAAAAGCAGTTTTAAAAATTAAAGGCAGCATTAAATACAATTAAATTTTCATCGCTTTTATTTTCTTCTATTTTTATTTTTTTACTTATAAGACTTATGCCTGCATATAAACGTCGTTGCATCATCAATAACATTAAATAATATTTTGTCATATCACTTTTAACATCAGCACTTCCTCCGGCCAAAGAAGCATCGGTGATGGATTCTTTACTTATTCCAAGTACTAATCCTGAAACTAAACCATAAGACATTTGTTGTAAGACAGTGCTACCTAATAATGCCTCTCCTGAAAGTATAAAATCAGTTGTTTTTGCATGATAATTTGTTCCATTTGCACCTGTGCCAGCAACTATGGATTCTGGAGCATATATGTAAGAGACTTCCGCTCGAAAAATTTGGTCTGCAGCTTTTACATAAAGGCCCAATCCTCCCATAAATTCAGTCCAGGTATTAGAGGGGTAATATGTTCCTTCATTCCTAACATATTTTAATCCTCCTCCAAAATATAACAAATCGGCAATGCGAAGAGAGCTTCCTAATCCCATTTTTTGAGTCTTTATTTGTTGTTCAGCAGTGGTACTTATCTCTTGAGAGTAGTGAGGTCCTAATGAGAAAAAATTAAATAATTTATAACTAAGATTTAATCCCACAGTTGATTCTTTAGTTGAAGTAGATACAGAAGTAGATTTTAACTTTTCTGTTCGATCCTTTTTCTTTTGTAATAACGAATAAACCTCTCCTCCAAAACCAGATTTAGTAAAAGATGCCAATATTTCTTGCATGCTAATATCTTCACTTTCTCGCTCTTTGGAACTGACGGTAAATTTTCTGTCACCTTCTGAAATTCGACCTGCAATTCTGATAGCATCTTTTTCAAAGGCCACTATGGCCGGATTTTTTGCTGGTTCAGTAGGGTCTATTAGAGGTGCCGCCACATATGCATAACTGTTACTACTACCACTCATAAAAATAAAAAAAGTTATTATCATTTTTAAAACTCTTTGATGTGAACGAAACAAACTAGGTGAATGATTTGTGTATAATACAAAAATCAACACTGCTAACAACATCAAAAACAAAGATAATAAAAATGCAAAAATTAAAGGATGATTTAAAAATATCCAGATCGCTGCCACTACAGGAGTTAATGCTGCCCTAGTTATAAATTTCAGCATCTCATTATTTGCAATTATCTTAGCATAAGGAGGTGAATATTTTTCATAAAGACTAATAAATAATCTTCCAAATGAAAAATTTATTAAAACATCATCTCTAAAATCTCTTAAAGTTTTTACATGGGGATCAAGATAAGTTCCATAAGCTGCTGTAGCTACAAAACAAGAAGTAGCACCCTTTTCTTTTGATGGTGTGGCCAAACATCCACTAGTTGCATCGACAGAATATTCAGATGTTGCTGCCTTGTAATTGGCAATTTCACTTCGAGAAATATTAAGCCTTTCTACTGCATCTGCAATTTTAGGAATACCAAATGGTACTCCCTTATATAAAACTCTAGGATTGGGAAAATAAGCAATTCTCGTACAATTAAATCCATTATTCGCACACTCAGTATTATAAGACATAATGTCTCTAACTTTTAATGATGTAATTACATATCCTGTGGCCGCACCATTACCTCCTGCTGTAGTATCATAAAATGATAAATCATTTTGATAGCGATCATGAGACAAAGTTAAATTATGTCCCATCTCATGAATTGTAGTTCCCGCTCCACAACTTCTGATTTTAACTGAAAAACCATATGTAGGATTATTTGAACCCAGAGGTGGTAACCATCCAATCCCACAATAATCATAATTATTTTCCACCCAAAATTGCACTAAATCTGCTCCGTGAGCTGTTCTTAAACTATCAACATTATCAACATGCACACCTTCATATCTATATTCTCTAGATAAAGTAGCATCATTAGTAACTGCACAGAGATCTTCTAAAGAATCCCCTGTTTCAGTATAAGTAACTTGTTCAGAATGAACTAAACGTATACGAAATAAAGCACAACTTTGTGTTAACACTTCATTTGCATATGCAATATCCGAGGCAATTTCTGTTGCTATATCCGAGGAGGCAGCAGCTACATCACTAGTATAAACAATCATTACATCAACAAATGATCCATCATCATCAGCTGAACTAATTGATCCTCTTCCATTAACAAGATTTGGATTATTTCTCTTAACCAGTTCATCCAATTCTTTACTTATCTCTCTTAGGTCATTTGTATTTGTTGCATTTTGATTTTCATCTTTTTGTGTTTGTGCATTTTTATCACTTCTCCGACTTTTATTAGTACTAGCACTATCAGTGTTACCACTATCAATGCTACCACCTTTACTCTCTTGATAAGCGACTCCAAAATCGTAAACACTATGTAATCCTTTTCCCAATGGTTTGATAGCAATGGAATATTTTTCAGAATCAATTTGTGCACTTATATTATCATCTCTTAAAGTTATTACTACTAAGCTAAAAGCATCATCTTTTACTTTTCCTATCCAAGTAATGTATTCATTACCATTTATTATATTTTGTATAATTTTAGTATTTTGGGCAGTGATAGTTTTTGCTGAATCGATATTAAAAACAATTTCTGATAAATTATTTTTTACTTGCTCTTTATCAATCTTAAAATAATTTTTAAAATTAGGGTTGTTATCTTCTCCCCAAATAGTTTTATTATTTAAAAATAAAATACTATCAACACTATTTTTTGTTTTAGCATTTTTAAATATTGCAGTTATCTGCTCATTAATTTTTATAATATTTGAACTAATATTTCGTTCTAGATTTTTTATTTTTTTATTTTCAAAAACATTAATTCTCTCTCTTATATTTAAATCTTGCTTTGATTGAAACAATTCACTTTCACTTAAATCTGAAAACAAATTAATTTTTACTTGAGTATTTTCCTCTGAAGCAAGAATATTAGTAGTAATAATAAAATTATAATTACTTAAAAGAAAAAGACTAAAAAATGTAAAATAAATTGATATTTTCAATCAACTTTTCCTTTTTAATTTTAGTTAAATAAAATTTGTCTAGATAAAATGCTAACAAAGGAGTTTTGTAATGTCTTACAAAATTTGTAAAATCAAATTCTAATTTGATAAGATAATTTGATAATTTGATAATTTGATAATTTGCTAACTTGATAATTTGATAACTTGATAATTTGATAACTTGATAATTTGCTAAGGTCCACTTTACTACTTTACTTGGTCGGCTTATTAATAAGTCCACGGATCAAGAGGCCTAGCTTGGATTTGTCAAAGCTCGGATTTCCTCCCGCTGCTTTTTTGATGGCCTCAAATTCAGCGTCGATTTGAGTCGCAAGCTTTCTTCTACCAAACATATCCAATTTCATATTTTGGTTAATATTCTTTCCTAGATCTTTATAATAGTCTTCCCACTTATCTAATTTTTCTCCCCTGCGAATTACCTCGGCAATATTATTCGCTCGACTATCCCGTCCAATCGCGAACTCTTCTACTGTTTTGGGAGGACTTACTCCAAGCGTTTTCTGATCAATTGAACTTGTAACTCTCGACTTCAAAACCTGTCCCTGTATCGCTGTTGTGGTCGTCACTACCGCCGGCGGCGGCACGACCACTGTCTTAGGGACCGCACGAAGAATTACTTTTGCAGGACCACTACCACCCGTCTCAACTTTCGATTTCTCGGCCTCCAGCTTGGCGGCCGCCTTTGCCTTATTCTCCGCTGCCCTAGCAATCCTTTCTTGCTTTTCATTTTCCTTTTTCAATGCCAACTCCGCAGCTAACTTCTCCTTCTCCTGCTGCTCTTTCAACTTTTCTGCTGCCTTCTTCTCCTCTACTTTCACCCTCTCAGCATCCTCTGCTGCTTTCTTGACCGCTAATCTGACCTTCTCAACCGCCGCAGCTTCCGTCCTCTCTGCTTCCCGTTTAATCCAGACCTCTCTATCTATTTTATCAATTTCTTTATCGTTACTAGCAATTGTAAGCATAACTGGAACAGCTGAGACAGTAGTACTACTGCTAGCGGCCCCACCTACAGACGAACTACTACCACTAGATGTAGATGTGGATGTTGTGGATGTGGATACACTAGATACTTTTGTTTCCTCACTTTTTTTCAATTCTTTAATTCGGTTTACGAAAATCTGATGGTGATCAATTGTAGTGCTGGCCTCTTTTTTTTCTGTAAGCCAAGTTAAACGTGCTCCGGGCGTAATGCCATCTCTAAAAAAGTTGCTGGCGGGAATCCATCCATTCCTCTTATTACCCCAGCTGTTTACGATATATAGATAAGTTTTACATTGAGTTCGAGGCGTCTTAGTGCCTGTGGAAGTGGAAGCGGAAGTGGAAGCGGAAGTGGAAGCGGAAGTAGAAAGAGAAGTGGATACTTCGGGAAGTACACAACATAAACGTTTATATCCATCGATATTTGCCGCATGACCTTTGCCCCCAGAATAATGAGTTATAGCGATTCGTTCTTTCTTATTTATGGCCTCTCTTATAAAACGCATGGATGCACTAAAAACTCCTTTTTGAGGGGCAGGAATATCGATCTCTTGAATAGAGAAGTCAGGACGAATTGAGGTTTTTGGCAAGCTCTGATTATTTCGATCGAGATGAGTGACTAGCATCTTGAATAGCTTTGATGGACTCATGACCTCTGTAGAGGCAGAATCTTGTGTCGTTGTCTTTTTCATTTTCATGTGTTCTAACATCTGGGCCACATTCCAAATCATTCTAACTAAGACGGGATTGGTTTTTTCGCTGGTAATTTGATTAACAAAACATTTCATATTAAAAGAATCTAGAGAAAGATGTTCCTTCTCGTATTGTTTATATTGTTTAGAAAGTTCATTTAGAAATTCTCCTAAATTTTCCTGCTTGCTAACAATTTTATACGAATCCATCACAAGGTTAGTTTCATAGGCATCTAGCCCCTTTGTGGGATTTTCCTGCAAATATTTTTTTATATTATTCAAGCTTTCACTAATGTGTTGGTAACCTATTAAGTTTTCGAATCTCTCTCTATCCGAATAGGCGGCACCCAAGAAAAGCCCAACGTGCAGGGAAAGATCTTCCCTTAATAAATTATTTTTTTTTGCATAATGCTCAAGTAAACTCATAGAGGCAAAAAGTCCGCAAGTATTCTGGCGTCCTTGATCTTCCCCCTTTACATATCCTCTCTCAACATAAGAGGCGTACTGAGGTTTTGCACTAGTCACATCGTCGCACTTACGAGTGGCCCTCGGTTCCCAAGTTGATCTCAGATCAGAAGAAACAAAATCCTCTAGTACCTCCTCCTCATTATCCCAATCTGGAATGGGTCTTTCAGCTAATTGGCCATCTGCAGATACCTTTGGTACCCAGATCATCCACATCAAAAAATATATCCCAAACAATAATTGAAAACTCTTCATTTTTCCCTCACTGTTATGCTGTTGAATTTAAGCGCTGTATGCTGTATATGGATATCTTCTTGTGAACTTGAAAAAACAAGATCATAAACAGGATCGTTGTATTCAGTATATGTCTATTAAAATTATATCACTAAATAAGAATGGATCTATAACAAAATTTTACTGTAACAAAATGTTACTGTAAAATTATAAGGAATGGGAACTTAATAACTTTTCACACAAACAAAATAAGAATTCCATGTATTAATATCTAAATCATTTTCTGTAAAAAATTCTTTAGCAGATATAAGTTTAAATCCAACCTTCTCTAAAAAAATTTCTACCTCTGGCAAAAAAAGGTATCGCATTTCGTGAGTCTCTTTGATTTCATTAATTTGTTTACTTAATTTATCTTTTATAATTAGTGTATAATTAACATCCACTATATTTTGATTAACCTTTAATTCTGGTGTAGTCATCCTCCATATTACACTATGTTCATCTTGCACTTTCTTCATTCTGACTTCTGGTTTTTGGGTTAAAACTGCAGGTCCATACCAAGAATCAAATATAAAAATTCCACCCTTCTTTACACACCTATATGCTTGTTTAAAAAATTCTAATAATCTTTCATTGGTAGTGAAGTAGTTACTAACGTGAAATAAAGATATTACAACATCATATGAAGCATCTAAACATGAAGCATCTAAATTTAATTTACAAATATCCGATAATATAAATCTTATATTCTCTAAATAAAAAGCATCCTTCTTTTGTTTTGATAGTGCACATTCAATCATTGATTTTGAAGCATCAACAGCAGTTATCTTAAACCCTAATTTTGCCAATTCAAAATCATGATTACCACTACCGCACCCCAAATTAAGGATATGTTCCCCTTTCTTACAATGTTCTGTTGTACAACATGTGGGTAAATGTTTATCTACTACTTCTTTAATATATTTTGCTTCTCTTACATAATCTTTATCTGCATACAAAAGATTATAATAATAGGCATACTCTTCAAATACTTTATTATTTACATTATCTGCATTCATTGCATCTGCATTCATCTAAAACTTCCTTTAAATTAGTTACTACTCTTTTCATTTGTTCTTCTGTTAGTGCCAAACCACTTGGAATATAGAACCCTCTACTGGAGAGCATTTCAGAAACCGGATATTTTTCATTCAAAAAAAGTCCCATTTTTTTAAATACTGGCTGCAAATGCATAGGATAAAAAAATGGTCTAGTTCCAATTTTTCGCTCTGATAATTTCTTCATAACAATATCAGCAGTAATATGATTAGGAATTTTTTCATTTAAAAGCACGCCAAAAACCCAATAGATATTTTTTGCATACTCTTTTTCTGGACACGGTAATGTAATACCACTAATGCAATTAATAGTATTAGTCCCAGCCACCTCTGATAAAAGTTCTCTATATACTTTTCCTATGTAATATTTCTTTTGAATAAATTCATCCAACTGTTCAAGTTGGGCCACACCCAATGCTGCTTGCACATTTGTCATACGATAGTTCCATCCAATCTCTTCATGAACAAATCTTTTTTTCTCTTGAAAGCACAAATTTCTAAGAGACCTACATCTCTCTGCCAATGCTGGATCGTTAGTTAAAACCATTCCTCCTTCACCAGTGGTAATATGTTTATTGGGATAAAAGCTAAAACAACTTATATCACCAAAACTTCCACAGGCCCTACATACTCCGACCGCCTGCCCTTCAATGGGCCGCCCTTTATATGTTTGACCAATTACTTCAG
>JADGAM010000145.1 GCA_015232015.1 Oligoflexia bacterium | reverse complement strand
CTTGAACAAGTTGGTTATAGTATAAATTTTTTAAATTAATAAAATCTTTTTTATTTTCAAATTTCTTCAGGGTATCTTTTATATTATGCGAATTTTCACTAAAGGGAATTTCAAGAGGTGAACGATCATTTTTACTTATATCTTCACTTTCAGCTTCATTTTCACCGTCACTATCATTGTTAATGTTGATATTTTTTATTTTTGCATTACCAATACCTGTAATTATTCGTAATTTTTTTTCAAAGATATAAATTCTTTGTAAGTCATCACCCATGGAATTTAATTTCATTTGAAAGATATTGATTTGTCCACGCAGTTTATGATTTTCAATAGTGAGATATTTGTTTTCGTATAGCTGGTTTAAAATTTGTTTGTAATCGTAGATTAAAATGGAAAATGTGATGGTAATTAAAGCAATGATGAAAAATAACGATTGTAATAAAATACGAGGTAATTTAAATGAAACTACCTTTTGCCCTCTTTCAGGTATGAACATTATTGTATAATATCGGTTCAAAAGATACTCTCCTTGTAACTGGCCAGGTCCCTGGCCGGTTACCGAATATGCAATTCATTCATAGAACATAATTCACAGAACATAATTCACAGAATATGATCAAATGTCAAAACTTATTGCGCCAACACTAGGATGGTAGAGATATTATCTTGACCTCCATTTTTGTTGGCCTGTTCGATTAGTTTTTTTATTGTAGTATTTGCTTGATTTTGATCCGCAGTACTTAAATCTGGGATTGTTTGATTAATGATGAAAATAATATCATGATCGCTTACTTTTCCATGTAATCCATCTGAAGATATCAAAAATATGTCATTCTTATTTATCTTATATCTAAATATATCAATATCAACATTGGGCTCATGTCCGACTGCTCTCACTAATACATTTTTCATCTTATCTTTTTGACCATCAGCTCTTGTATAGATTCCTAAATTAATTTTTTCCTGAACTAAAGAGTGATCTTTTGATAATTGAAATAAAAGACCTTTGTTAACCAAATACGCCCGTGAATCTCCAACATTAGCGATAAATAGATGAGAATCTTTTATAAATAGCAACACAGTAGTAGTACCCATTCCTTGTAGAAGAGGATTACCTTTTGCATGCTGGTGTATTTGTTGATTTGCAAATTTAATTGAATTTCGTAATAGTTCTTCTGTTTTTAAAGTGGATATATTGGATTTAATAAATTGAGGAACCAATTTCACAACCATTTGCGAAGCTATCTCCCCTCCATTATGCCCGCCCATTCCATCTGCAATAATATACAGATTAAGTTCCTTATTAATGAAAATGGAATCCTCATTATTTTTTCTAACTAATCCTAAATTTGTATCACCTGAAATTATTATTCCCATAATATATATGTCCTACAACACAAAGCAAGATATGCGTATCTTGTTTTACTTATATATTTAAATTGTAAATTACAATCAATAATTTATAACTTACAAACTTGTCGTATATATGAGAAGAGTTCTTTAGTCTTTTATTAGTAATAATAGTTTTATTAGTATACTTTTTTGCCTATTATAAGTGCTTTTATTTATTAGAGTGTATCATAAAAAAAATAGGTATATAATTATATTGAATGAGCAAAAAAATAATTAAAATATTAATTATTTAAAATTAAGAGAATATTAAAGAGAATATTAAAGAGAATATAAATTTTTTTGAAGGAGATTTAAATGGCAAGATTAGATATTAAAAAATTCATGCAAGATAATTACAAGGTGGAAGACTTCACTCACTTAAATTGGGTTGGAACTTTCCAAGAATATTTAGATTTAGTCGCAGATAATTCAAGCATTACACGAAATGCATTTCAACGTATTTACGACATGGTAATTAGTTTTGGAACATCAAAATATACAGAGTATAAAAAAGATATCGTTCGCTATAATTTCTTTAATGATCCATTCGATGCAGGTAAAGATGCCGTTTTTGGAATTGATGTTCATTTAATGAAATTAGTAAACTTCTTTAAATCAGCAGCAGCAGGTTATGGAACTGAAAGAAGAATTTTATTACTTCATGGTCCAGTTGGTTCTGCTAAATCTTCTATCGCCCGTTTATTTAAAAAAGGATTAGAGTATAATATCGGTTCAAAAGATACTCTCCTTGTAAAAACTGATGAAGGTGCTTTATATACCTATGAGTGGATAGATGAAACTGAAACAGAAATTTTGGGAGGACAAAGATATTTTCCATCTCCTATGCATGAAGAACCATTAAAGTTATTACCTCATGAAATCAGAGAGAAATTCGTAAAAGAAATTAATAAGGGATTAAAAGATAGAAAAATTGTAGTGAAGGGTGAAGTAAATCCCGCATGTCGATATATCTTAAAACAATATATGTTGAAGTATAAGGGCAATTGGAATGAAGTAATGAAACACATTCGAGTTAAGCGCTTAATCCTCTCTGAAAAAGACCGCGTAGGTATTGGTACATTCCAACCAAAAGATGAAAAAAACCAAGATTCAACTGAGCTCACAGGAGATATCAACTACAGAAATATTGCTAAGTACGGATCAGATTCAGATCCACGTGCATTCAACTTCGATGGTGAATTTAATATTGGAAATCGCGGTATCGTTGAATTTATCGAGATGTTGAAACTTGACGTAGCATTTTTGTATGACTTACTAGGAGCTTCTCAAGAGCAATCTATTAAGCCAAAGAAATTTGCTCAGACTGATATCGACTTAATTACTCTTGGCCATACCAATGAGCCTGAGTATAAAAAATTACAAAATAATGAATTTATGGAGGCCTTAAGAGACCGTACTGTAAAAATCGATGTTCCATACATTACAAGACTCGATAAAGAAATTATGATTTATCAAAAGGATTTTAATTTAAATAAAATCCAAAATATTCACTTTGCTCCTCATACAATTGAGATGGCGGCCACTTGGGCCATACTAACTCGCCTTGAAGAGCCAAAAAAATCTGATCTTACAAGATTACAAAAATTAAAATTATATAATGGAAAAACTCTTCCAGGTTATAATGAGGAAAATGTAAAAGAATTAAGAAAAGAAGCAATTCGTGAAGGTATGGAAGGAATTTCTCCTCGTTATATTCAAGATAAGGTTTCAAATGCGCTTGTAAAACATGGTCACCTTGGTTGCTTAAATCCATTCATGGTATTTAATGAATTAGAAGCAGGATTAAAACACCACTCATTAATTAATTCTCCAGAAATGTTAGATCACTATCGTGAGATGTTGGCAGTTGCTCGCCAAGAGTATGAAGACATTGTAAAAAATGATGTACAAAAAGCAATTAGTGTTGACGAGCAAGCAATTCAAACTCTATGTGCAAATTATATTGATAACGTTAAGGCCTACACTCAAAGAGAAAAAATTCGTAACAAATACTCTAATCGTCTTGAAGAGGCCGATGAAAGATTTATGCGCTCTATTGAGGAAAAAATTGATATTCCAGAATCCAGAAAAGATGATTTTAGACGTGAGATCATGAATTACATTGGGGCCCTGGCAATTGAAGGCAAAAATTTTGATTATAAAAAGAATGAACGCTTACATCGCGCTCTAGAATTAAAATTATTTGAAGATCAAAAAGATACAATTAAGTTAACAACAATCATTTCTAATGTGGTTGATAAAGCAACCCAAGAAAAGATTGATATTGTAAAATCACGTTTAATTAAGAATCAAAATTATTGTGAAATATGTGCAACAGACGCGTTGAACTTTGTTGCTTCTATTTTTGCAAAAGGTGATTCGGCCAAGGCATAAGATTATTATTGTTTAAACTTTTGAGAGGTAAATCGCGTGGATCATCCAATTAAAAGAGATCATGCTCGTTTTAGAAAAATTATTAAAGGAAAAATTCGTGAGAATTTAAGGAAATATGTTTCTGGTGGAGACATGATTATTCCTAAGGGACCAAAAAGATTTTCTATTCCTATGCCACAAATTGAGATTCCTCGTTTTAAATTTGGTGATAAATCTCAAGGAGGAATGGGGCAAGGTCAAGGAAATTCTGGAGACCCCATAGACGGTGGGCCAGAGGAACAAGAAGGAGAAGGCAAGGCCGGACAAGGTGAAGGCAGCAAGGAAGTTGAAGTTGAATTGTCGATAGAGGAGCTTGCACAAATTTTGGGTGAAGAACTGGAGCTTCCCAATATTCAGCCTAAAGGTCGTCATCAGATAGAATCTCATAAGGATAAGTACACCACTATAGGAGTAATTGGGCCAGAATCGCTTCGCCACTTTAAGCGAACATTTAGAGAGTCTTTAAAGAGACAGTTAATAATGGGTACGTATGATTTTAAAAATCCATTAATTGTACCTGTTAAAAACGATTATCGCTATAAAGCGGCCCATACCAAAGTTGAATATGAAAATTCAGCGGTAGTAATTTATATGATGGATGTTTCTGGCTCCATGGGTGATGAACAAAAAGAAATCGTGCGAACTGAATCTTTCTGGATAAATTTATGGCTTAAGCACCAGTATAAGAACATCGAAATTCGCTATATCATACACGATGCTACGGCCAAAGAAGTAGATGAAGATACTTTCTTTAAAACTAGGGAGAGTGGGGGAACGCTAATTTCTTCAGCGTTCATTTTATGTAGAGATATTATCAAGAAGGATTATGATGCTAACGAATGGAATATCTATCCCTTTCATTTTTCAGATGGAGATAACTGGTCTCTTGATGATACAAAATTATGTTTAGAGATATTAGATAACGACTTATTAAATGCCTCCAATATGTTTTGTTATGGCCAAGTTGAGAGTCGCTATGGTTCGGGACAATTTTATAAAGATTTATTTGAAAAATATGGAGAGCGTTCTGATAATGTGATTTTAAGCAAGATTAAAAACAAGGAAGGAATTTTAGATTCCATTAAAGAGTTTTTAGGCAAAGGAAAATAGATTTTTATGTAACTGCTTTTTGTAACTGCTTTATATTATATAGTATGAGGAAGAGATGGATAATACAAAACCATTAAGTGATGATTTATTAAAATTAAAAAAAGAAATTCGTCAGTATGCTGTAGATTATGGTCTTAGCTTTTATGAAGTAGAGTTTGAAGTTTGTGATTATGATACAGTTAATATTTTGGCCGCGCAAGGGGGTTTTCCTACTCGTTATCCTCATTGGCGTTTTGGAATGGAGTATGATCAATTTTCTAAAGGCTATGCTTATGGAGTACAAAAAATTTATGAGATGGTGATCAATACTAATCCTTGCTATGCCTATTTATTAAATGCCAATCATACTGTTGATCAAAAAATTGTTATGGCCCATGTTTATGGTCATGCAGATTTTTTTAAAAACAATTCTTGGTTTTCAAACACCAATCGTAAAATGATGGATGTGATGGCCAATCATCGTACAAAAATCAGACGATACATGGAAAAATATGGGGCCGATGAGGTAGAACTTTTTATTGACAAAATTTTGTCTCTGGAAAATTTGTTAGACATAACTGATCTTTTTGAAACTAGAGAGGTACAACGTCATCGTCAAGAGATTGATATGATAGCTTCTGATGAAAAAAATAAAACTTTTGCAGACGATCGTAGTGAGGCCTTACGCTCATTTATGAAAAGCTCTTATACTGAACAACAAAAAAAGAGTAAAAAAGATAAAATTAAAAATAAGGAAAAAGAAAAATCTCAGATGACCGAGGAGGAAAGAGAGAGGGCAGAAGCAGATGAATATGCAGCTGAACATAACAAGCATAAAGACTCAGTTGATGATCCCACAAAAAATGCAGCGATATTAAAAGTACTGCCTCGTCCTCAACGAGATATCATGAAATTTTTGGCGGAACATGCACCAATTACAGAATGGCAATCGGATGTGATTTCCATTTTACGAGAAGAGGCCTATTATTATCTACCTCAACGAGTAACTAAAATTATGAATGAAGGATGGGCCAGCTATTGGCATTCTAGAATAATGACTGAGAAATCTCTTGAGGCATCTGAGATTACTGACTTTGCAGATCATCACGCTGGTGTTATGCAAACCAGTCGAAAAAATCTGAATCCATATAAATTGGGCATAGAACTTTTTAGAGATATTGAATACCGTTGGAATACTGGTAAGTTTGGAAAAGAATACAATGAGTGTGATGATATTCATCAAAAAGAGAATTGGGATTTAAAATTAGGTAAGGGTAGAGAGAAAATTTTTGAAGTGAGAAAAGGTCATAACGATATTAGTTTTATAGATGAATATTTAACTCAAGAATTTTGTAATCGCAATCAAATGTTTACCTATAAATTTAATCCAAGAACAAATCGTTTTGAAATAGATACAAGAGATTTTTTAGCGATAAAAATGAAATTGCTCTCAGGCCTTACTAATTACGGCTCTCCAGTTATTGAAGTTGAAGATGCTAATTTTTCAAATAGAGGAGAATTACTACTTGCTCATAGACATTACGGCGTAGATTTGGATTTAAATTATGCTCATGATACTATGAAAAATATTTGGGCGGTTTGGAAGAGACCAGTAAACTTAAAAACTAAATACGACAATAAAGAAATAATTTTTATTTTCGATGGAAAGGAACTTCGCCCAGTCGCTTAAGCAATAGAACTCAGATATTATCTCTGAGCAGTGCTGGCCTTGATCTCGGTATTCTCTTCTGGATCCACAATATCTGTCATACGAATTCCATATTTTTCACCAATAACAATAACCTCACCTTTGCAGATTAATCTTTCGTTGATGTATATCTCCAGAGGTTCACCGGCCAACTTTTCTAATTCAAGCACGGTTCCTTTGCTTAAAGAGAGTAACTCTTTAATAGTAAGCTCAAGTCTTCCTAGCTCTGCTTTTACTTTTAAAGGTACATCAATTACAAAGTCTAACTCATGTTCTTCATCTTCAGAAAGGGCCTCATCACCACTGGTTTTTCCAAACTTGCCTTTTCTAGTTGAGCTTTTCTCTTTTTCTGAAGAGGAATTTTCATCAGAACTATTTGAATCAGATATTTCGTTACTATTATTATAAGAAGAATCTTCACCTGAATATTCTTCTATAGAAGATTTATTGTTTGGCATATTTTTTCCGTCTATTTTTTTTGTTTTTATAAATTATTTTATTTATAATTTTATCATAACGTATTTTTAAGTGTAAGCAAGCTTTCTAGATACAGATACAGATCCACACAGGTTGATATTTGCTTGTTGTTTGATACTTAGTTGATGGAGTTTTTATATGATGAAGAGTAAATTTCGAGTTACTTTAAAATTTTCAGGTATGATCAACGGACCTTTTATTTTAGAAAAAGAGAAAACTATAATTGGCAGAGGTTCTAAGTCGGATATAGTTATTATTAATGACAGTTTAAGCAGGCAACACCTATTGCTTGAAATAATCGAGGGGAAATTATATCTGACTGATTTAGGCAGTTCAAATGGAACTAAAATTGCTGATCAACAAATTCCTACCAATGAAAAAACATTGTATGATACTTTCTTTATGCCAATTGAAATTGGTATTGGTGTTAATCTGATTGTGGAAGAGGGATTTTTTTAAAAAGCTTTGATTTAAATTGAAACTTGAATTGAAACTTGAAACTTAAGATTTAGACTTTCCAGTAGTACTCTGTTAACAACTGGCCATCAAATTGAAAAGGTATATCTTTTGGGTCTGGTTTTGAAACCATTTGTCCAATCTCTTGGCCGCTCTCTGTATTCTTGATAAGAAAAGAAGGAGATACCATTCTGGGTCTAGTCTTTGCTTGTAAGTAATTACCTGACTGAAAACCTTTGATTGAAAGGGAGATTTTATCTCCTGGTTTAACTGGAACACCTGGCAATGTTATTTTTTTGCCATTTATTAATACCAATCCATGTCTAACCATTTGTCTTGCGGCCGCCATACTAGGCGCAAAATTTAATCTGAAAACTATATTGTCGATTCTTTTTTCGAGAGTCATTACTAGGTAGTCAACCCAGCTTTTCTCTTCATGTGATTTTTTTGCTCTTCTAACGTAATGTCTTAATTGTGCTTCTCTTAGAGCGTAATGAAAAATAATTTTTTGTTTTTCTAACATACGGACACTGTAATCTGATAATTTCTTTCTCTTGTTTCCGTGTTGTCCTGGTGGATATGGTCTTCTTTCTAGTGCTCCAGCTTTTCCTAGACCAGGTAATTCAACTCCTAAGCGTCTTTGAATTTTAAATCTTGCTCGTCCCATGGTTGCTTTAGACATATTCAACATCTCCGTTTCTACGTACGTAAATTTTTTTAATTCCAATAAACAAATTAACCTATAGCAAATAATATATATTTTGCCCAAACTTTTCTTTTGAGTGAAGCAAAAAATTTATTTATTGTTTAATTTGAGACGTATTATTTCATCAAAATATTGTTTTGACCATCCTGCATCTAGTCTGGTGAGTACTTCTTGTTGCAAAGAATCTAGAGTAGAGTTGCTAGAAATTAGTGAGCTAGGTAGACGATGTTGGGACGAAGAAGATGATTGAGGAGGTAATTGAGATTGATCGTTATTAGCTAATTCGATTAATTCTAAATCAAGAGAAACTATTATGGCCATATTGGAAATTATAGTAGTTTTTAATAAGGCCTCCATTGACTCCTTTGATTTTCTAAAGGAAACATTATTTTTCATATGAGTGATTAGATTTTCAAATAAAAAATATTGATCACTTTGACCATATTCACACATTTCTTTTAACTCTTTAAGATTTTTACCCAGATGTAGTTTAAAAGCATCAACAAAAAACTTCATTTGTTCTTCATTATTAACAATAATATTATTGTTGTTATTTCTGTTTATGTTAGTACTAATAAATTCATAAACATTAGGATGTTTTGAATTAAATGTTATTGGTAGAGTTAATTCAGGGTAGAGCGCTAATGATTTTGCTTTTTGAATGTTTTTTGAAATTGGATAATGAGAAATTAAATTTGTATTATTACTATTACTGCTACTGCGACCTTCGGTAGTAAGGGGAAATGGTAGTGATTTATTTGATTTATTTTTCCAATAACCATTGTTACCATGTAATAGTCCAGAGTGAAATTGTGGACATAATTCAATATCATTCATACTATTTTCACTATTATTGGTAATAAATGTTTTTAGAGTTCTATATTGATCATAAAGAGTCATGAAATAAAGTTTACGATTGGAAAAAGATAAATACATGGATTTAGCTGGAGGTTGTGATTGGTTTTGAGATGGGGGTTGAGAGAGAGACTCTTGATTAGCAGTATTAGTAGTAGCAGAGGTAGAAGCTGAAGCTAAATTTCTGTTGTTGTTGTTATTGTTGTATTGATATGTAATGACTGGTATTTCTGGTGTTAATTGTGTCTGGTCAATTTTAGGGTTAATTCTAGATATTTTATCTGTTATGCTTTCTGGTGATTGATATGTAGTGCAACTATTAATTAAGAATATAAAAATGATCATTAAGCTTCTTGTAATTATTTTTGACATTTGTTGTATCTCCTAAAATTACTTCACATCTAATTCTCTAGTTCTCTAGTTCTTAAAATTAGATATCGGTAGATTTAGGAGAATTCTTTAGTTAAGAAAAGCTTTTGAAAAGTTTATTGAAAGGCACCCTAAGTGCCACTAAAGCAGTAAATTCTTTTTTACTTGATAAATCTTTTATTTTCTTACAATAGAAATAACGGTAAAAATTATTTTTGTTTATTTGTTTCACAAAATGGTTTGTTAATGTTTTAGGGCAATTTATATCATCATTATTTTTATTATTTTCTTTATTAGTGAAATCGTAATCAATGATTTTCCAATTTCCATTAGCTGAAATTTGTAAATTAAAAAAAACTCCATCTGCTTCTTTTAAAATCATAATGTTTTTATTAATCACATAATTTGGATTGTCTTCTGAAGATAAATAATATGTTTCAATATCATCTTTTGCGTACTCTATGAGAAGCGGTTTTAAAAAAATATTTTTATTTTCTAAATTTAAATTTAAATTTTTGTCATGAGTGTTTTTAACAGTATTTTTTACAAATGCTTCGGCAATTTGAATTTTAGGGCCGTTGTTTTTGTCGTTACTGTTACTGTTACTGTTATTCTTTTGATGTTCTAAACAAGGAGAATCCCAGGTAACGATCCAAGGAGAGATATTAGAAGGAATATTATCTTTAATCCAAAAATCTATTGGTATTCCATAATGCTTTCTAAAATCTTCGAGTAAGTTTGCTTTTTTTAATTGTGTATTTGTAGTCTTTGAATTTAAAGATTTAAGTAAATCATTCCATTTAATATATAGTTTTCCACTCTCAGATGTACAAGTAGAATTTTCAGGACATCCTTTTATTTCATGAAAATCAAAATCAAATGTTTTCGAATAGCATGGTATTGTAAATAAATGAATAATGAAAAAAAATAAAGAAAGTAAAAAAAATAATTTCATTAGTATTATACGATGTTGGATTTTTTTCTTCTTAAAAATTATAATAACATTGTATTATTATTTTTGTAATTTTTATTTATTTAAATATTTATTCATTTGTTTAA
>JADGAM010000144.1 GCA_015232015.1 Oligoflexia bacterium | reverse complement strand
ACCTTGACAAACAATTTGATGAAAGCTATTTAAAAATTATTTTTGAGAATTTTAGATTAAAAATGATTTGAAGTTTTTACAGAAAAAAATTTGCTTTATCTTTGACTCAGACTCCATGCCCTCGGGTTGATGAATTTGACGTTATTTTCTGTCGTAATGTTTTTATTTATTTTTCTAAGGATACCATTGCTGAGGTCATTAATTCGCTTTATCGGGCCGCTGCTAAAAACTCAATTTTATTTATTGGCCATTCGGAATCGCTCCAAGGAGCTTCAAAATGGCGCTATATTGGGCCTCCAATTTATGTTAAAGGAGAAATATTTTGAACACAGAGCAGCTGATTCATTTGAATGTCGCCGAGTTGATCATCGCGGAAGAGTCTGTGGTGATCAGCACCATTTTAGGCTCCTGTGTTTCAGTGTGTCTGTATTGTCCGCAAAGCAGAATGGGTGGGATGAACCATTTTGCTTTGCCTTCAGAGCAATACGCCCGCACTAAGACTGATTTACTAGGACGTGAATTGCGTGACGAGATGTATTTTGGGAGTACTTCCATTCCTTTTTTGATAGAGGAGTTCTTTAAGGTGACGAAAAATTCATGTACTGCTATTCAGGCAAAAATTGTGGGTGGCGCGTCTGTTGTTGAAAAACTCAAGCAATCATCTGATATTGGAGCGCTGAATGTAGCAATTGCAGAGAAAATTCTTAGAGAATATGGAATCCCAATTGTTGGATCAGATATAGGCGGGATAGTTGGCAGAAAGATTCACTTTTACACAGGAACTGGAAGATTGCGAGTGGCTCCGGTAGGTGACAAAGCTGGCAAAGCTACCAAAAATGTTAGCACAAAACATGGCCTTGACCTTGGCCTAGAAAAACCATCGCTCTTGAAAAATACGCAAGCGCAGAATTCACTCGCTTGCAACACGACCAAAATACAGGCGACTGTTCAAAAACGCGTCTTAATAGTTGATGACTCAAAGACTATTCGGAATCTTCTGACAAAGATACTGAATCAAGACCCTCTACTTAAAGTCGTTGGAGTGGCGAGTGATGCAATTGAGGCCGAAACAATGATTTCAAGACTTCGGCCGGACGTAATAACTCTTGATATTCATATGCCAAAAATGGATGGCGTGACGTTTCTTGAAAAACTACTTCCGAGAATGCCACTACCTGTCGTGATGATTACGTCCCTAAATATTGAGGATAGCAGTTCCGTGCTTCGAGCACTGGAGTTAGGTGCAGTGGACTACATTCAAAAACCCCAGTTGGAAGAACTAACATTGCTTGGCCCTCTCATGTGTGAGAGGATTCGGACAGCGGCCTCTGCCCGAGTTAAACGGAGCTGTAAACGTACCACAAAAGAGGTTCGATCGGTCCATCGCACTTCATCGATAAATAGCTCTATCGTAGTTGCGATTGGCGCCTCAACTGGAGGGACGGAAGCTCTAAAAGACGTTTTGGTCAATCTTCCCGAGAAGATTCCACCCATTGTGATTGTTCAGCATATTCCCGCAGTATTTTCTCTAGCATTTGCCAACCGCCTCAATGAATTATGTCCTTTCAAGGTTAAGGAGGCAGCTGATGGTGACCAGCTAAAACCTGGTTGTGTTTTGATTGCTCCGGGTGGCAAACAAATGGCAATTGTGCCTTGTTCGAGCGGATATAAGATTAGAATCACCGATGCACCACCCGTGAATAGACACAAGCCTTCTGTCGATTATCTTTTTGATTCCATTGCAACTCACGTTGGTAAAAAAGCAATAGGCATTCTCCTTACTGGAATGGGTAACGATGGAGCAAAAGGTCTTTTGAAAATGAAACAGGCCGGTGCTCGTACCATTGGCCAGGATGAGGAAAGCTGTGTCGTTTATGGGATGCCTAAAGTTGCTTTTGAAATAGGGGCAGTCGAAGAAGTTCATCCTCTAAACACTATCCCGACAGTTCTAGTAAAATGGTTGTCTCCATAACTGGAATTGCAAAAGGAATGCGGTGAAAATGGAGTTTTAGACAATCTAGCGGCAGAGTATATTACATTAGGTAGGAAGGTGATTTTATGTTTGACAAAGTATTTCAATCTACAGTTCTAGTTGTCGATGATGAAGAAGAGATATTAGGGTTAATCGAAAAAGTAATTAAAAATGAAGTTGATCGTGTTTTTGCCACAAGTAATCCATGCGAAGCAATTGAGTTTGTAAAAAAACATAAGGTGGATTTAGCGATACTAGACTTGAAAATGCCTACAATGGATGGTCTGATACTTTTATCTAAATTAAGGACACTTAGTGAAAATACATCATATTTTATTTTGAGTGCTTGTGGTGATAAAAAATCAATTCAAGAGGCCTTAAGAATCGGCATTGATGATTTTATAGATAAACCATTTGGAAATGACTATCTAAAAAAGGCAATAAAAAATGCTCTTTCAAAGAAGAAGTATGAATATATTATTAGTGAAGTAATTGAAATATTACTAAGAAATTATTCACAAGTGACTTTACAAAAATTTTCGCAAATGACCTATGAAGAAAAGAGTAAAAATATAAATGCCATTGTAGAGATTGCTAAGTTAAAAGTATTTAAACGGGGGTTGTAACAAGAGATCCCCCCAATAGGTCGTTTGGCAAGGGCAATCGCATCTTAATTGTCATCTATTTAATTGATAATAAATAGCAATTTATTGGCCAGTAGAAGATATATTTATTGATAGCTTTTTCGTAAAATTCCCTTGAATTGGAGGGGGGAATTTTATGAATAAGACATCAACGATATTACAAAATTTTTCAATTATCAATGATCCTAGGATTAACAGAACTAAAAAACATACATTAATAGATATAGTAGTACTCTCTGTTTGTGGAATTATTTGTTCTTGTGAATCCTTTACTGAAATTGAATCCTTTGGGAAATTAAAATTTAAATTTCTAAAAAATTTTTTGGAATTAAAAAATGGAATCCCTTCGCATGATACGATCGGGAGAGTGTTATCAATTATCGAACCAAAAGAACTACAAAAGGCTTTCTTTGCTTGGGTTAAAGATAACGTAGAAATACTTCCTGGTGAAATTATTTCTTTGGATGGTAAATTTGTAAAATCTTCATATGGAGCATCTAAAAATAAGAGTAGAAGTATTTTTGGAATGGTTGGTGCGTGGGCTTCTGAGGCCGGCATTTCTCTTGGACAATTAAAAATAGATTTTGATAATATCCTATGTGTGATGAAAGTATGCCAACCACATCGTCAGTATGAATATTTTTTTCATCGCTAGTAATAAGTACGTTATTAAATATTTCTTTTAATTTCTTTAAATTCCTTGGAAAAAGTTCTTTATATTTCACCAATACAAAATCCACAAACTCTTCATCTATCTTCTTTTTTTGATCTAAATAATTTTCAATTTTTTGATATATTGCCTTTCCTAAAGAATTAATTGCAAAATCATTATACCAACTAGAAGAATCTATCTTACCTGTGAATTGTTTATAAGCGATGCCGTTTCCAACGGCAGTTGCCAATGCTTCATTAAGTAAATCACCACTTAGCAATTCAGAAATGCTTTCTTCGTTGGCCTTAGTATTTTGTTTGAAAAATTGTTCCAATTTTTTTTGAAAATCTAAACTTTGTGAATCATATATGCGATGGGAGATTTCATGAAAAATAACTGCCAATCGATCTGGTATATCTTCATTTCCCTTAGTATCAACTAGAACTTGAATAATAGCGGAATTAGCAATTACTGTGGCCCTTGTAGTTCCCTTCTTGGCCGGAATAGGATATAAATTAACAATAAATTTTTGATCATTACTCCAATTTCCATTGTAAAACACAACAGTTTTTTCAAACAGTTGAACCAGATTTTTCTTTTTGGCCAAAGATTCTAATTTGTTCTTTCTAGTAGATAATTTTTTTGTATTTGGATTCCATATTAACATTTCATATATTGGTTCAAATGTTCTTAATATTGAAAATAACTCCAAATGTTCTGCTGGAGGAAGAATTATACCCACACGCTCGCTGAAATCTGATAAGTTTTTAGAATTTGATGCCGCTAATTCAAAAAAATTATGAATGTCATAGTTCAACGCTTTTTGATACTCGGGATATCCATTATATTGATACCCATGATGAAAATGCTGATCAGCTATCGAAGTAAATTTGTTAATCAGATTTTGATTGTTAGTAGTGTTAAATTTACTTTTTTCAAATATTTCATTAGTGATATTTGAAACTCTACGATATTTTGCCAAAGAAGAAACAAATTCATAAAGACCTAAAATTTTACTTGTCCTGAATTCAATTTGCGGGCCAGTGGCTGCTTGTAAGGTAAAAGAACTGAGCGAAACAATAAAAAATAAAAGGAATGTTAATTTCTTCATATATATTTATATCTCCTAAAATTAATTTTTATCAGTCATTAGATGGTTATACATTTTTTACCAATCTCTATCACTTTCCCAAGGAGGCATTTTATCCGTACATTTAAGCCAAGATGAAAGATGCTCAAACATTTCAGAGTCATGACCAGTGGCCAGAAATAATTTTTTGAATCCTTTTTCATGCAGTGTTTTTGCAAAAACTTCACCTTTAGGAGATTCAGCTCCTAATTCGCGGTCAATATAAATCTCACATGTTTCTTTAGACAATATTGATTCATATTTTTCAAATTCTTGAGGACTGGCCAAAGCTAATAGTTTAATACCAGCTTTCTTTGCTGATCTTTCCCAAGCTCTTCTTGGATAAGGTTCATCTTCAATGTAAACAATATTAAAACTCTCACTATCTGTAACATTATTACTAACATCAATTTTATTTCCTAAGCTATCACTAGCAGCAGTAGTGGTTTCTTTTTTTATTAACTCAATAGGTACTAATCCAGCAATCATCTTTGGAATTAATTTCACTCCAAGTTCTTTGCATTTTAATCTAATTTTTTCCTCTTCATATCTACTGGTTACTAGGTAAGCAGCACTTCCCAAATTATTATATTCAATTAACTGTAAACCGTTTTTGTTTTGACCGATAAGTTCATAATCACAAAGATAAAGCACTTTGTGAAATTTTGGAGAATGATCTTTTACCCAGTTTGAAAAATCATCTGGGGTAGATGAATGAAAAATGCTTATGTGATGATCAGATAATTTTAAGTCAGCAAAGCGTTTATCCCACGTTTGATGTATTCCCTGATCATCATCAAGTATCATTATCGCAGAATATTCACTTAATGATATTCTAGATACAAACCAATGAGGTGGTTTGGCCTTGGGTATGGTTAATGTAATTTTGCTTCCCTTTCCAAATTCAGAGTCAATACTAAAAGAACCACCCCAATTTTCTGTTGTGATCTTTGCATGATAGACACCTAGACCTGCGCCGGACTCTTTATTATTTCCTTTACCAAAACTAACTCCGACCTGACCCAATTTATTTAAAATTTCTGTGGGGATACCTTTACCAAAGTCTTCAACAACGATTTCAGCAGAAGTGGTATCTTCCATTAATTGAATTTTTATTATTCCTTTCTTATCATCGTATGCTTCAGTAGCATTATTTATTAGATTTGAAAGAATTCTTTTCATTTCAATCAAATTTATATTAGCAAAAATACCATAGGTGTTATCTAAATCGGCCTCAATATACAAATCCAAAAATGATCTATATTGCAATCTCTTTTCAGTAACAATTTCTTCAATGCAAGTTGATAGAAGTTGTGAAGTTAATTTATCAGTGTTTGATTTATCGGAAGATGATGCTTCACTTTTTTGTAGCTCCTTTTTCTTGCTTAGCAGACCATTGGCAATATCTTGTATCCTCTGAATTTGTGATCTAACTGCTATTCGTTCATCTTCAGGAAGAAGGTGTAACCAACTCCTCACAGACATATTAAGTGACATAAGTGGAGAGCGGATATCATGCGAAACTTGGGATGCCATTTGTACTATTATTTCTTTCTTTTCAGATTCAATAATCTGTTTGTTTAACAGCTCTTTCTCTATAAACAGGTTATATATTTCAACTACTAATTTTTCTAAAATAGGAATTTTAATTTTTTTCGAAAAATCTAAAAAAGCATCAGCTGTGGGATTATTTAATCGTATTTCATTAATTTTATGAATAGTATCTAAAATAAATTTATTAAACAAATAAAAGGGAAGTAAAATCAATGCCAATGATAGGGCTAAAATAAAAAAAACAATTGTTAAAATCAATGCATCTGCTTTAACGGTTGAATTAAATATCTTATTTTTATCTATACAATAATTAACTTTACACAAATCGGAACCATAATACTGTATTAATCGGCCATCACAAAAAAGGGAATCACTGTTTTTTGTACTTGTTGGTAAATTAATAAAGCTAATTGGTGCATTAGAATCTAAGGAAACTATTTCTAATTTATTCGTATTTGCTGTTTTTGCTGTTAAGAGAAGTTGATTTAGTTTGATAAAATCACGTTTTCCATAATAATAGGAAAAAAAATCTTTTAGTGATTCAATTTTAGTTTGAATCTCAAGTTTTTCCAAATCTACATTTTTATTATAGTGAAAATAAAGAATTGCCACGCAACTTATTATCGAGAAAATTGTTACAACAAAGAAACTCGTGAAAATATATTTTTTTTGCATAAGTATAAACCATCGACAGAATTATTATTCTGCTTTTATTAAATTTTTAATTTTGTAATCAGAATTAATTACAAAATCTTCTTTTAATTTAAATTTCTTTGGGAAATAATAATCTCTATACACCTGCCCTTGTACCAACATTTGAGCATTATCAATCATAGATCGATCGACCAATGAGATATACTCCATCCTCTTTTCATATGGTAGATTGTTGCTATATAGCTTTAAATATTTATCAACGATGTTATTTTTTACTTGAGTAATACTTTCCTCTTGTGAGCTTGAATGAATATCAAAATTTTTGATATAATCAATATGATCTATAACAAAAGTGATAAATATCATGTCATATTTTTTCGTTTTAAATTTATCTGTTATTTCATCTTCATTAGCATAATGAACATCTACGTCGATATTTAAAGAGTGTAACATACTTTTGCTTACTGCTTCTTTTAACATTGGCACGAACTCATTCCTAAAAGAAAGTAATTTTAATTTGTGAGAGGTACTTAATTTCTTATAATTACAATTTTGTTTTACATCATATTCAGAACTACCAGCAAAATTTTTAGGTAATAATCCCGTTTGCGCTTCCAACTTCATATCATTTTTTAGATAAGCATTTCTTAATTCAGATGCATCCAAGCAGTTCCATACCATTTTCCTAAGGTTGAAGTCCTTCATGTTAATAATCAAAGTTGATACAAGGTAACTCAAGAAGCTCATTTTATTATAAGTATTTAATACTTTTTTTAATTCAGGATCGTTATCCATAAAGGCCACACGATTAAAATCATCAATATCGCTGGTTTTATAACCAAGCTCTTGTTGTTCTTTTTGATCTTTAGTCCACTTGATAAAAATAATCTTATCAATGAATGGTTTTTCTTTATATGCAACCAATTCAAGTTTTTTTCCTTTAACAAAATTTGAAATTTTATACTCGGATAATCCAATTAAAAATTTATCATTGAAACTTATAGGATCAGCAACTACGGCCCGTTCAAAGGAGAGATCAAAAATAAAATCAAAATAAGGTTTAGAAAAATAGATAGTTAAACAATCGTTAGAGATGTTATATTTAGTTGGTTTTTGTTTTATGATGCCTTTTTTATGAAAAAAATCAATATTTTCTTTTATAACTGAAGGGGACAAAGATAAACCGCTAGAAAATTTAATATCTGGTTTTAAACAAAAATCAAAGTTTTTATGATTATCAGTTACCTTAACTGTTTTAAAAAGTTCTGTGTCGTAAGAGCTTTCGGTAACATTTGAAAACATTCGTTTGTGAAGTTGATTTAAAATGAAATAATATTGGGTATAATTAAAGTCATTATAACTCAAAGAATCTGGTATTGATGGAACTACAACTTTATAGGTTTCCGCTTTTGCTACAAGTGGTAAAATTAGGAATACAAAAAATAATAGAATGAAATTTTGTTTTATTTTCATGTAAATTAATCTCTCAAAGTGTAAGTATAAAATTTTGGTATAAAATCATTTTTTTTATAAAGTTCAATGGCCTTTGTGTTTTTAGAAATGGCAGCGACCATGTAAGGTAAGTTATCTTCTGCCAATAAATTATTTGAATATTTATGAATTAATATTCTTTGTTCTTTATTTAGAACTCGATGATCAACAAGATACATAAAGATTTCTGTAGATATATTTCTATCCTTATAGAATGGCTTTAGATTTTTTTTAAGTGTAATATGCCCAACAAGCGCATCATTCTTGTAAAACAAGATATTGTCAGCATCATTCAAAAGCAATTTTGTTTCATCGAATTCAGCGTAATATTTAATTTCTTGATAAAATGGTATATGAAAAAGATCATTCCAAATCTTACAAATATCATTAATATCTTGATCGTTTAGAGGACTTCTTTTTACAATAAAATTATCACCAATAATATCCTCTTTGCTTTTTGGCAAAGCATTTTCTCTATATAATACAACTGAACCGTAGTAATTTTCTAAGATATAATTTTCAAATTTCTTATTAGTATTTGAAGGGTATAAAACAATATGAAAGTATGATTTATTATTATTTAGGTCATCTAATTTGTTTTTTAAAAATTTTAAAACCTTTTGTTCGTTATTATTATAAAAAATATTAAGAATTTTTTTATCTTTTACGTTTTCTTCAAAGGAAAAGTAATTATCACTGTCAAATAAATTTGATTTATCTGTCAAAACTGGCCAAAAATATGATTTGAGATATTTAATTTTTTCAGTATCATTAACATTTGTTATTTTCATGTTAAACGCTCCTGATATTTTTTCTTGTTAAAAAATAGTTAGTAAATTTATATTTGCAATATGTACAAATAGGCGTTGTTTTAATAGGATATTTTAATTCAATAAGTTCATTCGCTATAGCTGGATCGAAAAAATTATCATCATTAATAAAATTATAAAAATCAAGGTTAATAAATTCATTGATAGAGTGTTTACAACATATTTGATGTCTGTTTTCTTCTAAATCTTTATCGTACAAAAGGTTACAACAACAGCTATTGAACCCGTAGCGAGGATCATATAAAACTTTGCCGTAAGTAGGACAATGATATAAATCAAATTTTGTATCTTGAGTAAAAACTCTAGCTTCATTCGGAACAATATTGTTGTCTAAGGCCCTACCCACTGAAAGAGTAACTTGAAATTGAATTTTATATCCAAGAGATTCTTCCCAATCAGAAATATTAAGAAGATCATCTGGAGTATCAACAGTAGAAATACATTGAAATTCTATACCTCTAGTATTACATTCATCGCAAAGTTTTTTTATCTCTGGAATAGTGATATATTTCAGATGATATTTATCAATTGAAACATATAAGATGTTTACTTTTTCTAGTATCAGATTAAGTAGTTGATCATTTTTAACAAACCACCCATTAGTTATAATGCCTATTTTGCTATTTGAATTAATGCTTGATTTAATTATTGAAATAAATTCATCCATTTCTTTTAAGCAAAGAGATGGTTCTCCTCCGGAAAAAAATATTTTATCAAATTGTGCATTTCTAAGTGCATCTACAATGTTATTTTTATCTGAATCATTTATTGTCAAAATATCTTCAGGTGATGAGTGTTGACAACAATGCTCACATTTAAAATTGCATTTGTACGAAATAGAAATATGAAATTCTTTGAAATTATTAATTAACGAGTTCATTTATTCCCTTACAATATCAGGATTGCTTTCAATGTAAGAAGAAAAGTCCTCACTATTTGTATCCAGTGATCTGCTCTCTAGTATTAAACGTTCCATCTCTGCACTATTTACTTTTTTTGCAATTGAATCAGTCGTAATCGCTGCTCTGGCCGACAGAAGGAGTCTTTTAAAACCTGGATTTTTATTGAGGGCATTAAATTCATCTTCTGTTACCAATAAACTTATAAGTTTCATTTTTTTAGTTTCATCTAATTTGTTTACATAATCAAAAGCAGCGGCATTTGTTGAGAATAATCCAATGCTAAGGAGAATTGATGCTAATTTTAATTTTTGTTCCATAAAGGTAGCTCCATTTTTGTTGTTATTAAATTCTACACATCCATTTTATTAGATATGTATTTGTAATATATTTATTTTTACATGCTAATTATTTTTAATCGTTAAAAATAATTGGTAATCCTTCCAAACTTTTTTTATCTTTTCTAAATTCGTATTGAAATCATTAAAACATTTATTCCTTGTGGCCTCATTATTAATTACATCATCATGTTCAAGTTCATCTAGGATAAATCTTAAATTTCTAATGCTTCCCTTTAATTCATGTCTGTGCTTCGCTTTTTTAGTTATTACATCATCTTTCTCTTCGCAAAGTATTTCTGTGTCCATATTCAATTTTTCTCCTACTTAAATTTATTGTATTTGATTTTGATTTTCCACTGCTCCATCACTTATTAAGTCATCTCTAAATCTTTGGGCCTTTGCGAACATTTTGTAATAACCGGCCGTAGATGCTTTCAACATTTTTTGTGCAGTCATTGGTCTTTGTCCGCTTTGTCTTAAAAT
>JADGAM010000143.1 GCA_015232015.1 Oligoflexia bacterium | reverse complement strand
TAAATCCATTCTCGGAAATTCCTGATGTTAAATTTTATTATAAAAGTATTTCCCATACAAATGTTTTAAGTAAGCTGGCGCAAGGATTACTTGAGGGAAAAGGTATTATTCAAATTACAGGGGAAGTGGGTACTGGTAAAACATTACTAAGTAGATTTCTAGTCAAATATTGCCAAGGGAGTGATGTAAATTTTGCAACGATTTTACGATCAAATTTAGATGGTGAAAAATTGGTTTCTCTTTTAGTTGATGACTTTGCATTAAGCAAAAATGCACTCATTAAAAATGATAATACTGATTCATACATTAATTTAGAAAAGTATTTTTTAGATAGTACTAAAAAAAGTATTAGAAATATAATTATTATTGATGAAGCACAAAATCTTACGTTAAAAGCATTTGAAACAATTCGTTTAATTAGCAATCTTGAATACAATAATAAAAAATTAGTTCAAATCATCTTAATGGGACAACCTGAATTAGATATTAAATTATCCCATTATGATTATAGACAATTTAATCAGCGTATTTCTTTAAGATTAGCAATATCTCCTCTGGAATTACAAGAAACTGAAAATTACATTAAGTATCGATTAGATATAGCTCAATTTTCAAATCAATTAGGTTTTTCTAAAAAGGCATTGATATATATTCATAAGAAATCAAAAGGGATACCTCGAATAATTAATCATATATGTAACACTATTTTAGAATACGCAGAAGAATCAAATCAAAGATACATAGATATTGATACAGTGAAAAATGTCATTAGTAATAATAAATTAATTTATAACTGTAATGAAAAAAATAAAAATTTTACACTTTGGCCATTCAATTAAAACTAAAATTAAAATTGAAATATTTTTATGAGCATACAACATACTAACATAAATATTAATACATCCGCTAATTCCAAAATTATAGTTATCGTAATGATTATACTTCTGGTCCTTGCTCTTATCTATTTATCAATAACATTACTAGGGAAAAATTCCTTTTTTAGTTTCTTTAATAGTAAAAATGTTACTAATGATCAAACTGGACATCAAAAATCAATTAATCCTTTAAATGATGAAAACAATCGAGCAATCCAATTAATAAATGATAAAAATTATTTATCAGCAATAAAAATTTTACAAGGCCTTTCTGATAATCATCAAAACATAGAAGTAAAAATTAATTTAGCATTCGCTTATAAAAAAAACAATGATCGGGATACATCTTTGAAAATTTTAAATCAAATATTATCAAATGATCCTAACAATAAATATGCTTTAAATAATCGAGGTATGCTTTTAATGGAATCTAATAAATTTCCTGAAGCAGAAACAGATTTTATAAACTCATTTAAAATAGATAATACGTATGCTTATGCAATTTTTAATTTAGCAACTCTTTATGAAATTAAAAAAGAATGGAGGAATGCTCTTACTTATTATAAAAAATATTTATCTTTATACAACGATAGCAATAATAATGATGATCACAAGAATTACTTTAAAATACCCATCGAAAGAATAAAAAAATTGCAAGTTATGCAATATTATAGGAATTAAGGAAAAATGTTTGAAAGTAAATCTATTTTAGCATTAGATCTTGGCAATAGAAATCTACGAGGGACTGAACTTGTTAAAAAGAAAAATGAAATATTGCTTAAAAAATATTTTTTTCAAGACATGGGAATTCGAAATCACCGATATCCTGATGATTTAAATTTAGAAGAAACATTACATATTTGCCTTGATGTTCACAACCTTAAACACCGACCTACCGTTTGTGGTATTGATAATTTACATATTAAATCTTTAGATTTAGTTGATTTCCCCATTCTTCCAGAAAATGAGTTAATATCAGCAATCGAATTTGAATTAGAAACAAAATTTTCTTTAAAGGCCAAGGATATTTCATATGATTTTTACATATTAAATTCAGAAGTTTCTGGAGAAACTTCATCTCAAATTATAAAAATTTTCTATTGTGAGAATAGTATTATTAAAGAAAGAGAAAAAATATTACATAATCAAAAATTAAAACCTGTTTCCATTGATTTAGATATTCTCTCAATTTCAACAATGCTTGGATTCAATGGCTACATTTCTGAAAAATATTCATACATAATTATTGATATGGGAGAAACTCACACTACTGTTGCCTTTCAGGTTGGAATGCAAGTTGTATCACTTACAAATGTATTAGTATCATTAAACCATATTCATAAAGTTTTAAATAATAAATATAATTTTGATTATTTACAAACTGAAGAATGTAAAAACTTGTTAAGTACTATCGATAATACAGATAATATTACAAATGCAGAAAACGCAGAAAATGTGAAAAATACAGAAGCATTAAAAACATGTCATGAATCATATAATGAAATATTAGATGGAATTGATGTTGCAATTAATGAATATAAACCTTTTTTTGAAAAATGGAGATTAAAAAATATTTTTTTAACTGGTGGTGGAAATGAATTTTTAAATTGTTGTGAATTCTTTCAAAATAAATATGATATAGAAACTATACTCCCTAATCCATTTAAAAATATTAATATATATAAACATAATAATATATCTGAAAATGATTTAATCATAACTAAACCCCATATGTTTTCAGTTTCTATAGGTATGGCCTTAAGGGAGATATTAAATAAATGAGATATGATAAAATAAATCTTCTCTCAAGAAAAAAACATATCCAACTGGGATCAATGTTTCAAAACATCTCTCAATTTTCAATTGATAAATTTTTAATAGTTATATTAACCGTTGAAATAATCACTTGTTTAACATTGGGAGCTATTCAGCAATGGAAAAAGAAAAATCTTATTGCTGAAAAAGATTTATTACGTAATGAAAAAGTTTCGTTAGAACAAAATATAAGCAATTTAAATCAAATTCAAGAAAATAATAAAATGGCATTAGTAAAAAAAAGTATAATTAATAATTTTTTAATAAATAAAAACAAATGGTCGCAACATTTCAAAGAATTAACCTTGCTAAAACCAGATAATGTTTGGCTTACCTCTTTTTCTATTATTAAAAATGATAATGATTTAGACATTGAGATAAGAGGAGAAAGTCCTTCTCAAATAAATATGGCAGATTTTTATTATCGCTTATCAGAATCTATTAACTATAACAAAATTTTAATAAAGTATTCCGAGTTTATGCAAGAATTTACTCCACCACTATATCGATTTTTATTATCAACCAAAGAAGCACCATTAAATGAAGTAAAAGCAACTAATAATGATGGTAAAGATAAAGAAAACGAAGCTGGTAAATTTGATATGAAATCTATTAATTTAAAATCACTAGGGGTAAATTTACCGCAACTTCCAGATGCAAGTAATTTAATAAAAAAATGATTCGAACATACTAAAACATTAGAAGAAAAAAGATGAGTACAGAATTATTAAAAACCTTAACAGCAAAACGAGAATCAATAATGATTTTTTTGGTCATTGTTGTAATATTTATTTTTTTTACCAAGTTATGGTATTTCAAGCAAGAATCTACTATTCAATCAATAAAAGATGAAATTTCAGAGCTAACTAATCAAACTACTAATTATAAAGAGAACCTTAATGGTCTTACTGGAATTAATCAAGTTGTAAATGAACAACTAAATATTGTAAACACTTTGAATGTTGAAACCATTAAGATAGAAAACAATGTTCCCAGTTTAATAAAAAAAATAACTGAACTTTCTGATTTGTCTAAAATTCAACTTAAAAAGATTAAGTTAATTGAAAATAAAAATAAAATATTTTTCAATGAATACTCTATTAGTGTTGAAGTTGAATCATCATTTTTAATTTTAGGTCATTTTTTAGAAAGCATGGAAAAAATACCTATGCCCATTAATGTGAAGTCTATCGAAATCTCTCGTCTAGATCAAGATTTAAAAAATTGTTTTGCACGAATTATTATATTAGGAAATTTCGAAAGAGAGGATGCAAATAAATGAATATAAAATTATTTTTTATATTATTATACTTGATGATCATCTTTTTATTTTTAATAAATTTTATTTCATTTGCTAACATTCAAATTATTTCTGATATCAATGATTCTCAAATGCAAAAAGATATCGAATACAATTGGGGAAATGATCCTTTCATTAAAAATGTTGGGTATTTCCATAATCTCTATCCAATAAATAAAAAATATATATTAAGTGGAATTGTTCAAACTGGAGATAATTTGGCGGCCATAATTAATAAAGTAATTTTACATAAGAATCAATACATAGATGATTATTTAATAAAAGAAATTGGTAAAAATTATGTGTTAATTGAAAAAGATAATTCAATTATCGAATTACAATTGCCTCCAATAAAAGAAGTAAAACAAAACATTCAAGATGCTAAAAATAATAATGAAAATGAAAAAATTAAAATTCATGCACTAACTGATTGATTGAGGATTTCCTATGAATAGAATAATCATATTTGTATTTGTAATAATTATAAGTTCAAGCTTATCTATTGCTAATAACGAAAATACTGATAATTTATTTAAGCAAAAAAATTTTTCACTAAATACTGACAATGCTGATCTTAAATCTGTTTTACAAATGATAGCAACTACCGCAGGTCTATCACTACAAATATCTGGTGATATTACAGGAAATGTTTCAACTGCTTATGACAAAACCACAATGGAAAATGCCATTAATAATTTAGCAAAAGAAAATAATTTTAATTATATAATACAAAATGGAATTTTAGTTGTTTCTAATAATGACAAAAATGCAGCAAATGCTGGAAGAACCATTCAAAGTTTAACAAATAACAATTCTGCTAACAATAATCAAAGTAATTCAGCAGCTGCTGCTACTACTGCTGATGCTCCTTCGAGCGCCGCTAACTCTACTAGCGAAAATATGAAAGTTTTTCAATTAAAGTATTTAATGGCCAAAGAGATAAAAGATAAACTTGCTCCATTACTTAAAGATAATGATAAAATAATTTCAGAAGAATTAAACAATTCATTTATTCTCTATGGAAATAAAGAAACCGAAAAAAAGATTTCAATGTATTTAGATGCTTTTGATGTTATTCCAACACAAATATTAATTGAAGCAAAGATAATTGAAATTACCAAGAATAAATCTATAGAACTTGGTATATCATTTGGAGATTTAGGAAATACTGGTCTTGCAAACGTAAAAAACCCTACAGCAATATTTAATAATCCATCAACTATGTCACCAACAAATTTAAGTTTTGGATTAAAATGGGGAACTATTGATGGAAGATTATTACAAATGCGTTTGGCTGCAGCTGAGGCATCAGGAGATGCAAAAATAATTTCTAGACCGAATGTGGTAACTCTTAACAATTTAACTGCCTCAATTAAAAGTGGTATCACCTATCATATAAAAACACTTTCTACTACCAATGTAGGAGGCAGTGGTACTGGAGATGCCAATGCCACTAATGCAACTACTTCTGCAAATGTAGCAGGAGGTCTTCAAGCAATTACCGCCGGTCTTAATTTGCAAGTACTACCAACTGCAATTGATAATACAAAAATTAAATTAAAAATCTCTGTGACAAATAGTGAACCAGATGGAAGTACCTCCGCCATAGATGGAATACCAGGTATAATTGATAATTCTGCGGAAACAACAATAATTATAAATGACAATGAAACAGCTACTCTCGCCGGTCTTATAAAAAATGATTTTGCTCAATCAAAAACTGGAACTCCATTCTTGTCAGATATACCTTTTTTTGGTTGGTTATTTAAAAATCAAATTGAAAGAAATCGAAAAACTGAATTATTAATATTTATCACTCCTCATATTATTAATGGAGCATTAAAAACAACAACTCAAGCTCAAGCAGAGGCCAAGAATGTTTATAAAGAATGAGAATCTGGGCATAAAAACCAAATCTAGTAGACGGCCATTAAGTGATATAATGATCGAACTTGGTTTTTTAAATCGTGAAAAAATGGAATTTGCAATTGATAAGGCCAAGAAGGAAGGAAAACGCTACGGTGCTTACTTGCTTGAAAATAAATACCTAACAGAAATTCAATATGCAAAATGTATGGCCCTACATTTTAATATGCCATTTAAAGATTTAATAAATACTTTACCACAACAAAGCGCTACCTCCCAAATCCCCGTTGAATTGGCCAGTAAATTTTCTATTTTAGCTCATACTATTGAAAATAATATTTTACAAATTTCTGTCCACGATCCCATGAATATCTTGCATATTAGTCAGGCAAAAAATACTTTAAAAAATGAGTATGAGATTTATATTAGTCCTTTATGCCAAATTAATACACTTATTGGTGAACATTACTATATAAATAATTTATCTAAAAATGGCCCTCTAAACACTAAAAAAGAAAATGCCAATAGCTCTTTAAAAGATATATTCTTTAAAAAAAATAATTCTATTATTAAAAATAATACCCCTCTCACTCTTGTTAGCAATGCTACTAGTACAACAATTACTACTAAATCTCTTTTTACAAATCATAATACCAAGTCCAGCGCAATCACCCAAAATCCTTCTTCGCCAGCTACGACTAAATCGACAGAAACAACAAATTCCTCTAACGGGGGATCAATTGACTCTAATTCCAACAGTGATGAATTACTTAACTCCATCACAGTAATTATAAATAAAATAATTGAACGGGCCATAACTCAAGGAAGTAGTGATATTCATATTGAACCTGATGATGATAAATTAAGAGTAAGAGAGAGAATTGATGGCATTTTACATGAGAAAGAAATTTTTCCTATGGACTTTCATCCAATGATAATATCAAAAATAAAAGTATTGGCCAGTTTGGATATAGCTGAAAAAAGAGTATCACAAGATGGAAGATTTAATTATGGATACGCGGGAAAAGTAGTGGACTTTCGTGTTTCAACTCTTCCAACGGTTAAAGGAGAAAAAGCTGTTTTAAGATTACTTGATAAAGGAAATTTAAAAATTAATCTTGAAGAATTAGGAATGAATGAAAAGACCATCAAAGATATAAAAAATGCCCTTATACAACCTTATGGAATAATATTAGTAACAGGGCCAACAGGAAGTGGTAAAACTACCACTGTTTATTCCATGTTAAATTGTATAAACGATCTTGAAAGAAATATCATTACCGTTGAAGATCCTGTTGAATATCGTTTTCCTATTGTTAATCAAGTTCAAGTAAATACAAAAGTAGGATTAACTTTCCCTGTAGTATTAAGAACTATTTTAAGACAAGACCCAGATGTCATAATGATTGGTGAAATTAGAGATAAAGAAACTGCCGATATTGCAATAAGGGCGGCACTCACTGGTCACTTAGTTATCTCTACTTTACATACAAACGATTCACTAAAGACAATTGACCGTTTGGTTGATATTGGAATTGAACCCTATATTATTACTTCTTCACTTCTAGCAATTGTGGCCCAACGGTTAGCACGTAGAGTTTGCCATCATTGTAAAGTTAAAGAAGATCGACAAGAAAAGCTTGATTTAATTCCAATTGATAAAGCAAAGCTTGAAGTTTTCAAAGGTCGTATCTATAAATCTATTGGATGTGAAAAATGTTTTAATACTGGTTATTCAGGTAGAATTGCACTTTACGAGATGCTTATTCCTAATGCAAAAATAGGTCGTGCAATTAAAGATAGAGTATCCACTGAAGAACTTTATACTATTGCCACTCAATCCGGATTTAAAACTATTCAAGATAATGCATTTGAAAGCTTATTTAATGGCGATACTACAATTGAAGAAATCATCGATGCTGTAGGAGTAACAAACAAGTATACTTAGGAGGTGTTCAAAAATAAATTGATATAATAATATTTAAAATTTTATCTAGGAGGTAAAACAATGAACAACTATAAAATTTTAATTGTAGATGATGAGCCGCTCATTTTAGAAGTAGTTAGTGAATTTTTTTTGGAAAAATTGAAATGTGAAGTACATACTGCTTTAAATGGTTTAGAGGGATTACAACAAGCTCAAAACATAAAATGTGATTTTATCTTAATTGATTATAATATGCCAATTATGAATGGAGCGGCCCTTGTTAAATCTATTAGAGAATTAAAAAATTTAAATACAAATACACCACTAATAGTTTTTTCTGCTTTTATTGAAGATATAAAACCTTTAGTTAATAAATTTAAAAATATCTATTTTTTAGACAAATCCTCATTTCAAACACATGTCTTAGATTTAATTAATAAAATCGTTGGTTCATCAACAACAGCGGCAGCTTAGAAGCTTAGAAGCTTTTATAAATATAGTTTCAGCGGATGATATAAGACCTATTTTGCAATCACAATATTTAATAATTTATCTTTCACAAATATCTGTTTTAAAATTTGTTTTCCGTCGAGAAACTTAATAACATCATTATTGTTCATAGCAATTTTTACTATCTCACTTTCTAAAGATCCTTTGTTAACAATAAAGGTTGCTCTTTTCTTACCATTAATCTGCACAACAAATTCAATAGTTTTTTTACTAACATATTCAGTAGGAATTACAGGCCACTTATTATTATAGATGCTTTCATTTTTATCGAAGCACTCTTTTAATAGCACTTCATTGGTATATGGGATTAGTATTCCTGTGGCAATAATAAAATCATGTATTATTGCTTTAAGTATTTTGTGGTCCGATTCACTTAAGGCATCTTTTGCATTTATAACTTTTAAAAGCACATTAGACATCTCATGCATTTTTGCAACAGTATTATGAAATATGTTATGTTCTACGGTATAAGTAAGATCATTCAAACTGCCATAAAAATCATAGAGAAAATCTTGCTGAGAAAAATTAACTAGATTGGATTTGCATGCTACAACTTCTCGTTTTTCCTCTAAATATGTGCTTATGGTATTAAAATTTTTCCTAATAAACTCCATTTTCGCCTTTATGCCTTGATCATCCCAATCAATATCTAGTTCTGCAGGAGTATCACTTAGTATATATAATCTTAGAGCATCAGTCCCAAATTTATCAATCGCTTCAGTAGGAACAACAACATTCCCTCGCGATTTACTCATTTTAAAACCTTCCTTCTTAACCATACCATTACAAAAGAAACGATCTACTGGCTCATCAAAATTTATGTAACCACGTTCATATAAAAATTTAGTTATAAAACGAAAATAGATCATATGTTGGGCCGCATGTTCCAGGCCTCCTACATAAAAATCAATAGGCATCCAGTGGTTAATTTTATCCGATTCAAATATTAATTTATCGTTTTTATTATCTATAAAGCGGAATGCATACCAAGAGCTACACAAAAAAGTATCTAATGTATCAGTCTCTCTCTTTGCATCTTTAAAACACTTAGGGCATTTTGTATTCACAAACTCTGGAAAATCAGCAAGGCTTAATTTTCCTTTCAACTCTTTTAAATTTTCAGTACTAGGAAGTTTTACTGGTAAATCATTATCGGAAACCGCAACTATCCCACAATCAGGGCAATGAATAATTGGAATGGGACATCCCCAGAATCTTTGTCTACCAACTGACCAATCTTTTAATTGATAAGTAATGGCAGATGACCCTTTCTTCTTTTGTTCAAGTTCTTTCGTTATAGCAATGATTGCATCTTTTGAAGCCATTTTATTAAAATGTGCGCTATTAATTAATTTTCCATACTCTGTATATGCTTCTGCAAGTTCGGCGACCGTCGATGCCTGATTATTGTTATGATCATGATGATAATCATTGGATGCTACAACTTCTATAATATCCAAATTATATTTCTTTGCAAATTCAAAGTCTCTTGTATCATGAGCAGGCACACACATAACTGCTCCCGTTCCATAATCAGCAATAACATAATCACCAACCCATAATTCAACTTCACTCCTACTACAAATATCACTAAATGGATGAAGACAGGTGGCCTTCGTCTTGATGCCAGTTTTTTGTTTATTTTGTAATCTTTCTACTTGAGATTTTTTTAATGATTCATTTACATAATTAGTGATTTCATGATCATCATATTTTTTTACTATCTCTTGAACTAATGGATGTTCAGGCGCTAATACAATAGCAACTACGCCAAAAAGTGTATCCGCTCTAGTAGTAAAAACACTCACCTTAGTATCAACATTAAAATTTTTTAGTTGAAAATCAATAAAAGTTCCTGTGCTTTGGTTTATCCAATTCCTTTGAACAGCTATGGCCTCTGGGGCCCAATTGTTTAATTTTTGTAAATCATCCCATAACTTGCCAGCATAATCAGTAACCCTAAAAGACCATTGCTCCATGAGCTTTTTTTCTACAACTGATCCATCTCTCCAGCATTTACCATCAATTACTTGTTCATTGGCAAGAACTGTTTGATCTACATTACACCAATTTACATAGTCAGCTTTTCTATAGGCCTTTCCAATCTTATAAAGTTCCAGAAAAAGCCATTGAGTCCATTTATAATATTCAGGCCCACATGTATTTAGTTCTTTATCCCAATCAAAAGCAGCTCCTAATTTATTTAATTGTTCAAACTTCATTTTGTAAATATTTTCGTTAGTCCAAACATCAGGACGAACATTATTTTTAATAGCAGCATTCTCAGCAGGTAATCCAAAGGCATCCCATCCTATTGGATGAAGAACCTCATGACCTTGTAATTTTTTAAAGCGTGTCTTAACATCAGAGATAGAATATACTCTAGCATGACCCATATGTGCGTTTCCAGATGGATATGGAAACATGGCCAAAGAATAATATTTTTTATTATTTTTCTTGGAAATATCGCAGTAAAATTCGTCTTTATTTTTATCTTTCTCGTTATCTTTATTTTTTTTATAGCTCTCTACCAGTTGTTCAAT
>JADGAM010000142.1 GCA_015232015.1 Oligoflexia bacterium | reverse complement strand
TTAATAGAAGCGAAAGTTAGTGACAACAATTTATCGCCAGCACTTCTTTTCTTTATTTAAAAGATAGAACAAATGCAAAACTAGCAGTTCAATTAGTTCAAGAAATCGACAGAGACCAACTTATAATACTAATAATAAAAAAATTTAATATCGTACCTCGAATCTCTTTTGCAACTTTTCTATCAATTTCTCCATCTTTCAATAAACCTTTTTTAAGCGACTTTAAAATATCTTTAGGATTGGCCCCATATAATTGGTTCAATTCTAGTAAATCAAAGATTAAGTTAGTATAAAATTTATATTTTGGTATCTCTTCTAAACTAATTACCTCTCCACTTAAATCATTGGCGTTTGATTTAACTATTGGTTTAATTCTTGCTTTAACTCTTAAAGAAAAATCTCTAGTCATTAATAGATCATTAATTTTTTGAATAATCTTCTCTCTAATTAATATCTCTTTTTTTTCATAAAAAAATTTATGACCTATAATTAAATATAGTGAAAATAAAAAAACAGAGGAGTTTAAAAAGATAAATTAGATGCTAAAAATGCTTGGGATTTAGATAGTCGCCTAGATCTAGCTATGGATTCGCTAAGGTGTCCTGCGGAAGATATGAAAGTGGGAGTTTTATCAGGAGGGGAAAAGCGCAGAGTGGCCTTATGTAGGTTACTTCTTAAAGAACCAGATATTTTATTATTAGACGAGCCTACAAATCACCTTGATGCAGAAACTGTTTACTGGCTCGAACAACATTTAAAAAATTATAAAGGGACAGTAATTGCTGTTACCCATGATCGTTACTTTCTTGATAATGTGGCCGGTTGGATTTTAGAGTTGGATAGAGGCGAAGGCATTCCTTGGGAAGGTAATTACTCTTCATGGCTTGAACAAAAAAATCGCCGCCTTGAGATTGAAGAAAAACATGAAAGTAGGAGGCAAAAATCTTTGGCCGCAGAGTTGGAGTGGATTAGAAGTAATCCCAAGGCCAGACATGCAAAGAGTAAGGCGAGAATTGGTAATTATCAAAAGATGTTAGATGTTGAAAAAAATAAGCGCAATGAAACCAATGAAATTTATATTCCATCAGGCCCACGCCTGGGAGATGTTGTTATCGATGCAGAAAATTTAAGTAAGAGTTATGGAGATCGCGTACTCTTTGAAAACTTAAGTTTTAAAATTCCAGCGGGTGGAATTGTGGGAATAATTGGGCCAAATGGTGCCGGAAAAACTACTTTATTTAGACTAATTACAGATAGAGAAAAAGCAGATGGTGGCACTATTAAAGTAGGTGATAGTGTAAAACTCTCTTACATTGATCAAGGAAGAGAGATGGATCCCAATAAAACAATGTTGCAAGTGATTGCAGGTGAGGATGATGTTGTTAGACTTGGAAAATTAGAGATAAATGCTCGTGCTTATATTTCCAAGTATAATTTTGCAGGTGATGACCATCATAAGCTTGTAAAAAATCTTTCAGGGGGAGAGAGAAACAGAGTGCATCTAGCTTGCATGCTTAAAGAAGGTGGCAACGTATTATTGTTGGATGAGCCCACTAACGATTTAGATGTAAATACTTTACGTGCTCTCGAAGAGGCAATTACTGAATTCGCAGGTTGTATAGTAGTAATAAGCCATGATCGTTACTTCCTTGACAGAATTGCCACCCACATTTTGGCCTTTGAAGATTGCGGCGAGGTGGTGTGGTTTGATGGAAACTATACGCAGTATGAGGAAGACAGAAGAAAGCGTTTAGGGGAGAAGGCACTAAGGCCTCATCGTTACGTCTATAAAAAACTAAGACGATAAAATGTTATAGAGGGTAAGGGTCTTTTTTTTCAACACCTTTACAGGCAGGATGATTTAATTTTTTGAGATGATCGTGAGAAGTGTATATTCCTGCAGCAGGCATAACAAATTTGCCTGTAGTTTTATCTTTACAGCGCATAGTATACGATATTTTTTCAACTTTATGTTCGGTTCCTGGTTTTGTCCATAGGTACGGTATCCAACATCCCTCAGGATGAACATGACCTACGTAGATTTGTTGTCCAACAACTCTGTATCCATTGCCTAAATCACTATGAATGGTGACGGTTTTTTCCAATCCTGGTTTTACAGGATGAATAGTTACTACTTTCACATCTTTGTTTTCTACTGCTGAAGGATCTTCAAGGTAAGAGGCCACCCATACATAATTATCTTTGCAAAAACGGGAGCTGTTAATTTTTCCAATAGCATTGCCAATGTCTTCTTTGCTTCCTGATCCTAATTCTTCAAACCATTTACAACTAACAATTACTGCATTCTTGGCCGCTTCTATTTGTCCATTTTCCGTACTACAGTCCTCTTTAATATCAAAAGCAGGAGCACTATTGGTCTTACTATTGTCGCTCATCAAATTATTTAACCCCTTTCCCTTGCCTTTGCTTCCTGGTTGAGTAGAGGTCTGATCTTTTTCAGTTTGCGACGATGGTTTGTGACTATTAGATGAAGTCTTTTTAATTTTTTTCTCCATAAAAATTGCGATTATTAATTCTAATAGCATTAGAAGCGAGTTAATAATCGCAATCAATTCCGGCGAAACTTTTTGATTCTTTGAAATTTTGTTGTAATCGTTTTTAAGAAGATTAAAATTTTCTCTTAACGATTTTTTTTTTAATTCTGTCATTAAAAGACAGTTTTCCCTATGAGAGATAAAAGGCCAACTTACAAAATCTTACATCTTGTTTTTTTTTAGGATTTTTATATGCTGAAAGCTGATTTGGCCGAGGACAAGAGCTGATGGTTGAAGACTGATCGCTGAAGACTTAATGAAAAAATTAAATAGGGAGTGAGTAGTTACAGTTAATGTTAATTTAATGTTAACGTTAATGTTAATGTTAATAGACATTACCGATGAAAACTTTGACATAATCAATAGTCAACTCTCCTCCAGATACCGTTGCCTCGGTAGGACCACCACCAAATGCTGCTGGAAATTCACCTCCTATGGCCAAATTTAATATTATAAAAAATCCGTCATGATGAAAGGCCTTATTCCAGGTAGCAGAATCTATTTGGTTGGATTTTACGCTAAAAAAATTTACATTATCTAAATAAAATCGTACCTGCTCTGGTTGAATACTGCGATCGTACTCCATTCGATATGTGTGGAATGAGGTTTTAAGTCCTTCAGCTGCGTAATGCCCACTTGAAATGCCTGTTTTTTCATTACAAGGTCCCCCGTTAACTACCCCACAATGAATAGAACTAACTGTCGAGTCGAATCCGTTGATGTGTTCCATAATATCAATTTCACCGACCTCCGGCCAGTTGGTGAAATTGCCACGAAAGTCTGCACCAAGAAGCCAAAAGGCCGACCAATAACCCAAACCATTCTCTTTGGTTACATTTGGAAGACGAATAGATGCTTCGACTGCCAACAGACCACCTTTAAAAGCACGAAAATTCATTCTTTTAGTTTCAATCCGACCTGAAGTCCAAGTACCATCTGAACTTTTTATAGCTTTGATTACAAGATTACCATCACCATCCAAAAATACATTTGATGTACTATCTGTCATAATTTCTACTTCCCCAGTTCCCCAATTCGCTGCTCCTCCTGGGTATTGGGTACCAATATCATATTGCCACTTTTTAGAGTCAACTTTAGAACCATACGGACCATCAAACTCATCTTGCCAAATTAATCTCCAATTGATGCTGGAAGCTTGGAGATCATTTTCAAACAGCGGAAGTATTATTGAAAATGTTATTAGATTACTAATTGTCAAAATCAGTTTAATCAACTTAATCATATAAACCTCTTTTGTATTTTTATATCTGCAAATTATTATTAGTTAGTATTAGCTAAAATATCATAAAATTATTATTTCTAAAATTGGCAAATAAAACAAACCCTGTTTGGCTAGTCAAAAGCTAACTATAGAGCAAACTCCTTTCCTTTCAATTGCTTTCTTTAAAGAGAAAAGGTAAATATCTTTGCTCACGAAAAGAAAGTGTTTCAATAAAGTGATAATCTTTCTTGTTTCTTGTTTATAGTTAGTATTTTTTTAAAGGAGGTCATCTATGAATATGAAGAAAACAAGTTTCTTGAACCAATCGAGATCTTATTTGCTTTCGCTTATTTTACTTTCCTTTCCTATAGTGGCCCAATCAGCAAATTTTAATGAACGTGATCTTTTATCGGCCATCGCTAAAACAGAATCTAATAAACCTATAAAGATAGATCCTTCCGTCAAACCAGATCAAGTCATGAGAGCACTTGAATCTTTACATCAAAAATTAAAAGTTAATGAAAACAATCCTTCCAAGTTGGACGCGGATACTGATTTTAGCAGATCTCTTAATGCTGAACATAGAAAAGGATTTGATAAAATTTCTAAAGGATTTGAACAAAGAGTACGAGATGGATCAATAAAAGTTATACGTGGTTCTCATGGAAAATTGGAAGTACAACCTGGAAACGGAAAAAATGAAGGAAGAGGTGCTGGTCATACTAACCATGAACTGCTAGACGATCCTAATTTAGATTCAGAACTTGTAGATTTATATCATTCTACTGGAAATGGTTGGTGGAGTTGGTCAACTAGCTATTCTTGGTGGGGAGTAAAAGTTTATTTGAATCATAATTTCCTATGGTACCTTTGTAAATATACTACTTGGATGCTAAACTCTTCAGGTTTACCAGGATGGATTAAAACTGCTTTAGGAAAAGTTGCATGTTTACCTCACAATTGTGATGGTGGTTACAATGGAAGCACAATATACATCACCTGGGTAGGAGCATTCTGGTATAGTTGCTAATTTTTTTGGGCCACGTTTTTTTAAACATTTTTCCTAAAATAGGTCAAGATTGAGGCATAAGTTAAAGGTATCGCTCCAAAGAGAATAAAAACAACATCTCCGATCAGACGAATCCATTCTAACCAATGAAATTTGCCTGTGGTTGTAAAAGCTAAGCTTCGAGCATGCCAATATCCATTCTCAATAACATCTATAAATTGTAAAACTCCAGCAGGAAATAAATCCAAAACGATCATTAACCCAAGTCCAAGATTAGTTCCAAAAAATCCTATGCGAATCCAAGGAACTACTTTCTGCCAAGACTTTTCTGTCTGCTGTGCTCGCAAGCAAAACACTAAAAGCGATAGTGCTAACATTCCAAATACTCCAAACATTGCTGCGTGGGCATGATTTGCAGTTAAGAGTGTACCTCTTTCAAAATAAGAGATGATCGGTAAATTAATCAGAAACCCAAATATTCCTGCACCAACAAAATTCCATACACCGACTGCCATGAGAAAATAGATGGTCCATTTTTGCTCTGATACTAAACTTTGAATTTCATGGTTATTTCCTGACTGTGTCTTATTTTTAAGACGAATAAAATCCCAAGCATCCAAAATGAGAAGTGTTAGTGGCACTACTTCTAGTGCTGAAAAACAAGCAGCAAGGCCCATATTGAGTGTACCCTGCCCACTGAAATACCAATGGTGTCCAGTTCCCACTATTACTGCGCTAAAATAAATGATGGCCGCTAAGTAGACCAATCTTGTTGCAGTTTTAGAAGTTACAAGTCCCATATATCTAAACATAATGGCCACCAGTACAGTTGCAAAAAGCTCAAAAAAACCCTCTACCCAAAGATGGATAATCCAAAATCTCCAGTTATCAATTACAGCAAAATTTGTATATGAACCAAAAAACAGTGCTGGAAGATAAAAGAGAGGGATTGCTATCGCTGCATACAAAAAAAGTGCTGACAAATCTGACTTTCCTTCAAAGCGTATTGCAGGTCTTAAGGCCCTAAACATCAATAGAGTCCAAAAGACCATCGCTATTATAAAGAGTATTTGCCAGAAGCGACCGAGATCTAAATATTCTAAACCTTGATGTCCAAACCAAAACCACACATCTTTTAATTTATTTTGTAAACCTAAAGCTTCTCCAAATAAACTACCTAAAATTACTATTACTAAAGCAGCTAATAATACATTCACTCCCAATTTTTGTCCTGCAGGTTCTTTACCTCCAACCCAAGTTGCTAAGAAAAGACCGCCAGCAATCCATGTGGTAGCAATCCAAAAAATCGCCAATTGTAAATGCCAAGTACGAAGTAAATTGTAAGGAAACCATTTAGCGATATCTAAAAAATAAAAGGATCCTGTTTCAATTCTATAATAAGCAAGAGTAACTCCTAAAATGGCCTGCAAAAGAAAGAGTAAGGCAATTATCAAAAAATATTTGCCAGTCGCCAATTGAGATGGAGAGAGTGCTGCAACTGATGAAGATGAAGGTGGTTGTGGGAATAAAACACTAGATGGTAACTCATGCTCATCCCCTTTCACTCCTAAAAAACTAAATTTTCCGAAAAGAAAAAGTACTAAACCCAAACCAGCAAGAAGTGCTATTAAGCTTAAAGCACTCCATAAATAAGTACTTACACTTGGATAATTTCCAGCTAGAGGCTCATATGGCCAATTATTAGTATAGGAATAGTCTTGCCCTGGACGATTAGCAACAGTGGCCCATGTGGCCCATGCAAAGAATGCTGTTAAAGATCCAAGCTCATCACTATTTTTGATGTAATCAAATGGTAATCCTGGAGCGGTTATATTTTGAGAAAAATAATCTGTCCAATATAGATAAAGTGTTTGGTATGCTATCAGTTCACCCATGGTAAATATTAATACGTTTGTATTTGGATTATAGCGATTTGTTTTCAAAGATTTTATAGTGTTTCTATCAATTACACTTTTTTCGTCATCAGATAGCTCCAAATAAGATTTTGAATATTTTTGTTGAGCAAAAGTTTCTTGAACCATTATTGCTTCACTGTGAAGATAAAAAGCTGTGTAATCAGGACCGAGATAAGCACCATGACCCCACAAACTTCCATGTTCCATTAATCCATACTTTAAAAATATTTCTTGCCCATCTCTAATATCATCTCCTGTAAATACAATATCTCCTGTTTCAATAATTATTTCTTTTGGAATAGGCGGGGCACTTTTATATGTGATGAATGTAAGATAAGAGAGAATAGAAAATCCTATAATCATTACTAGAATAGTGGAATGCCACCACCATGGAGATAACTTATTTATCTCATTGTTCATAAGTTACTCCTTAGATTGTTCATAAGTTACTCCTTAGAGTCTGAATCATTTTACTAACAACATTTTTAGCATCACCATAAATCATACTGGTTTTTTGGTTATAGAATAAAGTATTTTCTACTCCAGCATATCCAAGTCCCTTTCCTCTCTTAATTACAAAAATTTGCTTGCCCATATCAACATTTAAAATTGGCATTCCATAAATAGCACTACTTTTATCTGTTCTTGCTGATGGGTTAACTACATCATTGGCACCAATAACTATTACAACATCAGTATTTGAAAAATCATTATTAATGTCTTCCATAGCAAATATATAATCGTAAGGAACTCCTGCCTCAGCAAGTAAAACATTCATATGTCCAGGCATTCTTCCAGCTACAGGATGAATTGCAAAGCGAACATCAATTCCTCTCTCTAATAAAATACTTGCTAGTTCCCACACTTTTTGTTGTGCTTGAGCTACCGCCATACCATATCCTGGAACAAAGATGACTTTACTAATATAATTTAAAATTATGGCGGCATCACTGGCATCCATTGAACGTATGTTTTCAGATAGTGATTGGCCGCTGGTTTCTGTAAATTTTGTAAATAAAAGACTACTTAAAGATCTATTCATCGCTTTGGCCATTAATCTAGTTAGAAGAAATCCAGAAGAACTCACCACTGTACCGGCAATAACCATTGCTACATTATTTAAAAGAAATCCTTCGGCCGCCACCGCCATGCCTGTTAGTGCATTATATAGAGCAATTAATACTGGCATATCAGCGCCACCAATGGGAATAGTAATCAAAATACCGTAAATTAAACTCGCCAAGAAGAAAACTATAAATAATCCCAATGAATGATGATAATAAAATGCTATCGCTGCTAAAACCGCCACTAATAGGAAAAGAAAATTTATCCATTGTTGTAATGGAAAATGAATAGTCTTTTTTAATAAATCTCTCAATTTCATAAACGCTAGTAAACTTCCTGAAAAAGAAATACTCCCAATTAAGGCACCAATCACCGCCAATACAAAATTTAATATTGGCATTTCTCTTTCTACTTCTATTCCTATTCCTATTCCTATTTTTATTCCTATTACTATTTTTGGATCAGAGATAAGTCTTAAAAGTTCAACTGCTGAAATGCCAGCAGCAGCAGCTCCTCCCATTCCATTAAATAAAGCAATCATCTCTGGAATAGATGTCATTCCTATCTTTCCCGCCAAATACCATGCAATTATGCTCCCAATAATTATAGCTAAGATAATCAACTCTAAATTTTGCAAGTGGGGAAATAAAAAAGTAACTAATACGCTTGAAAATATTCCTACGGCCGCCCAGTGAATTCCGGTAGTGGCAGTTTTGGGTGAACTCATACGTTTAAGGCCAACAATAAATAAAACTGCAGATATATAGTAAACCGTCTGGATTATGAGACTCTTCATTTGTTGTTACTCCTAATCCTAATTAGGATAATTAGAATAATTAGAATCTTCCTTGGGTTTAAACATTTTCAACATACGAATAGTGAGCACATATCCACCAACAACATTTATTGTGGCAAATAGAACTGAGATAAAACCAATAATTCTCTCAATATTATTGTTAGAACCAGCTAAAGCTATAATTGCTCCAATCAATATCAATCCATGAATGAAATTTGATCCTGACATTAGAGGCGTATGTAATATTACTGGCACTTGATGGATCACTTCATATCCAGTAAAAGCTGCTAGAGTAAAAATATATATTGCGGTAAACCCGTCGATAATCATAATTTTGACTCCTGTATTAAATATTAATTAAGAAGTTATAATATTAAATTGCTCTTTTATTTGTGCATTTATTTGTGCATTTATTGTTGAATTAATTATTTTACCCTGATGGGTAACCACAGAGGATGCAAGGATTTCATCATTAAAGTCGAAATTAATTTTTTCATTTTGTAAAAGGAGTAATAGAAAATTAGTGATGTTTTTTGCATACATTTCACTAGATGGGATAGGCAAAGAGCTACAAATGTTTAGTGGACCAATTATAGTAACCTGTTTGTACTTCACTACTTCTCCGGCGCTGGTCATCTCACAATTACCGCCACTTTCCGCCATTAAATCAACGATAATTGAACCAGACCTCATTTTTTCAAGATTAGAAATAGTAATAATTTTTGGTGCTGCCTTTCCAGGGATACCAGCAGTAGTGATAACTACATCACATTCAGCCATATGTTTGGCCAAAATTACTGTTTGTTCTTCTTTCTCTTCTTTAGTTAATTCTCTTGCATAACCACCCTTTCCATTTGCTTTAATTTTTACATCAATAAATTTTGCACCTAATGATTCTACTTGTTCTTTCGTTTCTGTCCGCACATCATAACCAAAAACAATAGCACCTAAGCGTTTAGCGGTGGCCATTGCTTGCAACCCTGCCACTCCTGAACCAATAACCAAGACTTTTGCTGGTCTAATTGATCCAGCAGCAGTAGTTAGCATTGGAAAAAAAAATCTACTATTATCGGCGGCGATTAATACTGCTTTATATCCGGCCACCGTTGCTTGAGATGAAAGCGCATCCATATCCTGTGCTCGAGATATGCGAGGAATAAGTTCCATAGCAAAACTGCTAATGTTTTTTTGTAACAAAATTTTTATTAGTTTTAAATTATTATGAGGATATAAAAATGATATAAGAATAGTTTGATCTTTCATCAAATGAACTTCTTCTTCAGTGGGTGGCTGAACCTTAAGTATCACATCAGAAGAAGCATATAATCTTTTAGCGTCCTCTAAAACTTTGGCCCCCTTATATGAAATATCATCGACATAAATGAAACTACCTACATCCTTCTCAATATTAATAGTAGCACCAGACTTGATTAATTTATCTAGTAGCACTGGAACCATTGCTATTCGTTTTTCTTTTTCTTTAATCTCTTTGGGTATTCCTATTGTTATAGACATACATTAATTTAATGACAAGTTCTCCATTGAATATGGTAGATTAATCCTGATCGGATATCTGCTGAATCAACAGCGGCCATTGCTTGATCAAATCTTGAATTTGATTTAGCTAACATAGAAGAATTCAATCTTAAATTAACTGATTCTCCACATGGTGACCAAACAACCTCAGTAAGCAATAAAGTGTTTGTTAAAAAATATTGACTGGCATAACCGCCGTGGAAAATTTTTTGGTATGTTGGTCCTTGCGAACCAGCAAAGAAATATTCAACATTAAAATCGGCTTGACCACCAATTGGAACATTTACGTAACCTCGATAATCAACTTTAAAAATGGATACACTGTAACCATGTGGAACTAAAACAGGGACTGAAAAGTTACATGTTTTGCGATCAAAACTACGTCTACTAACTCCACCGGCCTCAGCAACATATTGATCAAATAGTATACTTAAAGCAGTTTTATCAGGAGACAATATAACTGCTGCACTTCCCGCCGGACAGCCTGTTCCTCCATATCCTGGTATACCAAGACGAATGTCTGGAGCGGCAAATACAGATAAACTGAATAGGACAAGAAATAAACCAAGTATTTTTTTCATTCAAACCTCCTTTGTGAATAAAAGCAATAGCTATAACATAGATTTGCTGAATAAATATTAAATATTAAATGAAATAATGTTCAATGAAAATAACCTTTACTCGTATGAAAATGATTAGAGAAAACCAAAACATGATTTTGATATTTTTTACAACTAATGCTTTTTAAATTATTAAATTATTAAATTATTAATCAAGGTAGTATTTGTGCAAATATCATTCG
>JADGAM010000141.1 GCA_015232015.1 Oligoflexia bacterium | reverse complement strand
TATCGCCATTTTTAACTCTTTCCATAAAGTTTTCATAATTAAAATATGAAATAGTAGCTGAAATTAAATTTTGTTGATTAGCTTTACTGGAGGAAAAGAAAATTTTGGAAAAAGGATTATCTTTAATTGGTTCTACATTTTTAAAAGTATCTTGTATCTCTGTTCTTAAAGATTTTAAATTATTTTTTAATGTTTGGATTTGGTAGTAAGCAAGTTCATTTTTTAAAATGTCATTGTAAATATCTGGAGTCATTATATTATTGTCCCATTTATTATTTACATCTAATCCATTCTGAAACAAAAAATCTTTGATATCTTTATCACTAATTACTTCTAAGTCATCAGCAAACAAATTTGATAAAGTAAAAATACTTCCAATTAATAAAATCATCATAAAAGTAAATTTTTTAATACTCATAATTTTCACAATCTTCCTCCTTTTTATGAAAGAAATAAAAAATTAAATTAAGGAGACTTTTTATTTAAAGTTATCACTAGATTGATTTTTTTTTTAGTTTTGAAATTGGAATTTGTTAAATTAAATTTATTTTTTAATGAAAATAAATAGATAGTATTAATAATTATTTTTTATTCATAAATATAGAGCAACTAAAAATAAAAAAATTGCCTCAAAAAGTTATCAGCTTGTATTTGAAGCTTGTATTTGTAATTGAATGGAACGCAAAAGGTTAATCTTTAGAGCTATTAATATAAAAAAGTGGTCATTTAATTCCACATTTAAAAATAAAGTTGTTGTGGTTGCCAAAGAGATATCCTCGATTAAATCCTATGGACCATTTATGAGGACATGCTAAGAATTATATGATCGAATTATATGATCGAATTACATAAGCGCAAACAAGCAATATAAATCTAAATATATATTTACTAATATCTTCTAATATAAAGGTTTAATTACATTACCGATAGAATCTTGAATTAGCTGCTTTGAACTTCCTAAAATTCCACTAGCGGATTGTACTTGATCAGATGTAACCTCTTTACCAGTTGTTTTAATATTGTCATCAAAAATATCACGTACTTGTTTTGCAAGTGATGGCCCAACAATTTCTACACTTACTTCCTCTGTAATAACAGAACTAGGGACGCTTAAATTGTGTGAGCCAAAGAAAACTGTATTTCCAGTTACCACTAATTTTCTATGAACATAATTAGGTTCATCTTTTTTTAAGTCAGGAGTGTGTGCATATACCTTAACACCAGCATCTATCATTTCTCTCATATCCTTTTTGCCAGCATACCATCCTACAGAAATAGAAACAAAAACAGAAGTAAATCAAGTTAAACATCGAGATTACCAGTGCTTTGATCGAATAAAACATGAAGTAGCACTTGTTAAAAATAGTAACTTAGATAATTGGTATAATTTCTATAAGAAGAACATAAGAAGAAATAATTTTGAATTCATTGATCAAAAAATTTCAAAAATTATTATAGTCAACTCTGTTCATCATCAAGGCATAAAAGTGCTAGGAGCTAAATTAAAAGCTGAGGCATTTTCTTATCCAGATGGTTTAATAGAAGCGTACAGTGTAAGTGAAGATAACAAAAATAGCTCTAAAAATTCTAAGTATCCTTTTATCATGGGCATTCAATGGCATCCAGAATACTCTCATACTATAAAAAAACAAGTCATAGATCCATTTCCAATTTTAAAACAATTTTGCTTAAAATGCTTAAATAATAAGCTTACTTAAGTGATAACAGGTAGCTTATGATTACTATGAAAATAACGTTTTCTTTATTGGCCTTATTAATAAATTTTATAATATCTTATTTTATATCAAAGAGATTTTTTGTTTCCATAAAAATATTTGCTCCTCTCATCTTAAGGAAACCAATAATCAAAAAATTTATTTTTGTATTTTGTTTTTTCTTATTAATCTCTCCCATTACATACATTTTATCTGCACGTTATGTTAATAATTACTTCGTTACCTATATTAGTGCATTACTGATGGGTGTATCCATCCTCATTTTTTTTCTTGGGATAGTATATGAATTTATAAAATTTTTATATTACATAAAAATTCTCAAAAATTATAAATTAGTAGATAGCATTTTTTTATTATTTTCTTTTTTCTATATTACAAGTGCATTTTATTTTGGAATGCAACCTCCTCTATTAAATTCCTTTGATGCTTACTGGCCTGCTATGCAGAAGAATTCTCCTCCCTCATCAGTACAAGTACAAGCACAAACACAAGCACAAGCACAAGTGCAAACGCCAGCATCTTCATCCATATTTAAGATTGCTTTATTATCAGATCTACATGTCGGTCCTACAGTTAAGCGCAATGATGTTAATTTATTAGTAGAAATAGTAAATAAACAAAATGTAGATGCAGTATTTATTGCTGGTGATTTATTAGATCAAAACCCTAAAAATCAACCTGAAGTAATTAGTGATCTAGAACCTTTAAAAAATCTTCAAAGTCAATTTGGTACTTATTTTGTTTTAGGCAACCATGAATACCATCTGGATGTTAAAGATGTAGTTGAAATTTTGCCAGCACTAAATATACATGCTCTACTTAATCAACAAATAACTATCGGTACAAATAAAAAACAGCTGAGATTGGTAGGTCTTACTGACCCTTCAAGTTTACATAGTAATTACTTTCCTCTTAATGTTAATGCTTCAGTTAATGAACTAAAAAATAGTCTCCCTCTACCAACTATTTTACTTGTTCACCAACCTAAAGTTGCCCGAGAATTTTTAAAAAAATATTTTATGTCTTCCTCTCCTACAGCAACAACTTCCAAACACTCACCTATAGTACTTGCGCTATCAGGGCACACTCATGGTGGACAAATTATTCCTTTCAACATTATAACAAAGATTAAAAACTATTACTTAAAAGGTCTTTATGAATTTAAGATCGACAATGAGCTCAAATCTCAAATATTTGTTAGTACAGGAGCTGGTTATTGGGGTCCGCCAATACGTTTAGGGGCAAAAAGCGAGATTGTAATTATTAACTTACACTTCTAAGGATTATAAATGAATAATAAAAGCACCCACAAAATCGCCTTAATCACAGGGGCAACCTCTGGAATTGGTAAATCTACTGCCGAGATCTTTGCTAAAAATGGTATTAATTTAATCATTTGTGGGAGAAGAGAAGAACGTTTATTAGAGTTAAAAAATAAACTTAGCAAATTTGTTAAAGTACATCATTTGGCATTTGATGTGCGAAGCAAAGAAAAGGTATTTGAAAGTATAAAAAGTTTACCTAAAGAATTTGCGACAATTGATATTTTAATAAATAATGCTGGTAATGCTCATGGAATGCACTCATTTGAGGATGCGGATTTAAATGATTTTGAAATGATGATCGATATAAATTTAAAAGGTGTAATCTATGTTTCAAAAATAGTTGTTCCTCAAATGATAGAACGTAAAACTGGACATATTATTAATATTGGTTCCATCGCAGGCAAAGAGGTTTATCCTAATGGTCAAGTTTACTGTGCCTCAAAACATGCCGTAGATGCTTTAAGTGAGGGAATGCGAATTGATTTACATAAACATAATATAAAAGTAAGTGCAATTCATCCAGGTCTCGTTAATACTGAATTTTCATTAGTACGTTTTAAAGGAGATAGTGAACGTGCAAGCGCTGTATACAAAGGATATCAACCACTAAATGCAGAAGACGTGGCAGATGCAATTTATTTTATGGTCTCCAGACCAAGTCATGTTAATATTGCTGATATGATTATTTTCCCAACGGCACAAGCAAATAGTACTATTGTAAAAAAAGAAGTTTAATTACATTTTATCTAAAAATCCTTTTTTAGATGGGAAGAACTATTTTACTACCATGTCACTCCAGGGAATAGTGATTACTCTCGATTGTCCATAAAGGCTAACGGTTTTATTTTGTTCATCAACCGTCATATTGTTAATATAACGTATCCAATCCACTGTTTTCTGGTAGAGTATTATGTTTTTTAAACCATAATAACCAACTAAATTTATGCCTATACGATTGTCGATATAGCTCCATGCTACGAAGATTAGTTCTCCCTTCTGGACTATGGGAGTATAACCAGGGTTCCAGCAGCCAGGAGGAGCAGGGGGAATTTTTCTTTCGGCATCTGGAACAACACCTGGTACGCTGACTGCTGATATTGCTATTGCGACTGCTACTTCTACTGCTGGCACTCCCGCTGCCGCTGCTACTGCCGCTATCGCTGGCGGTAGCCCTGCTGCTAATGTTGCCGCTGCTTCCGGTGACAACTGTGCTGCTACCACTGCCGCTACCGGTGGTACTCCTGTTGCTAGAATTGCTTCTATATCTGGCGGTAGCCCTGGTGGTACTTTTTTGTTTAGATTCATATTTAAAAAATTTGTAGCAATCACGTACTTATCTCTATCAACAGTAAATAGTGTCCGTATTGTTTGAGCATAATATGCTGAATCCGTGATAGTAACAGTTACTAAGCGAGTTCCAAAAGGAATATTGGGAAAAGAGAAAAAACCAGCATCAGATTGCACTAAGTTTTGAGTAGCACTGGTTAGGAAGCCTTGCCCGTCAGGATAATATATAGTAACAATTGCTGCTCCAATAAAAGGTTGCCCCCTATTTAAAAGAAATCCATTTACGGTTGCCTTAATTAAATTAACTGGTAATGACATTATGATGTCTTTATTCGCACCATCTCCTCCTGCTACTTTATCTGCTCCTAAGCTAGTAAGTATTCCACTTCCATCAGAGGCCACATTATAAATATATGGGACGCCCCAAGCATCTTTAATAGAGCTTGTAGTAAAACTGACATTACTTAAATAGGGCCCATTCCATCCTATTCCAAAAGGTGATGTGATATCTAATGCCCACGCTGGATAACCAGGATTTAATAAAAGTGCATTTAAAGCATATGTTGAATCAGCTGTAGGAAGAGCTCCAATGTCACCTAAAATTCCAAATGAAGATGTTCTAATTCCATCTTTCATTGCTTCTGGATCGCCTATAAGTGCATTTCTAATTTCCAACATACTTTTTACTGTATTATCAAATTGGTCTTCTACCAGCGAAACTTCCATTACTGATATACTACCAACTGCTAATATGCCAATTAAAAGTATGGTCATGGTGAGTTCTATTAAAGTATATCCCCTATTTTTAGTTTCTAACCAACTTATTCTCATCTATATCTCCATCTCCACGTCTCCAATTCTCCAAATTTATTTTCAATAAACTATAAATACTAAAGTGATTTCATCTATTTATTTTAGTATTTTAGTATTAGATAAAAAAACATCAAATTTACCCTATTAATAATTTTATACAATTTAAGGTATAATTTCATTATACTAGAACTGATTTTAAAAAAAACTTAAACTACTAAAATATAAATATAAATATGAATTCAGAAAGCATAAATATAAGTAGTGACAAAAAACTTGATGAAAAATTATATATTCTTCGAGAATTAAATAAGAGATCTCCTGCATCCTCTTTAAAACCTCCAAATCTTCCACAAGCATTTTTTCTTCCTCCTATACCTAACGAGGATGACAATGAGGATGTTGATAATCTAGAAGCTATAAATTTAAAAAAAGATCTTAATGAATGGGTTAATAGTAAAAAATTTGAAGTTATAATAAAAGAAAAAGAAATTTATCAGAGTAATAAAAAAAAAATAATTAAAAAAAACAAAATCAAAATCGAAAATGATAATAAAAACATTAGCTTCTCAGAAATTATATTCTATACTCTCTCAATTTCAATATTTCTTTTTGCTAGTTTTTTAATGTATAAAAAAATATTAAAAATTAGTACTACGGCCATTAATACTAAAAATGGTGCTAATAACTTATCTTCAGCGGTATCTCCGGCGATAGCACCAGTAGAAAAAAATATTAATCAACCTCAACATAAGGTTATTTCTTTTAACGGTAATGTTCCAACTATTGTAAGCAATAATGACAATGAAAATAATAAGGAAAATGAAAATAATAAAGAAAATGAAAATAATAAGGAAAAGGAAAATAATGAAGTTTTCGATGATTTGTCCGAACGACTAATAACTGCTATAAGTGCTGTTGATCATATTCAAAAAAATTTCAGTAATGATATCTTGCTAATGAAAAATGGAAATGAAATAGAAAATTTCAATACAACTTATAAATCTACTATACTACCCATTATAAAAACATTATTTTTTAATACGGAAGTCATCAATGATCAAACAATAAATAATAATAATAAATTAAATGATCATTTTGTAGCAGAATATAAGATTTTGTCAGAAGAAGGAAAAGTTCTAATTAATAATATTAACAATCTTATTAATGAAGTAAAAAGAATAAAAAATATCGACCAAGCTACAAAAGAATTATTCATCAAAAGAATGCTTGATATCACAAAGGTACCTAGGATTAATTTTCAAAGCAAATTAGAGAGTATAAAACTTATTCAAAAAAATTAGAGCAATTAAAGTAACTAGGTTGCTCTAGCCTCTCTTCGCAGCTGCGGTCATCTTCCACATAGGCATAAATATAGCTAATGCCAATATTGTTACAGCACCAAAAATTAAAAATAAAAGCATAGGTTCAATGGCCTTACTTAAATTATTGGCCCTATATTCTATTTGAAGTTTATAATAGCTGGCCATTCTATTTAATACAATTCCAATATTTCCAGTTTCTTCCCCTATTGAAACCATGTTAACCATAATTTTAGGAAATGTTTTTGTTTCATTAAAACAATCATGAATAGATTTACCACCCTCAACTTTAACTTTGCAATCATAAATATCATTTGCTACCAAATGATTAGTGGCCGTATCTCTCACAATGTCTAATCCTTGAGTAAAAGTCATTCCACTCTTTAAAAGTAGCTCTAAAATTTTACAAAAAGAATTCATTTCAATTTGAATTAAAAGGACGCCAATATAAGGTAATTTTATAGACCAAACACTCCATATACTTTTTATAATTTTAAGAAGAGTCATATAAAAAGTGCAAGCAATTATAAATAAAGCAACGATTGTAGATATTACATATGGAGAAGCAAAAAAATCAGCAATCGCTAAACAAAATTTTGTAATGCCTGGAAGTTCAATATTTAAATTTGCATAGAATCCTTTCATCTTCGGTAGAATTACATAAACTACTCCTAAAAAAGTCATACTCATAAAAGCAATCACAATCTTTGGATAGAAAAGTGCTCCCTTTATTTTAGCATCATTTTCTGCCCTAACCTCTGTGATCTCGCAAATTCTATCTAAAATCATATCTAATTCACCAGACAATTCTCCTGCGCGAATTAAACTAACATAGCTTTTATCAAAAACATGAGGATGCCTACTTAAAGCATAATTTAATTCCCTTCCCTCAGAAATATCGGCCATACACTCCTTAATAACTCTTTTTAATTCAATACTCTCTGTTTGATCATAAATAAATTGTAATCCTTTAAGCACTGATATTCTTACAGAATAAACTAATTGTAGTTGACGATTAAATATCAACATCTCTTCTGCTGAAACTTTTGCTCTAAAAATTGATTGTTGCAAAAAGTTTCTTACAACACCTAATCCAAACTCTCCAGTTTTATTTATTTCACCTTTAGTGGAATTAGCTATTTCTTCAATTTTTGTAACTAATAAATTATTTTGCGCTAATATATTTTTTGCGACATTAATATCAGAGGCCTCAATTTCAGCATTAACTTGTAATCCTTGTCTATTTCTTGATTTATATTTATAAAATGACAATTTTATACTCCTTGCAAAATTAGCAATTACATTTTACCATTACAAAATTGTAATCAAATCACAGCCATCTGTTCCTGTGTATGTAAATTCAACTTGCATATAGTTAATATCAGCAATATCTTCGGGAGCAAAATCTAAAGTTAAAGAAGAGTCAAAATCGATCGCCAAACTCCAACTAGTACTTCCAAATGCACCATAATTCTTTTCAGCAAATGGACACACACTAATTCTATTAGTAACTGCAAATACAGAAGAACAACCATATGTTGTATTTCCAATTTTAATACTAGTTAAATCTATATTTTTATAATTTACAAATCTCATTCCCGCCAATGTAACTGCACTATTTATAGTGAGTTTTGCTGTTATATTATTACTTAATTTTTGTACATTATAAATTGCTATTTTCCCAGCACTCGTTGTGCAACTAAAAGCACTACCATTGTTTGCTGAAGGATTTGCGTCTAAAAGTATTGAAGGGATAACAAAATTAATTTTATCTACAGTAAATAATGCTTGAATTTTTTTTGTTGCATATGTTTCGTCGGGAATAAATATTTTAATAAATCTTGTTCCGTAAGGAATGTTATCAAAAACAAAATATCCTAAGTCAGATGATGTTAAGGATTTTTTAGTTGAGGTTATAACTCCTGATCCATTGGGATAATATATATTCACATCAGCTTTTCCTATGTACGGTTGGCCTCCATCTAAAATTACACCTGTTACACTTTCTGCTTTTATTAAATCAAGAGGTATTTTTACTGTAATATCTTTTTTAAAACCTTCTCCTCCCACTGCTTTATCGGCGCCTAAGCTTACTATTGTTGCACTCCCATCTTGAGATACGGTGTATATATATGAACTTCCCCAAGCGTCTGTTATATAATCTTTTGTTGGATCATTACTACTTAGATATGGTCCATTCCATCCATGGCCAAAACGTGTATCAGAATTTATCATCCAACTTTGGTAGCTCGCAGGTTTTGTAACTAAGGCACTTAGGTCTAGTCCACTTGAGGTTTGAGGAATAGAACCAATATCCCCTAAAATACCAAACGATGTACGAATACCGTCTTTTTTAATCTCAACATCACCTACAAGCGCTTTTCTAATTTCATGCATACTTATTATTGTGTTGTCGAATTTACTTTCTTGAATTGATTCATCCATAACAGATATACTACCTACAGTTAATACTGCGATTAAAAGTATGACCATGGTAAATTCAACAAATGTATATCCTTTGTTATATCTTTTATTTATTTTGAAATGAGGATTTTCAGAACTAAAATTTTCTAACAATATCATCTGAATCTCCACAAATTAAATTTGGTCCACAACTTTTTAAGCTTACGCCATTTTGAGCATCAACGCCATACTCATAAGCAATTCCCCACCCATCCAGCTTATATTCAGTTTCCATACCAACAAAAACAATGTTTACATAGGGACCACACCAACCAAGTAATTTTCTATATGTCGGACTTGACATATTTGTATCAACAGCGCAAACCACACCATCGGTTGTTAGTAAATTTTCTAAAGTTGCCGGAGGAATTCCTAGTCTATGAGTTTTATATAGGATTATGGCCTGTTCAATTCTATCCATTTTCTTATTGGTTTCATCAATTTTTTTTTTAAGAATATTTGGTCCCATAACTGCAATAATAGCAGTTGCTGAAATACCAATGCTAGCTACTAACATAATTAAGGATACGTATGAGAAGCCACTTTTACTTTTACTCTTATTTTTATTTTGATACTTATAAATTGATAATAATGTCATCATTGGTGTTCAAAGTCCCGTCTGCTCCTTTGCTTGTTATTGTTTTAGTTGTTGTGTTGTAATCAAACTCATTTCCCCACCCATCTTTTCTCCACTCTATATCAGTAGAAGAAGTGCTTAATATGTATGGTCCTCTCCAACCTCTTTTTGAAAATGGATCATTAATCCCTCCTGGAGTTCCTGCATCCAACATATAAAGTTCACTTAATTCAGTTGGTAATCGACCCATGTTTAATTCAAATCCTATTTTTGTAAACTGACCATTGGCTTTTAAAGATGGATCACCTTTAATTGCCTCTTTTAATTCCGCCAATTTTTTTTGGGTAATCACTTTTTTAGCATCATCTCGAAAATCAATAAATTGAGGAATAGCAACAACTGATAACACTCCAACAATTGTTATCACCATTACCATTTCTATTATGGTAAAACCTTGTTTCAATGAAGTTTGATTTAACAATGTTTTTCTGCCTTAAATTTAAAACGTAGAACGTAAATCAAATGCTTTCTTTCTACCAAGTTCCAATACCACTTACATTGGCCCAAATTTCTCCAGTCGAAGTGTTGTAACACCAACCTGTACCTGCATCTGAAGTATCAGCACAAGAATTGTAATTTGTAGCTCCCGATAATGCACTATTAATTACAGTAGCTTTTCTATTAAAAGGGTTTTGTGGCAACCCTGCTTGAATTAAGGCCTTTTCACTCTCTGTAATTTTATCACAAAAATTAGTTTTTACATTATTATCTTGAATATCAGCAAGAGTTGGCCAAAGATTAGTATTCTTATTACATCTTAATACTGCTATGGCCTTGGCATTCGCAATTGCATTTCTTAAATTAGCACCCAACTCTTTTGCTTTTGCTTTTTTTGCATCAAACTGGAAATCCATAAATTGTGGAACTGCTACAATTGCAAGAATAGAAATTAAAACAATAACCATTAAAATCTCTACTAATGTAAAACCTTTTTGTTCATTTAATAATTTGAACATAATTATCCCCTTTCAATTTTTATAACTATAAACAACAACCATTATACTAAATATTATATCAAATATATTTTAGATTCATTTAAAAAAATTTTCCATATTACTCATTATAATATTTATAACGGCAAATTCTATCTATTAAAATCATCTTTGCTTAACTTATTAAATTTTTATTTAGTAAGGTCCGATTTATATTTTGCTTGCTCATCAGAGAATATGAAGACATAAATCAGGAATAAAGAATTTAAATAATAAAGCAAAATTCTTTTGTCACATATTGGAAACATTTATATGGAACAAATTTTAATTAATAATAAAATTAAACACAAAAAATATAATGAATATTTAAATTTAAAATTAAATCCATT
>JADGAM010000140.1:4293-11009 GCA_015232015.1 Oligoflexia bacterium | reverse complement strand
TATAATAAATACCTGATCAATTAAATTAATTTATAAATTTTTTTTATGGAGTTTAAAATATGTCTTTCATTAAAAAATTAACCAAGTATTCCTATGTCTCTTTTTTAATTGCAATTATTTTATCAACAATTTCATTCACAACTATCTATGCTTCTCAAGAAAAAATACCAGAAAAAAATATTGATAAAAATACTCTTGAGATAATTCATCAAGGGACTTGTAGCGCCTTGAAAGTGGAAAATGTAAATGCGGAAATTGCAGGAGAAATTTGTGTATACAACCTCCCCTCGATTGTTAAAGAAACTTTGAAATCAAATTTAAAAGAAATATTACCAAACTTATTGCAAAGTCAAATTGCTACAATTATTTCAGAAAAAATGCTCTATGATATAGGCAGTAAAACAGTATATTTGTTATATGACAAATTCACGAGTAGTGAAAAAAATGAAAATCAAAAAGAGACTTCCTTAGTAGTCGTTCATCCTAAAGCTCAAGAAAGTTTTATTAGAAGTACTGCTAGAACTTGCTTACAAAAAATCATTCCCTCAACAGTTAGCGCGCTCACGAATTATACTTCTAATGCCTTACTGGATTTTTTAGCTATTCCTCCAGATATATCAACTACAATTTCTCTAATTGCAGCTCATTTTTCATATTACATTGCTGGAGAATTAACTAATAAGATTTTACAAAAAATCATTCCAGATAAAACTAAAATTTAATCTATTTATTAATTATTCAATTTTTAACTTTCAAACTTCAATCATTACTAATAGTGGACAGTTTGGATAAGTTTTATTGAACGGGATTTAGGAAAATGGCGGAGACTAGTGGATGATTTTCGAACTGACTGCCTGACCATGGCATGAACATGGCAGCGATTGCAGCATGAGTTCCATCTACATTAAACCCATATTACCTATTAAATTACCCAATTAGACCGATATTACCTATTTAAGTTTTTTCCAGTAGGCATCTTTCCCGCGGCCTAAACATTCCACCTTATCGACCTGTTTGTTTATGCCCGCTATAATCAATTCGGTCTTACCACCCTTAGGGACTTGCATCTCCCCAACCCGGCCTTCAAATTCCTTATACGCAGATTTAAAAATGGAAAGCATATAGTTAATATAGGGCCAAGGATCATGTTTCCTTCGTGCCAGCTTTGTGAACTAAAAGCTCCTCTATGGCAGTGGCCGTTTGTAGTGCGGGAACAGAGTTCTAAATCTTACTTGCTCCCTTCCATCTGGATATTTCTCGATGATATCGCCATCTTTTTCTTTGTACTTACCTGCATCCCAAATTTCACCTCTAGTCAGAGCATGAATATTCTTTATTGTTTCGTCATTGAGGAACATCTCCTTGCTCTCTTCATGAATAAGAGAGAGGGCCTTCCTATATCCTGCAATCTCTTCTTCATTACGATCCTTGTAGTGATGGCCTTTGCCAAAAATAACTGTACCAATTCTTTTGGCCTCAATTTCCACGCCCTCCATGCGATTGGAAGATAGAGAACTCTCGATAATAGCATGCTCTTTTAGCAACTTTAACTTTTGTGGAACTTGATGGGTATATAGTTCTTGCTTCCCTCGATATTCGGCCTTGAATTGTTTGTTATCTTCATCAATTTTTACTATTATTTCGAAAGAACTTTTCAAAGAAAATCGCACCCGATCTTCGACCTAACATATTTAATCCTCTTAAAACCTATTAAGACCTAAAATTTTTGATAAACGCCACCTACCCAGATGTTTCCAAAACACAATTATTCAATCTTGCTATAGAGGATTTTAAACAGGAGCATTTAGATTATATATTAGTAAAAATTTTTTTATCAAGATTTTTATTAGCATTTTTATCAACAGTTTCTAACAAGCGCATCGATCGCTTTATTATAAAAAAAGGATACCGCATAAAAAGTATAGTCGAAATTTTATTCACATTAATATTTTATATGACCTCTAGTATTGGAACTTTAAAATTTTATTAAACACTAGAAAAAGATCTGGCAATAAAACTAGCAAAGGGATTACCATCACTGGCCACTTTTACTGATAAGTTAATAGCAACTAAAAGCTCTAAAAAACATAAGCAAGTCGCAACTTATGGCCATAAAACAAACGGTGGCAAAAAACAATAAAACTATTGAAATTGCGAAGTGATTATACAATTAATATATTCACATTTGTACAGCAATATGCTGTAATCTTGAAAATATGTGAATTCATACTCAATATTTATATTCACTTCTTCGATACTTTGGTGTATTATAGTGCTAAAGGAGTCCAAGCTATGAATTTTGAGTTTTTTAAAGATAAAATTACTGAGAAATTTTCATCACAAGAAAATTTTGCAAATAAAATTGGAGTTTCCAGAAGAACTCTACTCAACTGGTTTTCAAAAAAATCAATTCCCAATGAACATCTTTTTTCAATACTAGAACTCTTGGACCTGAGTGAATCCGATGAGAATACATTATTATCAATACCAAAGTTACAACTTGTTTTTCGTACAAAACACAAAATGACGGCCAGACAGAAATCAGAAGAACTTTGTCAAAATGTGGCCAGCTCATTTATGAAACTGGATTCAACGGCATATGAAACCAAGAGCGCAATTCCTATTTTAAGCAATCCATCGATTGAGACCGCTGTTGCTTCAATAAAAAATCTGCTTTCGCTTAGGGATGATGTTCCTGCAACCTTGACCTCAGTTCTTGAAACATTAAAGGCCAATGGGCCCAGAGTTATATTTTTTCCATTTAACAGAATTGGCATTGATATTCAAACTCAAGGAAGGGAAGTGGCCTTTACAGCAGTACAAGGAGACAAGCGAATTATATTCCTCGACACTAACAGAAGAGTCGATGAAGTGCTTTTTGATTTAATTCATGAGCTGACCCATATTGTTTGTGGCCATCCCAGCAATACATCTGAAGACAATGAGCATTTCTGCAATGAAGTGTCTCAAGAAATTATTTATCCACGAACTTTTTTTCTTAAGAATAAAAAACTCCTATCCTTTCTTCAAAATTGCAGCAAGGAAAACTTCAATCGAGTTAAAGAATTCATAACTCTTTTAATGAAAGATTTTGATTGGAGTAGCATGGGTATTGCTCTTGCACTTGAAAGATATGATCATTTAAGTAAAGCATCCAACTCATATAAATGGTTAATGGCCATTGATTCTCAACTTAAAAAACAAGTTCCTACTTTTGATGATATTCATTTTAGTACATTTAACAAAAATGACTTTGATTCTTTGATTAAGTTTTTTCAAAACGACATATATAAAAACAAAGAAATTTTTAGTGGTTTCATTGAACTCAAAAATGCAGCGATGTATGGACATCTATCTCCAAGTCGTCTAGCAGAATTGCTAGGACTCAATGGAGGTGATGCGGATGAATTGGTAAAATCGTGGATCAAGGATGAAGACAGCGAAGAATTGCATGAGGAGGGCCAAATCAGTGATACCACAAAATGACAAAGAGGTTCTTCTAATCTGTGATTTAAATGTTTTTGTCATGGCATATATTTTTGATTCTTCATCTATGTTGAGTAAGCTGCCATATTCCTTCGGTAAAGTATTTATCCATCAAACTGTTTATGACGAATTATCAAAGTGGCAAAAGTCAGGTGCAAAGAAAAAGAAATTTGGTGAAGGTTTAATTAATTCTATGCTTGAAAAATGTGGAGAGATGGTAATTTCAGAACCTATTTTAGCAGAACAAGAGAAAATAAAATATTTTCGTAGAATTTCATTGTTTGAAAAAGTACTGGAAGATGATGAAAAAAGTTCCGATACTTCATCTTCAGATAAAACCTATCTCGCTCTTGCAATCAAAGCAAAAGCAAATTTGGCAACTCAGGAAAAAACATTACGTAATGTTAGTCGAAAAGTATTAGGAGAAAAAAGAATTTTTGATTTCTCAGATATGATAATTGATAAATTTCATCAAGGTCAAGTCGATAAACAAAAAGTTGAAGATGGATTAAAAAATCTTGCTCATTATGAAGAAAACTTTGCAAAAGGAACCAAACAAAATATATTCAAAGAAATTGAATTCTCTAATAGTTAAAGAGTAACCCAATGAAGAGATCGAGAAAATTTGTAAAGGAAAAATGAAAGAATATATAGAACAAGAGAAGTACTCGGGCAATATTTTTTGAGATATTATCCTTTAAATTATGAATTTAATAATTATTTAGATTAATTTTTCACCCTCGTTTGTAATTTTATGTACATCGTTTTCTTTGTCATACCAATATAGTGGAGTAATTATAAACTTCCCATTGTCATCTACACCATCAATTCTATTTATTGAAGTTATAACTCGTCTTCCACTAGAAAAACGATCAAGTTGCATAGTATATGTAAATACATCATTAATCATTTTCCTTATATCAATTTGACCAGGGATAGAGTCTCCTCTTAGATACATTAATTCCATTCTCTTTAAAGCATCTATTGTGTCTTCAGCGTGTATAACTGCATGAACAGTATGACCATTTCTTCCTAAATTTACAATATGAGAAGCTTCAGGACCATCTATAGGATTAACGAAAAGCACATCAGGTCTTAATACTCCTGCAAATTTTATTAATTCAATAAAGCTTTCACTGGTTCTTTCTTTTGCTTGCAAGTGTAAATAATGTGCTTTATTTATAATCATATCGCCAACTTTTTCTAAAACAATTACACGGAAATTATCAGGGATTAATTGAGTAAAGCAGTTGGCAAGTGTAATTTTTCCACTACCTACACCCCCTGATATCAAGATACCTTTAAAAGAACATGCAATTTTTTTTAAAATTTCCACTCCTTCTTTAGTAATACTTTTGTATGAAATTAGATTATCAAAAGTATGTGCTTGAATTGGCATCTTCCTAATAACCAATGCAGGTCCTTTAAAGCTAATCGGCGGAAGAACTACTGCCATTCTTTTTGAATTGGGAAGATTTACAACCTCTGTTTCAAGATTTTCAGTAAACTCTTTTCCCGCTTCTAAAAAAAGATTTCTTATGATCTCAACAATTTCTTTATCATCACTAAAAGACATTGGAGATTTAATAACCTTACCTTTTTCTTCATAAAATATCTCATTTTTTCCATTAATCATTACTTCGGTAACATCAAAATTTGAATACAAATAATAAAATTCTTCTGTTGCATTTTTAAATTGCTCTTTCATTTATAACTCCTTTGTTGAAATAATTCCTTCAGATAGTGCTTTGGTTACAACTTCTGTCCTTGAACTTGCTGAAAATTTATCAAATAATGATTTTACGTGAAACTGCACCGTACGATCAGAGATAGATAATCTATATGCTAACTCTTTATTAGAAAAACCTTTGCTTAACAAAATTAATACCTCTAATTCTCTTGAGGTTAATTTAATTTCACAGTTTGGAGCATTTTCAATCTTTAAATTCTTTTCATCATTGATTAGTAAATCTTGCATTTCAATTTTAACTTCCAGCACTTTTTCTTTAATAGCTAAAACAGCTGCTTTAGCTGGAAAATTATCATGTGGAATTAAATAGTTTTGCTTATCACATTCTTGAATTATTTGTTCGATTTCTCTAATGATTAATTTTATGTTATCTCTCATATTCATACTTACTTACACGATAAAACTAAACAAAGTTAGTTTAAGTTTATCATATCTATGTTTATTCCCATTTTTATTATAACTTACAGGATGATTTTGATCTATAAGCAAAAACCACAGATTTTACCTGAGGTTTTCCACATGGTTGTTACTTAGGGGTGACAATTAAATTTTTCTAAACAGTAAGTATCCTCCAATTACTTTTTTTCATTTGACCCGGCAATAGTTTTTCCATAAGAATAAAAGTATGATTTTTCTCCATCAATAATTCCAACCATCGCACCATTTATATATTCTCGCTTTAGATACTCTTCTATCAAGGGATCAATTTTATTTTTAAAGTTATTTATCTCATTTGCCAAAGGAGTATTTTGTTTCTGATTGCATGATTCATCCTTGGCCATAATCGTATCAATGGGCACATAAAAGCAGATACAGCAGATGAACAGAAAAAAAATTACCCTTCTACAAACATTAGGCGTTTGCTCTCAATAATCAAATCCTTAACATGAGTACAGTTAATATTTATATGTAAGCGGCCACTGTAGTCTTTACTAGCAACATTTAAGATGTATCCACCTGTAGGAATTTGTAATTCAATAAAAAAACTGCCTTTATTATTTGTCTTTGTTGAAGATAGACGAATTCCATCTCTTAATAATTCAACCATAACATTTGCTACTCCTTGAACGGAATTACTTGCTGATTTAATTTGTACTGTACCTGATAATCCTCTTCTTGTTGTATCAACAAGTGATGATTCACTAAATTTTATCAATGCCAAAATTGGAGATGATGGAGGGGCAAGGGGTAACAAAATTTTTTTTAGTTTTTTAGGATTGTCGAAACTTGCAGGTAAATAGAGTAGTACTTCTTCTCTCGCATTTTTGATCTTATAAAAAATAAACAAAGAGGAAACAGATTCTATTTCCAAAAAATGCATTTGCTCAAAATTTGCCGCACCCGACGAGGAAAAATAAGGAATAATTCCTTTAGGACCACGATTTCCACTACTAGAAATGGTTAAGGAAAAATGAGAACGCATCAGAGGGATACAAATTACCCAAGATGATAGAAAAATCACAAGAGGTAATAATACGCT
>JADGAM010000140.1:0-4262 GCA_015232015.1 Oligoflexia bacterium | reverse complement strand
CCAATAAGTTTATAAGATACAACGAGCACTACTGCAAACATCACTAGCAATATAGTCATATAAAAGAGTGAATATTTTAAACTTGGTTTAAATGTTTGAGTTGTGGTTAATTCTTCATTCATCTAAAAAGATCCTTCATTGACTTATTTTCTTTTAAAAGTATACTTATACTGTCCAGCATCTATAAATAGTTCTTGACCAAATAGCACCAGCAGGAGATATACTGTAGATTCCTCCATCATTAATTGAAGAAGGGATTACTTGTGTCTCTTCATTAAAATCTTGGATATGTGGGTAAGCTGCTCCTAATTTATAGGCACTCTCATTATCTAAAACTGTATTTTTCATCTTTAGTGGTTTAAATACCAGTTTGTCCATAGTTGAGGCATAAGCGGTTTGTAGATCATCATTCTTATTTACTATCCTGATAGCCGCAAACCCTCCTACTGCTACTAAAAAATTTGAGTATTGAAATGTTTCACCAAATCCAGTAGTAGTCCAGTCTAACTTTTTTTGTTCAATAAGTTTGGCAATCATCAGAGTGGTGAGAGGTTTGGTCATAGATCCTATTCTAAATAGAGTATCCTTGGTTACTAGATTTGTAGGATCATAGATCCTATTTTTTTATTCCAAATCCTTTGCTATAAACATCCTTATTGTTGCTAATTATAGCAATTGCAATGCCTGGTATCTTCATGGTCTGAATGGCAGAGTTAACAAATCTTTCAAACTCTGCATAATCTTTTTCTGTCCATTTTTTTGCAGAAATTTTCTTAATGTTTTCCTCGAAAAAATTGACAGGTTTCCAGCTAGCTAATACTTCGTTAATCTGTGCTCCTCTGCGATTTAAACCTGCAGAAGAACCATCCACTAACATTATGTATGCTGTGTTTTTGAACACTTGAGCTATAGCACTTACGCCTCTAGATTCTACAGTAGGCACTTCATAAAATATTCTGTACATTTTATCCCAACTTTCGAGCGGAGGTGGAGTGACTTCATGCCTCACTTTATAGTCAATTTTAATCCTTACTTTTGCCCACGCCTCATTTATTAAATCCTGTCATTTTGAATTATTATTATAAGGGAGTTCTAGAAAATGGATCGTAACATCTTGTTCTGGAGTAGTTATCCTAATATAGGAGTCCGTTTTTTCCATTTTCAAACTTTTACTCAAACTAAAGTGACTTCCATCCTTTAGTGTAATGATATCAGATGAATTGTTTTTATTATTATCTGATGTCCAACCTAAATTTATTAAAATTATTATCATAAAAATTGAAAAGAATAATTTTAAAAACATCATAGTGACTCTTCCTCTAGCAATAAAAAATTAAAATATAAAATCAAATATTTAATCTACAAAATAAGTTGAGCAAGCACGATCAATTAACTCTTTACTCATACTACGTGGTTTTTGAAATTAGTTAATAACTTTAGCTAAGCACGAAAATTGTAAAATCATCAATAAAATTAAATTTCTCCCTCTGATAAAACCTTATACTTTATTTTCAAAATATTTCTGTATGGCCTCGGGTAAGTTTTTTTGAATTGTATTATATGTAACAAATTCATTCATTCTTTCATAATTTTTACCTTGTGATTGAGTATGATATTGTGGCATTAAATTTCCAAGATATAATTTACAAATAGTATCAACCAAAAATTCTTTTTCCCAATGCTCGAGTTTATATTTTCTTACTATTACTTCTTCAATTCCTATATGAATAATTTCATGTACAATACCGTCATTAAAATCTTGTCGAAACGTAGTGTCTGGTCTACCTTCCTCATCAACTCTTCTAAGTATTGCCCCAGTACCAGTATGGTAACTTCCTCCTGGACTCCATAAAACTAAAATCAGATTATAAACATCAAAAATTTTGAAATTCCAATTTTTGTTAAGTTTTTTAAGTTCAATAAATATAGAGCTATAAAAATCATGTTTGTTATTTATTATTTTACTTACAATATCTGTTGGTATTGGTTTATAAATCTCTGACAAAAAAATTTCATAATACATTTCTTTATCAATAGTATTAATAGTATTAATTTTTTCTGGATTTTCTGCTAATTCTTTAAATGATTTGTTATTTGGTAGAGGAACAACATATTTATTTTCAAGGTAAAAATTCATCCTTCCTAAAACCCATAAAAGATTTTGAAAAGACTCTTCTTTGTCATAATCTCTAACAACGATCTGTACATATTTATCACTCTCGACATTATTATTTTGATTCATGTTTTGATTCATATTTTCCTTTGCTATAAAACAAGGCACAACTACTAGCAATAATGAAAAGGCATTAACAACTAAAAATTCTAGTCCACAAAATAAGTAGTGCAAGCACGATCAATTAATTCTTTACTCATACTTCGAGGTTTTTGAAAATAGTTGATAAGATCTACTAAATGTCTAATGAGATCTCTCGGATGACAACAGCGAAATTCCCTTTGTTTATTGTGATAATGCTTTTTTAACATATAATTAAATATCTCTTCATTAAATTCAATTTTCTTGAACGTACAACAATCAATAAAGATTTTTTTAAACTCTTCTATCGAAGGATCTTTGATTTCAATTTTATAGTTGATTCGTCTCCAAAACGCTTCATCAATCAAATCGCCTGGATTTAGATTTGTAGAAAAGAATAGCAGTTGATTAAAGGGTACTTCTATTTTCTTACCTGTTACCAACGTTAGATAATCAAGCCCTTTTTCCATAGGGTAAATCCAACGATTGAGCAATTCCCTTGGTTGTACAAGTTGCCTTCCAAAGTCATCAATTAAGAGTATTCCACAATTGGCCTTAAGCTGAAATGGGGCCTCATAAAAATTTATATTCTCTTTGTAGATTAGATCTAACATCTCCAGATTTAATTCACCACCGACCACTACACAAGGGCGATAAACATAGGCCCAACGAGGATCAATTGTTTTTTCTATTTCTCGTATTACACGATAATTTTTTTCATCACTTTCAGTGATTTGAGTGTGACATTTTTCATCAAAAATACGAATGATTTGACCATCAACTTCTATGGTGTGAGGAATGAAAATACCTTGCTTGAAAAGTTTAGCGAAATGCTCTATTAAATAAGTTTTGCCGTTGCCAGGTTTTCCATAAAAAAATATTGGTCCTCCAGAGTTGATCGCTGGACCAACTCGATCAATTAAATCTTCACTTATAACCATATCGTTGGTAATAGCTTTAAGTTTATCTTCGCTAATATTGACGGTTGAAATTAATTGTCTTTTTATAGATTTTAAATACTCACTTAATGTAACTGGTATTGGACCTATGTAAGAGCGAAAACGATATATATCGGAAGCATATCCACGTCCCTTTACGGTAAGTGAATAATCCATTCCTTCATAACCGCCTATCCCAGAACCACCTACTACTCCAATTAATTCATTCTTTTTTAAATTATCCAGTTCATTCTCAATCCAAGAAAATGGAACTTTTAAAATTTGACTAATTCCCATTCCTCGCATACTTCCATACACATATAAAATTTTAAGAATAATCTCTGTGACTAACTCTTTTCGTACCGAGGACTCCTCAATTGATTTTGCTTTTTTGGGATACCAGATATTTTTTGTCTTAATTGCTATTACTTCCATAAATTACAACCTAAAGTGTTTTTAAAAAGTTCACTGATTATAATAATAAAACATGCCACCTTTTAATTTTGACATAGGTATCTGCTCTTTTATATGAGATTTAAAAAATTAAGAATAAATTTTTGTAAGTATTCAATCGTGTTGTGTTAGAACAACACGACTGAATACTTATTATCTTCCTTCATAAAATCTGCTGACTACGGGAGGATTGATTCCTCCTGGCCTGCTCATGCGAGTGGAATAAAGAGTATTTGTCCCAGAGCTTATTCATCCTGAAATTATAAGTGGATTAGACTGTTTATTTGTATTCATTGTCCATTTTTGGTTTTTCTTATTGCGCCAGAACCACACGACTGAATACTTACGAATGGCGGAGAACATGGGATTCGAACCCACGGTAGGCTTTCACCTACACACGCTTTCCAAGCGTGCGCCTTAAACCACTCGGCCAATTCTCCGTTTGAAAATTTAAAAATATTTTGAAAACCAAAATCAAATACTATATTTCTGTAATTAGGATACTATTTTTTCATTAAATAGACCATTCTCTATTATTTATATTTATATTTATATTTATTAATAAAAAATATTTTTTTAAAAAGAATTAATGTCCGTAGTTTTGAACACCCCCACGG
>JADGAM010000013.1 GCA_015232015.1 Oligoflexia bacterium | reverse complement strand
CTTTGGTTTCGCAATCTTGCTTATCATATTCTCCCTCATTCTCAATCCATTCGGTACCAATGGAAATTACAAAACCACTTGAGGTGACAAGTTTTGCTTCCAATACTTTTATAAAATAAGTAACAACTCCATTTTTAGATGTGGTGTGAACAGCATTTGGAAAATTTTTAACATTAGCTTCTTTAATGGTCATCACTCCAGTGCCATCGAAAACAATGTTATAATACTGCGAACATATTCTGAACTTATAAAAAATTTTTTTCTCTATTAAAGTGGATACCAGATGATATTTTAATTGCTCCAGCTCATTGTTATCTAAATTGTTCAAAATTAGATGTACGGTATCCATATGAGGTAATCTTAATCCAAATGCTTTAAAATAATTTTTTTCGAATTTTATTTCCTCTCTATAGTTATTAAAAGCATTTCTTGTGGACGCTTTAAAAATACTCATTGCGATTGCTGCAAAAATTATTTCACTGATTGAGTAATGAGGTCGTTTCCTAATATCTTTTATCTGACTAAGCTTATTTATTATATCTGGAAAGTAATGGAACATAGTTTTTATCAATTGGTTTAATAACTCTTTCTTCCTCTTATTTTTTTCTTCTTTTAAATCTTCTCTTTTATTTTTTTTCTTTTGCTTTAACTTAAGAACATTGTTAAATTTTGGTCTGGCCTTTTGAGTTTTTTTTCATGAACCCTCCATTTAAAATTTTGGTTAATTTTTCTTGAGGGTAGCATGAAAATTACAAAAGGCCAATTTCGTACATTCCAGTAAAATTAAGTGTTTTTATGAATTTTTGCCCGAAAAATAATTTTTAAATTTTCTAGCAGCAGATTATGATTTTTGATAAATTTACGAGTGAAATTTAATCTAGATATCAAGGTTTAATTTTATTTATTAATTGTGCTTCGTAACCGCTGGAAAATTCTAGTGAAGTGTATCGATTATAACTGGGGCAACTGCTGGATGAAGAGGAGTAATCCTCGCGCATAAAATTGTTGAAGCTGTATCTTTGCCTTGTAATGTGGTGAAGTCATTTGTGAAAACAGAAATTGCACCTAATTGAACTGTACGAAGTAAATCTATTCCTACTGTATATTTCTGGCAATGCTTTAAAGTTTCAAGAGGTAATTTAACAATTGCGAGCCCCTCTTGACCTGGTTGAATTGTTCCACCCATTAAACCACCGCTTGAAGCAGGCCCATAAATCAAAGCGCTTTTTTTAGTATTTCCAATTTGTACCATAAGGTTATATCCACGTGTTTTAGTGTATGCTTGATTTCCGATATTTTTAATTGTGATATAAACATGTTGTGAATACGACATGGAAACATCATCATCTAGGCCTTTTTTAAAAGTTAGTTTTGTAGGAATAAAGTCAATTGAATCGATAGCAAATAATGATAAACTTATCATTAATAGGGAAATAGTTAAAAGTGATTTCATTTTATAAGCTCCTTTAAGTAAATTATATTCTAAGTGTTTATATTAATATCTTAATGCCAAACCAGAAGAAGATTAAGGTTAGTGCCAGAATGTTCTTTCTGATCTTATGAATGAGCATACGATCAGAAAACTACAAGTTGCATTGCAATTAAAATACCAATTAAAGGAGTAAACTAAAAATTGAAGGGTTGTGGATTAGATTTAAATTAAAGTACATTGTAATCGATAGGTAATTGCGTGGCCATAATGCCACCGTAATTTAATCATTAAGTACGTTAAGTACTTTTTTTTTGCTTTTTTTAAACGTAATATAAATATAATAAAAACATGATAGACCCTAAATGGATTCTAATAAAGATGAAAAAAATAAAAGTAATTCCAAAATTTTTTAATCAACTATTAATTAGTAAACTATGTTTTTGCTTTGTTTTATTTTCTTTTAATGTTTTGGCAATTGAATTTAAGGGTGATGTTTATAATGAAACAGGAACTCAAAAAGCAAGAGATGATTCACCGCTTAATCCTGCTAATAGATTAAATTTGAATGAAGAAGAGTTTTATACTAGAGCTGGAATTAGTGCTAAAGGCAATTATAAAGATGCAAAAGGATATGTAAAATTTGAAGGGATTTATGCTCCAGTGGATTTTAATCGTGCAAGTATAGAAACTTCCTCTAAAAAAGATAAAACATATTTAAAGGCGGCATATATTGATTTTCAAGGAGATGATTGGAGTGTTGTATTTGGAAAAAAATTTGTTTCCTGGGGAAGCGGGATCTTTTTTTATCCTTTGGATGTAATTAATTATAACAGAGATCCTTTACGCCCATTAGAGGAGGCAGAAGGAAATTCTTTTTTAAGATTATCGTCCTTTTATTTTGAATATTTTACTCCTGAATTATATGTCGTAACCATACCTGAAAGGCCGCCTTATCAAGTTTTAAAGGCCAGTGATGTACAATTGGTTCCTCGAATTAGTTTTAATGTAAATAGTTTTGGAGGATTCTTTTTTGCGAAATGGAGAGGAAATCAAAAACCTAGTTGGGGAGCAAATTTTAATTATGTGAAAACTATCTTTCAAAGTGTTGATATTTCAACTTATGCAGAAGGATTATTAAGAAGTGAAAGAGAAAAATTTACTATAGATCGTGCTGAAAATGCAGATCATACAATTTTTCCTGCATTTTTAGTTGGTTTACGGAGTAAGATTAATTTTTCTACTGTCAGATGGGTAGATGCTTTGCAAATTAATGTAGAATATTATTACGATAGGAAAAATTGGTCTAGCAAGGAATTTAATCAATTTCTATCTAATTATGAACTTTATTATAATGATTATGTGCTTTTTTCAAACTCACAAAGCTATCGTTATATAGGTATATTTTTAGAATCATTTATGAAAAAAAATTTAAGAGTAGGTTTTAGTTTAGTGACAAATAATGACGATCAAAGTTCCCTCTTGATACCAGAAATTTCCTATTCATTTTCTAATCAAAATGCTCGCATGGGTATTCGTTCAATGTTTTTTTCGGGTGATAGAGGGTCTGAGTTTGGTTCTTATCCAGTATCAAATCAATTGCTAGGTTATGGTGAATTATCTTTTTAGTGCTGGACTAATGTGAGTCTAGTGTTGACTTAGTGTTGGCATTTTGGACAATAATAAGTTCCTCTACCGTCAATATAGGTTTTTACTACCTTTTCCTGGCCACACATCCCACATATCTCTTGATAAAAAACTACAAGATTATTTATACCTTTGCCAAATTCGCCTTCAGCGTTCTTGTAACCACCTTTACTAAGAGTTGTTCCTTTACTTTTAATTGCAATATTAACAACCTTTTTTATGGTCTTATTAATAGTAGAAACCTCTTGGATCAAGATGTCTTTTGCTAATCTGCAGGGAAGTATTCGAGCATGAGCACATACCTCGTTGGCCAGATAATTTCCCATTCCAGCAAATAATGTTTGATCTAATAATATTTTTTTTAATGAGCGATTAGGGTAACGAAGCAAGGCCTTTTTAATATGAGTAGTATTTAACTTTTTAGAAGTTAAGTCAGGACCTTGTGTAGTAAGTTTTAATTTGAGATTTTTTTGATCCATCAACGCAAACATTCCAAATCTTCTTGGATCAATATAATCAAAAGAAATATCTTTTCCAACTAAAGAGAGATGTACGTGTTTAAGCTTAATACTATTATTATTTTTTTGTCTAATTTGCCAATAACCGGACATTCCTAGATGAGAAAGTAGATATAGTTGATTTTGATCATTGCTAACGTTGCTGCTAACATTGATGCTAACATTATTAAACTGAAAAATAAGATATTTTCCATGACGATTAATTTTAATTAAAGAAGATCCTTCAATTGTGGGTAAAGGAAAGGGAAAATTACTTTTTGTTTTTTTTATAAAATTATTTGCAAAAGAAGAAGTAGAAATATTTACTATTTCAAGAGGCAGGAAACGTTGTAATTGGGATCTAATAGTTTCAACTTCAGCTAATTCAGGCATGATTTTTATTTTTTATTTTAAGGCATCTTTGATAATTGTAATGAGTTTAGCAATATCTTCATCGGTAAATTTTCCGGATTTAGAAAAGAGTAACCTTCCTTCTTTGTTAAAAGTTAAAACATCATAGGCATCATCTGCCATGTTCCACTCTTTTACTAATGATTTTTTAATATCTTTAACATAAATGGTGTTAGGAAATTTTTGTTGTTTTTCTTTTAAAGCGGAATTAATAAATACATTAGGTTTCCAAGTCGCATCCATATTAATTATGGCAATGGAACCATATCGATCTTTAGGAAAATTTTCTGCTTTTAAGGCCACCTCAAGATTTTGGTTAATGTCTTTTTCATCAGGATCAACATACATGATGGTATATACTTTCCCTTTAATCTCGGAGGTTGAAAATGCAGTTCCATCAACTCTCCCTCCGAGCTCTCCCTCTAATTTAATCTCCTTTGGTATTTCTCCAATTTTTAATTCAGCAGCAAAGAGTGGAGAGAGTGATAATGATAATGATAATGATAATAAGACGAGATAAAGAAAGAGTGTAATTTTTTGAATTTTCATTTGTTCATACCTCACAAGTTTGTGTTAAAAGTGCTAAGAATATTTTAAAGCATTTAAAACGATAAATGATAGAATGACAAACGTTATAATTGCAAAAAATGCAGCGAGTACATCGTCTAAGATAATGCCTATTCCTCCTTTGAGTCGATCATTGGCAATAGAGATTGGCCAAGGTTTTAAGATGTCAAAGATTCGAAATAATATAAAAGATAAAACAATGATGGTTATTGAGGAGTTTAAAAAATCATTTTTATAATTAATGAATGTTTGTATACCAGTCAAGGTAATATACTGCCCCAAAACCTCATCTATTACTACCTCTTTAGGATCATGAGTATGAAAATAATTTTCATACAGGTGAGAGGTAATAATTCCCACGATAAATAAAGTAATAATAGTTATAATAGTAATAATAAAAGTATGAGGAAGAAGTAAAAATAGAGGAATAGCACATATTGAACCAAAGGTCCCTGGTGCCCAGGGAATAAGGCCCACACCCCCAAAAGTTGCAACTATTTTGCAACAAGATTTTAAAGAATTATTTACTTTAATTAATGGTTTAAGCATTTTTATTAATCTTTAAAATTAATGTGTTGTTAAATTAAAATCTCTTTGATATAAAGCGTAAAGTTTTAGATGCATCGTCTCAAAAATTTATATTATATAGGTAATTTTTATCAAAGGAACAAAACATTATGAAGTTTAACAAAGAAACATCCAAATTTAAAATCTTAAAAATCTTAAAAATATTAAAAATCCCTCTTGAACAAATTGCGTTCTTTCTTATACTCATTTCAATTTTAATCTCCATTCCGCTAACAACTTACTCTAAATCATCAGTTGATGATCATTTAGCAGAGATATCTCAAATATCGGCCCACTTATCTCGTAATTATAATTTTGCATTTAACGTTAATGATGGCCAAACACCATTAATGCAAAATATGTATATTAATAATTGTGAAGTTAATCTAGAAACTTACTCTGAAAACGGTCTTTTATGGAGAGATAATTATGATCTCTCAACACTTAATCCACACTCTAAAGTTTTAAAATACAAAGGTACATACCACATCGCTTTTGGGGTTATTCCTCAACTAATGCGGAGATCAGATTTATATTTTGATACAAAAGAAGAGAGAGACGATGCCATCTCTCAGCTAAGAGACTTAGCAAATTTATGTCATAAGTTAAAAGTTAAAAAGGCCATTAAAGAAATTAAACGTATTGAGCAGGAGATAGCAGAAAATCTAGAGGGAGAATTTATTGGAGGAATTCCTTATGAAAGTGGAGCGAATGCAGGTGTTATAAGAGATGATGAAAATGAAAAATTGGCATTACTTAGAGGAGAGATGTCTTTTTATGAGAGATATACAACACTAATAAATGCTAAAAAATCTATCTATGCTCAATATCTGATTTTTAGAGGAGATGAATCAGGTAAATTCACAACTGATCTTTTAATAAAAAAGAAGGAACAAGGAGTAGATGTAAAAGTTATTGTAGATGGTTTTTCTTTATTTGATAAAGGACAAGGGAAGAATGTTCAAAAAAATTCTTTAAAGATGCTTAATAATCTTATGGCATCCGGTATTCGCGTATTTGGTTATTCTTGTGCTGGTAAACTGGTAAGAAACGAACTTCAAGGTTTAGATGCTGGAAAATTAATTAGAAGGAATCATGAAAAGATGTGGATAGTTGATGGAGAGTTAGCAGGTCGATCAACAACTAGTATGGCCATAGTTGGTGGAATTAATATCTCTCAAGAGTATTTTAGATTAACTGGTCCTGGCAAAGATAATTGGAGAGACCAAGACATTGCTATGAAAGGTGAAATTGTAGGGGATTTTTACAATGCTTTTTTAAGGAATTTTAAAATAAAAGGTATAATGTATAAAACCTATATGTTTGATGATTGGTGTTTTAATCCTTACAATCCACAAACGGAGAGAGAAAAATATTTGGCCTTTAAGGAAGATAAATCGGAAGAGTATTTAGAGTTAAGTGGAGAAGAGTCCAAAACTGCTGAAAAAGTTAAGTTTAATATGCAAAAATTTTTGGACGGTTATGTAGGAATAGCAGACGTGGAGGGTAATGCTAGAATGATAAAGAGCTCACCTAATTATATGTCAGTTGATAGAGTAAGAGCTCTCTTGTCTCGCCCCGATGAAAAAGAAGATTATATTTTTTCTGCTTACATTGATTTAATAAATAAGGCCAAGGATGAAATTTTAATTGCAAATGCATATTTTATTCCTCAACCAGAAATGAGAAAGGCATTAATTAATGCTTCATTGAGGGGGGTGAAAGTTAGAATTTTATCAAACTCACCTGAAACAAATGACCTTCCAATGATGACAATTGTTGGTCGCTATCGCTACCTCGAACTTGTAGAACCTGCTTACGGTAAAAGAAATTCAGCTTCAGCTTCATACATATATACAAGGCCAAAAACCCCTGAGGAGCTTAAAATTTATGAATGGGTTGGTATGTATATTGGTAAAAGTGATGGCGGTGAATCTATCGGGGATGCAGAACTTGATTTGATAATGAAAGATAGAAAACGTACAGACGGAACCATGCACTCTAAATTTATGGTTGTTGATAGGAGAGTAGGAATAGTTGGCGCGTATAACTTAGATTCATCAAGTAGAAAAAACACTGAATCAGCAGTAATCTTTGAAGGAGAAAATTTGGCCAGAGAACTGGCCCATTATTTTGAAATTGATCTTTTAAAATCTAGATTTTTAACTCTAAATAAAATTAAAGAATATCGTAACCCAAAACCAGGAAAATATAGAATGACTATGAAGTTTGGATTGTTGATTGAAAATATGTTGTAGATTGTAGATATTTTTTTCAAAGGAGTTGTTAAAAGATAAAGGTAAAAGTAGAATTAAGTAATAATTGATTGAAACATTTTATAAAATTAATAAATTTTACAAGAAAAAAAATGGCTAATTTATGAATTCAAAAACAAAAATAAGAATCTATTTCTTTATTGGTTTAGTTATTTACCAATATGGATGTTTTTACAATTCAATGGTATATGCAAATGATTTAAATTCAAAAGTTGTGAGTAATGTTTATTTTAGGGATATAAAAAAAGCTCACTCATTATCTTTTATTGATCATTCTGGTTATCAGATTTATCAAGATGAAAGTTGTTTAAAAGAAGGATGTGCCTCCACAAAAGTTGCTGAAAAAAAAATTATGATAGAAAGATATAACGGAAATACTAAATTAGGAGGAAAAAATATTGCTAGTATGACTTGTCTAAAGGCCAGTGGTCACCCTATAGTTTTATATACAGAAAAAAATGATGAGATAAGTGCTTGTATGTGGAAAGATAAAAGTATTTCACTTAGTTGGGATTTAATAAGATTATCAACAAAATGATTTAAATTATAAGTTCAGAACTTATCTATTTATTGCCTTTTTTCTTGGATTTTTTGTTTTATAGCATTAATCAAATTTTCCCTCGTTCCCACAGGATCACTTCTTCTAGAATCTACTAGTGATTGAACAAAATTTTCAGCCTCTTTTAAATATTTTTCTTCAATCTTAGAGACATGTTCTTCACCTTTCTGTTTTCTTTTAAAATCTGATATCTTTTCTTTATTAGCAACAATATAAATAAAGGTATGGCCATTTACTATTTGTTTATATTCATGGCCATTACGGCCATTTCTAAAATGATCATCTCCAGATATTATTATTATCCTTCCCAATTTTTTTACATCAATATCTTTTATTTCAATTTTATGAATGTCATCAACGACTTCTTTCATGTTTAACGTTCGTTTATCAGTAAATGTGTCTATTTTATCCAATAAATAATTACGTTTAGTATTTAAATTATTTAATTCATCAAAATATTTACAATTAGAAGGGCCCTCTTTTAGTTTTTTTAATTCTGCATCGACTTTACTATATTGTGAAACTGCATCTTTTAACTTATTTTGAAGTGTTTGATGATCCCAATGACCTAATACCAGATTATCAGTGCTTTTCATTCCCATTTTCCCATTATCTGATACTAACGATTGATCACTGGCCTCATTTAATACAACATTGTAAAGTGAATTTTGTTGAGATTTTACAAGGTTTTTAACCAGGGCCCTTCTTGCACTTCGTGATAGTTTATTAGAATGGTCTTCATCTCCAATTAAAATTATATGTGCTTTATCAAGATCAGCATTATGGTCTATAACAGTAAAAAGATCTAACCACTTTTTTGTATCAAAGTTTTTTTCCTTTTCTGCTATTTCCCTTAGTTTTTTTTCATCAGCTAATTTTTTTTCTTCTAATGCTTTTGCGGTTTTTTCTCTAGTGTTCAATTCTGTTAAAAAGCTGTCCAGTGATTTAGCAGGATGATCTTTTAAAATCTCTTTTGCACGCAATATTAATTGTGAATCGAAAGGATTATTTTCAAATACATCATTCATGCTCACCGAACGATATACAACATCATGATCTATAGTTTTTTCAGGATAATTTTGAGAGATATATAGATTAAACATCTGGGATAAACCTTTTAATTTAGCAGCTTCTACGCTATTCCATTTTGCTTCAGTTAAACCATACCTAGCTTTGCATATTTTATCTTCGTAACATGTGTCATATGATTTTTTATTTTCAGATATATCATGTAAATTCATAGTATCTATTACTACTTTTCTTCCTTTTAATTCATAATCAATACTTTTCATATTTTCTTCATAATATTTTTTCTTGTTAATATGATTTTTTAAAGTTGTTAGTATACTTTCAGCACGTGATAGTGATTCGAAATCAAAATCCGCTAATAATGTTGCGAGGGCCTTTTGACCACTTATAGTATTTTTTATTTCCGAGTGAGAATCTTTAACTAGGTAACCTAGTGCTTTTGATAAATTAGATAATTTTATTTTTTCATTATCAAAATCTTTTTTATCCGCTAGTAATTTTAAACTGTAACGTTGTTTGCACAATTTATTTTGTAAGCATTGATCGTAGAATTTTTGATCGGAGGCCATATTAGATAGCATTAAAGCATCCCTTGTAACAGTACTATTACTGGAAACTTTTTTTGTTTTCAAGATTTCCTTTACCATTTTTTCCGATTCATCAGCAAAAGACGTCGATACCATAGAAAAATTTATGTGAATAAATGTAACTAAGAATAAACAAACATAAATTGGTTTTTGTTTATTAGATAAATTTTCAAGCATAAATTCTCTCCTACATAAATAAAAATAAGTCAGTTTGTTGTAGATTAATTTTATAGATAACATATAACTTATCGGTGAATACTGATAAATATTATCGTAATCAGAAAACTTTCTTGGCATTGCATTTTCATTGGCACGTGAACCAAAGAGAAATATTCCAACATCATTACCAATGTTATTCTCAATAATGTTTACGATGCTTGCTTTTATTTTTTCTTCCATGGATTTTATAATAAAAATTTATTCAAAATTATTAAGGGTGATCGCGTAAATTTTTTACTGCTATTTCCTCTTGTTAATCTAAAAAAACTACTTTAAAAAATATTTTATGTTTCATAAAAATATAAATTATAAAGAGCTTTTAAGTCAACATTATCCATTTAAATCCAATTATTATGTTCATCCTACAACAAAGTATAGGCTTCATTATTTGGATGAGGCCCACAACCCTGATGTTGATCACCCCCCAAAAAAGACAGTGGTGTTACTACATGGGAATCCTACTTGGTCTTTTTTTTATCGCAATTTGATTTTAGTCTTAAAAGTAGCTGGTTTCCGAGTGATAGTACCAGATCATTTAGGAATGGGACTTTCTGATAAACCCAATGATTATTCTCAATATAATTTAAAAAATCATATTGAAAATTTACAATTGCTTTTATGTGAACATTTGAAGTTAAAAAAATTTTCATTAATTGTGCATGATTGGGGTGGTGCTATAGGGATGGGTCTAATGGTCCGAGCAAACATAGGTGGTGATTTAGTTGAAAAAGTTGTGATAATGAATACAGCGGCCTTTACCTCTAAAAATATTCCATATAGAATTGCACTCTTAAAACTTCCATTTTTAGGGAAAATACTAAGCAGAGGTTTTAATTTGTTTGCTTTAGCAGCAACAATTATGACTACCAAAAAACCTCTTTCAAAAGAGATTAAGAGTTTATATTTGTATCCATATGATAGTTACAATAACAGAATTGCTATTGATGCTTTTGTTAAAGACATTCCTTTACACAAATTTCATCACACCTTTTTTGAACTTAAAAATATAGAAAAGAGGCTTACTTCTCCAGAATTAAAAAAAATTCCGAAATTAATTTTATGGGGAGAACGAGATTTTTGTTTTAATTTAAAATTCTTGAAGCGTTGGAGAGAGATATATCCAGATGCAAGAGTGAAAACTTATAAAAATGCAGATCACTACCTTTTAGAAGATGAAGGAGAAGATATTGCAAAAGAGATTAATAATTTTCTTAATAGCTAAATTTAGGAGTTAATTTATTTATGATGTGGACTGATATTAGGGATTTTAATTTTCAAGATATATTGTATCATAAGAGCGAAGAAGGAATGGCAAAAATCACTATCAACCGCCCTAAAGTACACAATGCCTTTCGACCACTTACTGTTAAGGAAATGATTCTTGCTTTTGATGATGCTAGAAATGATGAAAACATAGGAGTGATAATTTTAACTGGAGAAGGTGAAAAAGCATTTTGTTCAGGAGGGGATCAAAGAATAAGAGGTAATGATGGTTATGTTGATGAAAAAGGTGTTGCTCGCTTAAACGTTTTAGATTTACAAAGACAAATAAGAACAATGCCAAAACCTGTTATTGCTATGGTGGCCGGATATGCGATTGGTGGAGGTCATGTTTTACATTTAGTTTGCGATTTAACCATTGCTGCCGACAATGCCATTTTTGGTCAAACAGGACCAAAAGTGGGGTCATTTGATGGAGGTCTCGGTGCTAGTTACCTTGCTCGGATAGTAGGGCAAAAGCGTGCTCGAGAAATTTGGTTTTTATGTAGGCAGTATAAAGCAGCTGAGGCCCTACAAATGGGTCTAGTAAATAAAGTTGTCCCGCTGGCAGAACTAGAAAAAGAAACCATAGAGTGGTCTTTAGAAATTCTACAAAAGTCACCAATGGCAATAAGATGTTTAAAGGCGGCGCTCAATGCTGATTGTGATGGTCAAATGGGATTACAAGAGTTAGCAGGAAACGCTACTATGCTTTATTATATGAGTGAAGAAGGTCAAGAGGGTCATAAAGCATATCTGGAAAAAAGAAAACCAAATTTTAATAAGTTCAAAAAAAGACCATAGGTTTATTATCACTAAGCAGATATTAGAAATGCAAAATTACGATTGCAATTATAATTATAGTTACAGACATTGGATAGAGGCAATTAGGCCAAAAACTTTAACAGCAGCAATAGCGCCAGTAATACTTGGTGCCACTCTTGCTTTGGTAGAAATAAAAGATAGAGTAAATTTTACAAGTGTTGTTATTATTATAATTACTTTGATAACTGCACTCTTGCTTCAGATAACAACTAATTTAATTAATGATTATTACGATTTTTTAAGTGGAGTTGACGGAGATGATCGCTTAGGTCCCAAAAGAGTTACTCAGAGTGGGCTGATTGCAGCTGAGAAGGTGAAAAGAGCGTTTTCAATTACTATTGCACTCTCACTTTTTTTAGGAATGATTTTAGTGGCCGCCCAAGGTGGAATAGTAATTTTAATAATTGGAGTTTTATCAATTGTCTTTGCGTGGGCCTACACTGCAGGACCAATTCCTCTTTCACATATCGCTTTAGGGGAATTGTTAGCACTTATTTTCTTTGGGCCAGTAGCAGTTGCAGGGACATATTATCTTATAACTCAAAAATTTAATTTTAGTGTAATTTTATGTGGATTGGGAGTGGGATCAATTTCATCTGCTATTATGGCCATAAACAATATTAGAGATTTGAATTCAGATATTAATAAAGGGAAAAAAACTTTAGCGGTTATTTTTGGCGAAAAGTTTGGAAGGGTTTTGCCCATCTTTTTTGTGATCATCTCTTTTCTTATTCCTATAATATATTTTTTAGCAACTTCTAGCTCTGTTAGAAGTTATATTATAATTTTAAGTATGTTTTGCTTGCTGCTTTATTTTAAAGATATTTGGAGAGGAATTTTAAAAGATCCCATAGATTGCAGATTTAATAATTTCTTAGCATGTACTGGAAAATATCTTTTCTTTTACTCAATTCTTTTTTCTATAGGTGTAATTATTGTATGACAATTAAATTTAATTTACAGTTTTATTATTTTTTAATTCCTCTTAAGAGTGAAGTTGTTGTTCACAATAGCAAAAATAGTGTTCGAGAGGGAATATATATAAAAATAATTGATAATGATGGTTATTTTGGAGTAGGTGAATGCGCTCCTCTTGCAGGAGTACATGAAGAAACTTTAGATGATTGTTTATCTGCACTAGAAGAATTAAAAGATGATTTTAAAGAATTAAAAATTGATATAACAAAATTTAACTTACAAAAACGCTTTTTTGGTTTGTTGGATGAGGAATATGAGGAATATGAGGATGAGAATGAGAATGAGGAGGAGGAAAATGACGAAGATGATGTAGACGAAGAAGAACTACCCTCAACCTTAATTTTTGCTTTAGAAGAGGCATTGTTATATTGGTATATAAATCGTATGCAACAAAATTTTAACTTTGATGCAAAAAATATTGTTATCCCAATATATAAATTAATCCTATCTCCTCCTGCGAATGAAAAAGAATATAAACAAATTGTTAATGAATTAAAATCTTTTGTACTTCCGGCAGTGAAGATAAAGATGAATTACAAAAAACAGATCTTAAACAAGCAATTAGAATTTATCAAAAAACTAAAACAAGAAAATGATATTTTAGACCTTAAAATTGTCCTTGATTTTAATATGAGTTTTTCTGAACAGGAAATGGATTTTGTTGTTAATTTTCTTTCTTCTGAAAAAATTGATATTTTTTATTTTGAAGATCCTGTTTCAGATAAAGCAACAGTTAAGGATTTAGATAAGATATTAAAAAAGTATAAATATAATGCAAAACTTGGATTGGATGAATTATTATTTGATTATATTGATCAAAATGAACAATTGGAAATTAATAATTTACCCACAAATACCAAAGCAATAATTATAAAACCTACCGTCACAACCCTTTCAACCATGTTTAAGATTGCAAAAGATGCTCAAAAAAAAGGAATTACACTGGTTTTAAGTTCCACATATGATTCGAGTATTACATTAATGTTATATTCAATTATTTATATCAACTATTTTAAAAATCCAAATCAAAATTATGATCACTTTCCTCAAGGACTAGGAACTTTTGAATTTATGGAGTGTGATTTGTCATTAAAAGAGTTAGACTTAAGATATGAAAAAGGACAATTATTTTTTATGTTAGACTTTAATAACATAAGTAATTTTTTGAAAAAAGTTACTGCAATCAATATATAATTTTTTTAACAACTATAAAATTTATGAATAGAATACATGATTTTTTAAAAGAAAAAAATGTTTTGACTGAACAATATATAAATATTGGTAAAGCATTTGATGAGTACAAAGATTTAGATGCTATTATTTTCACTAAAGGAAAGAAAAATGTTAGTTACGGTGAATGGGCCAAAATTAACAAAAAAATTACTGGAATGTTAATAAAAGAGAAAATTTTTCATAAAGAAAGAGAAGGAAAAAATGAAAATGAAAATGAGAATAAAAATAAAAGACAAATTTGTGGAGTTTATTTAAATAACAGCTTTGAATTTATTAATACTGTTTTATTATTATGGAAATTTAATATAATTCCATTTTGCATTCCTGCGACATATCCTATAGCAAGATTGAAAGAGATAATAAAAAAATACCCATTTGATTATTTAATAACAAATACTGATTTAAGAGAGCAATCTCAAGAGTTAAGAATTTTAAAAAATTCCCCTATAGCAAATTCATTAAATGCTAAGAGCGCTACAAATGATAAAGGTACTGATAAATTTTTCAATGATGTATATTGGATAAATTATGGTGATAAAGATATAAAAGTTATAAATGAAAAAATTTTTTATTATAATAAAGAGATGTATCCAAAGAATAAGGATTTTCTATTATCATCCGAAACTTTAGAAAATATTTCCTTAGATAAAGAAGCATTCATAATGCTTTCTTCTAGTAGTAATGGTTCGGACACTCAGAAAGCAGTGGTGCATACTTTTAGAAGTATGATCACCAGTGCTGTGGAATCAATTGCATTTTATGATATGAACATAGAAAGTAAAGCATTGCTATCACTGCCACTATATCATGTTGGTGGTTTTATGATTTTTATTAGAGCATTACTTGCTGGTAGTAAATTAATTATCCCAGATAAAAATTCAGGCATTGAAAGTGCTATTTATGATCATGGGCCAGATTTTGTTTCATTGGTATCAACACAATTTGTACGTTTGGTAATTAAAGAGCGATTGACTTATCAACTGAGTAAAATGAAGGCCATATTAATTGGGGGAGGACCTACCCCTAAGTGGCCTCTTGACTGGTCCAAGGAAAGAAATTTTAAAATTAGTTTGACCTATGGTTCGACTGAGATGTGTTCGCAAGTAACTGCTTTAAGAGCGGGTGATGTGTATCTATCAAATTACTCTGCAGGTAAACCTTTAAGAGGCAGAGAAATAAAGGTAAATGAGCATAAAGAAATTCTTATTAAGAGTGAAACGCTTTGTAAGGGTTTTTTGAATAGTGAGGGGGAGATTATATCACCTACAAACATTGATAAAGAAGGATGGTATAGAACTGGCGATCTTGGTTTTATAGATGATAGAGGTGATCTGCAAATATTAGGACGAAAAGATAATATATTTATATCGGGAGGAGAAAAAATTGATCCAGTTTTAGTGGAGGAAAAGATTAAAGAAATGTCTTGGGTAGCTGATGCCATAGTTGTAGCAGTACCTCATAAAGAATTTGGAGAGATTCCTTGGGCATTTGTTGAGACGATAAGAAAAGTTCCTCTTAAAAAAGTGATTAATTTTTTAAGAGATAAATTGCCATCATATATGATTCCAAAAAGCATAATCTTTTTAGATGAAATAAATGAGTTTAAAGGTCTGAAATATGATAGAAAAATTTTAAAAGAGTATGCTAAAAAACTTGTTTCCCCGCCTACTAAAGTTGATGGATCTGATTCATCATCTTCGTCAACTATTGAAACAGCTTCTTAATAAAAGTCCATACCTTTTTTTTAATTTACTGGTTAAGAAAATATAAATAGCAAAATTATTACAGCTAGTAGAAAATGAGAGTATACAGCTAATTTTTATAATCATTTATAAATTGAGAGTACTACTATGCTTTTGAAAAAATTAAAAAAACCATTGGAACTTTTTGTTATATTAACTTTTATTGCTTTCCTGATTTTGTTTGCAAAAGTACTTTCAGCTGAAACTGAAAAGAGTGCACTAATAAAAAGTTATACAGAAGAAAAAGCAAAATATTTAGCTTATGTTGATGCTAGAATGATTCATCCAACATATGATCCTACGAGACCCTATAATCTTATTACTAATAGGCACAGTGACGATCTTGCTCAATATTACAATACTATCCAACCAAGACCCTCTCCTGACACCTATACAAAATATTTATGTGATAGATGGAGAACAAATATTTCAGATCAAGGGCAACCCATGGAACCCTTTAATGCTGAGGTAAAAAATATCACTAATTTAAAGCGCAAAAATTTTTTGTTATGGGTTTTAAATGAAAATATTTGTACAGCTGCAAACATTAATATTTCTGAAAAAGATAATATAAAGAATGCGATTAATACCTACTATAATGCAGTTTTAAAATATTTATCAGATGATAGAGATGAAATGCAAAGTTGCTCAGATAGTTTTCTTTGTAAAGCAACCAATTCAGAAGGAAGGAAATTAAAATGTGCTGACATTACATTGCTCAATTCTGCGCCATCAAAAAAACCCTTAGCAGCAAGTTGTAATGATGATAATGATTGCATATCTAATTATTGTTTTTCAGATATTATAAATCAAAAAGAGTGTCGATCAAAAATTGTGTGTTCAAAAGTTATTTACAACGATGAAGTTTGTAATCCTAGCATTCCTGAGCTTGCATTATGTGATAATGGATTAGCATGTAGAGAAATTAGAGATTATTCATTAGATTACAATGGAATATTATGGTTTATATCTTTTGGTGGACCTGCAAAACTTGATAATGAGAAGAGGCTTATTGTAGATAAGGAAAAGTATAATAAAGATAAGAAGGGTTGCATATATGGAGTTGCTACAATAGATAGCGACAGTAATGTAAAAAATAGTGATAAAAAATGTGAACCAGAAAAGTGTTGTACTAAGGAATGTGTGTTCCCTCCTACAACTCGCTATCCTCTAGGAGAATGTAAAAATTCTGATAATTCTGTGGTTTCGCCCAATTGTAAAGGTGAAGGAGAAGAGTGTACAGATGATAGTGGAAGTGAATGTTGTACAAAAATTTGTCAAAATGTTTATGAGAATGGAAAAATGATAAAGATCTGTGGAGTGCCACATATCTGTTCTGATTGTATACCAGTTGGGGAAAAAGCAAATGGAAATCAAATGTGTTGTTTGGGTCTAATTAAAAATACAAACAATGTTTGTACTCCGGATATGGCACCTCCCAGTGCAAGTAATGATAAAAAAAATAAAAATAATATTTTTATTGTATGGATTTTAAAAAGCGTATTAAATATTTTTGTTGAGAATGCAATGGCGGCCAAGACTACTACTAATAATGTGGAAGTGGGGAAATCTGAAAATTTATTTACAGCTTATTCAGAAGAAAAATTTAATAATGAGTGTGTTAGTTTATGTGATTTTAAAGCGTCTCCACTTCCCATTAGTCAATTTGAAATATTTTTAAATGCAATGACCTTTATGATTCAAGGAAATAAAGATGCTATTCCGGCCACAAGTGCAGCTTTAGCTACTGATAGGCATACGCTTCTTAATGAAAAAATAAGAATAATGGCCACAAAGTATTTTAATATAAGAAAAAAATTAATAGAGGATGGAGTAATTACTCAAAGGGTATTTAAAAATGATTGCTTAAAGAAATTGTGTAACATTAGGGATGATTCTAAGACCAAAGATAGTATGAAAAATGCAAATAGTAAAAATGATAATCAATCAGAGTATATTGAGGTAGTGGGTGATTTCATTGAATTACAAGCGTTTATGCGCCAAAATGCAATTGTTCAATATGCAAATTTGCTGGAGGATTTTAAAGTACTTTATAATGAACTTAAAAATTTTGAATATAAAACTATATGGAGTAATTTCGATGAACCTCATGGTGGTTGGAGCCAGAGTTGGACTTGTGCAAGTTATCGTGATCCAGCTTGTATTGGTTCACTGATGAATGTAATTTTTGGTCCTGATAGTGGCTATGGATCTTTTGGACAATATTATAATGATCTAATATCTAGAGCTGCTTCTGCAAAATCTAGTCTTGAAACGAGAAAAATGTTTAAGGATATAGATGAAAAGATGAACCTTAAAACTAAATTTAAATATTATCCTTCATCCGATTGTAGGTTTCCATATCTATGGTGTGATATAAATATTAATTGTCTAAGAAATTATCTTAATTTTAATATTAGAAATCCTTCTATTTGTAATCAAAGAAGAATTCCCGACTCTTCTTGTATAAGAGATTTATTTTGCTACAGATTTGAAAAAGAGGTTGGTCCTAGAGGTAAAAGAGTGTGTGATCCCGATTTTTATTTTATAAATCCATTGATACCTCCAGATATACTTGACGGAACCACCTTGGTCGACAGAGCTTCCTTGCCTTACTATGATATTGCTGAAAAATTTTCTATGGCCAATGCCTTTTTGACAGCACAAGAAATTCCTGAATATCCTAACGACAAGATGAGAAAGGATTTATCTTTTTTTAATGATAAAAGTAAAAATTTTATAAATTATCTTGTAAAAGATAAATTTGAGGAAAAATTTAAGAGTGAGGCCATGGCCTATGCTAAAAAGAATGTATTTGGTAAATTTGAAGAAAATAGTAAATACAAGTGTGTTAATGGATCAAACCTTGATGATGTATATGAAGAACGCAATAGAAAGGACTATTGCAATAAAAAAGACGAGCATGAAAAAAATATATTTATGTTTGCTGAATATGTTTATAAAATGCATTTCTTATTTCCATATATAAGAACTGATAAAGTTGCTTTCCCGCCCTCTGGTCTTTTAACTTACTATCAATTTGCTTACGACATGATAAGTTCTATTGAAGTTACAGCTGCAGGTTTAAAAGATTATGTACAAGATCGATTATTTATAAGAGCGCGCCAATATAAATGGCATGCAGACAATTTTAAGATTCGGTTTGAAGGGGGACTTGCATCGGAATCTGGAATGGCACCGACTCCTGAATATGAAGAAAATAAAATTAATATAGAAGTTGGTACTCAAAAAGGAAATGTGGGAATGCCAAGTTATGCGGGGCCAGTAATTACGGAAGGTGGTGAGGGATTGAATGCAGATGGATTATCAAATAAATATGGAAAATCTTTAGATGCTAGCTCTCAAGAAAATTACAATGCAGCTTTAAATAAAGCTAAGGCGATATATAAAAAAGCTCGAGAAGATAGAAAAATGGAATTTGATAAATGGAAAAAAAGCGTTGGAGATGCAGAAAGAGTTGAGCAATTAATACAAAATAGAAATCGGATGTATGATGCTCTTTCAGGGAAATCATTTTTTGAAGGCTCCAAAACTGTCATGTTTGATGGTCCTTTAAATGAAGCTACTTTAGAAAAAGAAGAGGGAAAGAGTAAAGACGATAATAGCAAGAGTAAGGGTAATAAATCATTAAGTAAAAATAAGCAGCAAGATTCTTCTGTAAAAAACTCTTCTACTGTAGTGGATGTTATGAATGCTGATTTGGGAAATAAAAATATGGGTGGCCCTGGTTCTAGTTACCAGAATACTACAAAGACAGAGAATGCTTCTCTAAAATCAGCATTAAATGAAAATGATGCTCAAAATGTATTAAATGAAGTTAAAAAGAATAAAAATAAATTTAATACAAATGATGATGATTCACTTTTTACAAGAATATCTAAAGCATATGCAAGATCGGGATTTAAATACCTGCTGTCGCCTAAGAAAAAAGAGACTAATGCGCTAGAGCGCTAGAATCCAAGTAATGCCTATGGTTAAAATTAAAAAGTAATTTTTATCACTCTTAAACATAACTTTTATACAATTTCTTTATCATTCCTAATCATAAATTCTTTGTGATAGAATCTCCCCAATATTTTATATTCAATTAATGTTCAAGCATGGAATAGAATTAAGACCTAGGAGGTTGTGTGGTTATGAAAAAGGCTCTCTCGAAACCAAGTAAGGCAAGTAAGAAACCAGTAAAGAAAGTTGCAGTAAAGAAAGTTGCAGTAAAGAAAGTTTTAACAAAGAAAATTGCACCCAAGAAGGCCATAGCAAAGAAGGTTGCCACAAAAAAAATTGTAACAAAAAAAATTGCTGTGAAAAAAACTGCTGCCAAAAAAGTTTCTACAAAAAAAGTTGTGATCAAGAAAAAAGAAACTCCTATTAAAAAACAATGCCAATGTAAATCTCATTATCAGCAAGTCGACAAGAATTTAATTCTACAATGGATTAAAAAAATTGGAATTGATTCTTCAGCGGCCGTTCCTATACTGCAGGAGATTCAGACTCATTATGGATATTTACCGAGAGAAGCAATGGATATAGTTGTAGAAAATACTAATATTAGCGCTTCTCAATTGTTTGGCGTGGCCACATTCTATGCTCAATTCAGACTAAAACCTATTGGACGCAATTTGATTAGAGTTTGCCATGGTACTGCTTGCCACGTTTCGGGAGCTGATAGATTAAATACATCAATTCGTAATTCACTTGGGATTATGGATGAAAAAGAAGATACCACTGCTGATGCTGCTTACACTATTGAGAATGTGGCCTGTCTGGGATGTTGTAGTTTAGCACCAGTAATGACAATTGGAGGTGAGGTCTTTGGTAATTTAAGTGGGGCGGATGCTCAGAAGGCGCTTAAAAAACATGCAGAGGCAAATGGTGAGAAATTGAAATTAGAGTAAAGAAAGATGGTAATTGTATGATTGAGATAAGAAAATGTGAGTAGGAGTATTAAATTATGCAAGTAGAAATAAATAATAATAATAATAATAATAATTGTAGTAATAATAATTTAGAGCGAAAATTTGAAATTATTGTAGGTGAAGGAACCTGTGGAATCGCTGCGGGTTCAAAAGAAGTATTGCTGGCCATTGAATCTATTTTACCCAAGGGTGTAGCAGATATTCACACTGTAGGCTGTAAAGGAATTTGTCATCAAGAGGTTGTAATAGAGATTAAGGAATCAGATGGAAGGCATTTTATTTATGGTAAATTAAATAAGAAAAATGTTGAGTCGGTAATAAAATATCACTTAGGTGAAGGAGATCAGGCCAGTGATTTATTGATCTATTCATCCCTCGATCCTGAACACCAAAGAGGAAATTATTTAAGAAGACAGACTAGAATTGCTCTAAGAAATGTTGGAGAACTAGATCCAACATCTATAGAAGAGTATATGAATAGAGGTGGATATAAGGCGATAAAAAAAATTCTTGAACAAAAAATGTCTACTGATGATGTTGTTAATGAAGTGAAGGAAGCAGGATTAAAGGGACGAGGAGGGGGAGGCTTTCCTACTGCCACTAAATGGCTTTTTGCTAAGAATGAAACTTCAGATAAAAAATATTTAGTTTGTAATGGAGATGAGGGTGATCCTGGCGCATTCATGGATCGGTCGCTTTTAGAAGGTGATCCGCACTCAGTTTTAGAGGGAATGTTAATTGCTGCCTATGCAATAGGTGCAACTGATGGTTACGCTTATATTAGAGCTGAATATCCCTTGGCGGTTAAAAATTTTGCTAAAGCAATTGTCGATGCTAAGAAACGTAAATTTCTGGGGAAAAATATTTTAGGCAGTAATTTTTCATTTGAATTAAAAATAAAGCAAGGCGCTGGTGCTTTTGTTTGTGGTGAAGAAACAGCACTTATTGCTTCTATAGAAGGGCAACGAGGCATGCCGCGAATTCGTCCTCCATTTCCTGCCATTAAAGGCGCCTTTGGTAAACCTACAGTTGTAAATAACGTAGAGACATTGGCAAATCTTCCTTGGATAATTGTTAATGGTGGAAATGCTTATTCAAAATATGGAACTAACAATGCTCGTGGAACAAAAGTTTTTGCTTTAGCAGGGGCAATTGCTAGAGGGGGATTAGTAGAAGTTCCAATGGGAATGACCATTCGAGAAGTGATTTATGAAATTGGTGGAGGTTCAAAAACAGGTCGACCAATTAAAGCTGCTCAATTAGGTGGTCCATCAGGTGGATGTGTTCCTGAATCATTATTTGATACAACTATCGAGTATGATACAATCAATGCAACAGGCGCCATCATGGGTTCTGGTGGTATGATTGTTATGGATGATACAACTTGTATGGTGGATTTGGCCCGCTACTTTTTAGATTTTACACAAGTTGAATCATGCGGGAAGTGTACTTTTTGTAGAATAGGAAGTCTTCGCATGAAAGAGTTACTCAATAAAATTTGCGAGGGAAAAGGTACCATGGATGATCTGAGCAAGTTGGAAAAATTGGCCAATCAGGTGAAGCTTTCCAGTTTGTGTGGGTTAGGTCAAACTGCTCCTAATCCAGTACTTACAACCCTTAAATATTTTAAAGAAGAATACATCGAGCATATTAATGAGAAAAAATGTCGGGCCAAAGTTTGTAAAAAATTAATAGCTCACTCAATAATTAAAGAGAAATGCATTGCTTGTGATATGTGCAGGAAAGTGTGTCCAGTTAGTGCAATTAATGGAACTCAGAGGGAAAAAGGATCATATTCAATTGATAACAAAGTGTGTGTAAACTGTGGCCTATGTTTAGACACATGTAGAATAAAAGCAATTCAAGTAGAGTAATCAGTTAATGGTAATGAGTAATGAGTAGTAGAGAGGTTAAAAAATTATGAAGATAAATAATAATACAAATTCAAATTCAAATTCAAATTCAAATTCAAATACAAACACAAATTCAAATTCCGAAAAAAATGTAAATTTAATATCAATTACCTTGAATGACAAAGAGGTAAGAGTTCCTGAGGGAATAACCATTTTAGAAGCAGCAAAGAGAGAAGGAATTGAGATTCCAACTTTGTGTTATAATCACAGAACACATCCCTTCACCAGCTGTTTTCTTTGTGTGGTAGAAGTTGAGAAAGCAAGAAATTTACCACCTGCTTGTGCAACTAAAGTTTTGCCGGGAATGGTAATTAGCACCCATTCTCAAAAAGTAGTAGACACGAGAAAAATGGCCTTGGATCTAATGCTTTCGGATCACGCCGGCGATTGTGTGGCCCCTTGTCATTTGAGCTGTCCTGCTAGAACTGATGTTCAAGGTTATATCGCGCACATTGCTAATGGTGATTATGTATCGGCGGTAAAATTAATAAAATCTCGTCTGGCGCTGCCTGTAGTTTGCGGAACAATTTGCCCAAATCCTTGTGAGAAAGAGTGTAGAAGGGGAATTGTTGATGAACCCCTAGCGATTCGTGCACTTAAACGTTTTGCCTCGGAATTTGATTTAAAAGAGGGAGCTTACATGCCAGCAGTGGCAGCGACCGCCACTGGGAAAAAAGTTGCAATTGTAGGAGGCGGTCCTGCAGGACTGGCATCTGCATATTACCTTCGCCAAGAAGGCCATGAAGTACATATTTTTGAAGAGCTATCAATGTTAGGTGGAATGACTAGATATGGAATTCCAAAATTCAGATTACCTTGGGATAAATTGGATGCAGAAATAAATTCTATTGTTGATCTAGGTGTTCACACTCATATGAATAAAAAATTGGGCCGTGATTTTACTATCACAGATCTCAAGCGTGATGGATTTGATGCTGTTTTAATTGCAATAGGTGCTCAAGGATCTAAATCAATGGGTGTAGATAATGAGCATGTTGCGGGTGTGGTTGGCGGAGTGGATTTCTTACGTCGAGTGGTTATGGGAGAAAATTTTTCCCATCCTAAGAGCGTGGCAGTTGTGGGTGGCGGTGATGTGGCCATGGATTGCGCTCGTGTGGCCAAAAGACTTGGAGCAAAGGTATCCCTACTGTATAGACGAACTCAAGCGGAAATGCCTGCACTTCCAATTGAACAACATGAGACCGAGGAGGAAGGTGTTGAATTTAAATTTTTAGTTGCACCACTTGCGGTAATTACAGATGAGGCGGGCCAAGCAAAAGCTCTAAAAGTAAATCATATGCAACTAGGAGATGCAGATTCATCAGGTAGAAGAAAACCTGTTCCCATTCCTGGAAGTGAACAAGAACTTGCATTTGATTTAATAATAAGTGCAATTGGCCAAGATCCCGATTTAACATTTTTAAATAACGAGAGTGATGAAACAAAATTAAACTCAACAAAATGGAAAACCATTGTTTACGATACAAAAACTATGTGTACATCGGTTCCAGGTGTATTTACAGCTGGGGACTGTGCTTTTGGACCAGACACAGTAGTGCGTGCCCTTGGTGAAGGTTATCAGGCGGCCAAAGCAATCCATTTATATCTTGGTGGTAATGAAATTAAATTTAATGAAGAATATCGTATTTCTAAAGGACGTATTGCTGAATTAAATAAAGAAGATTTTGCTCCTCGCTTTGAACATAAAAAGCGTGCTCAGGAAGTAATTTATCCAGCAGAAAAACGTTTATCCGGTGATGGATATGCGGCCATAAACGTGGCCATGAATAATGCTAAATCAGTGGCAGAGGCCACTCGTTGTATTGAGTGTGGATGTTCCGCCCGTTATAGTTGTGATTTAAGAAAATATTCAACTGAGTACGCGGCAACAGAACAAGCATTTGTTGGTGAAAAAAGAAAATATGAAGTAGATAATCGCCATCCACTTATTCGTTTCGAAGCAGACAAGTGTATTACTTGTGGTAATTGTGTTCGCTTGTGCCGAGAGGTTCGTCAAATCTCTGCCTTAACATTTGTTAATCGTGGATTTAAAACACATATTGCTCCAAACTTTGAAGATGCCCTACAAAGTACTAATTGTGATGCTTGCGGAATGTGTATCGATGTTTGCCCAACTGGGGCCATAAATATAAATACAAAAACAAAAGAAGATGGACCATGGGATTTCGATAATAAAAAAACTATTACAAGTTGTACCGCATGTGCACGTGGATGTGCTTTAAATGTAACTTTGGTTGATGGAAAAATACGTAGAGTTCAAAGTGTTGATGAAGATGTTGTTAATAGTGCTTTGATTTGTGCTGAAGGAAGATTTAGTCATCAACTTTTAAGAGGAAAAGAAAGTAAAATTAACAAACGTCTTCAAGATAAAGAGATGACAAAGGCAATTGAGATTGCCAAGAAAACACTTGATACAGCATCTAAGAGTAATAAGTTAGCAGTTGTAATCTCTCCCTTTATGTCCATAGAAGATATGTATGCTCTATCAACCTATACTAAATTAAAGAAGGCCAAGTTATTTTATTTAACTGTCACGAGTAGCGGTAAAAGTGGTAATAAAAAATCCAAAACAGCTTTTGAAGCAAACAGTGCACCTACAGTATACCCAGGCAGTAAATTAGATGGTGATTTAAACTCATCAATTCTTAAAATGCTTAAGGCGGAAGCAATTAATGTTGATAAAAGTAGTGATTTAAAAAAGTTACATGGAAAAACGCTTCTTGCTGTTAACACTTATTTAGACTCAAAATTAATTCCTGCAAGCGTGTCAGCGAGTACTAAAATTATAAATATATCTAACTTTGATACTGGAAAAAAAGCGCTAGTTAATATCTCTTGCACTGAGATGATGGAAAGTGTTGGTTGTTTTATGAATATTGATGGTAATCTAACTCTTCTAAACAAGAGTGCAGGATTATCATTATATGAATATTCAATACATAAAATTATCTCTTTATTAGCAGCAGAGTTGGAATTCTTATCAAGCATTAAGAGCTTAAGACATAAGTTTGCCGCTGAATATACATCGCTTGAAGAAGTGCTAACAAAGATTGATAAAATTCAAGATGAATTATATGAGGATATTTCTTTACAGAAAAAAATGAGACTGGTTGCAAGTAACATTAAACCTAATATTGAAAAAGCATATAGCTGCGATTCCCGCTCACTAGCATTTGCTCAATACTTAAAAGAGTTATCGTGGTAAGAATTATCGTGATAATAGACATAAAATGAATATGATTTACCACCGACTCAAAAAAAATCGTGAACGTTTACGATCGTTTTTGAGCGGTGGTCCTCATCTTGAAGCATATCGATTATACGACAAAGACATTCCTGAATATCCTTACATAGTTGATGTGTACAAGAATTGTTTTTTAATTTATGAGAAGGGAAAAAAAGATGTTGGTGAGGAATTAAGGAAAAAACATCTGGATCAATTGATAGCGGCCTTAAGAGAGCTTTTTTCCCTAGGTGGCAGTTGTAATAACAATGATAGCAATAATGAAATTATAATAAAAACCCGTCAGACTCAAGATCATGAAAATTTTCAATATGAACGTTTACAAAATATAAAACAATATTTTCCTATAATAGAAGGCGAAGCTAAGTTTTTGGTTAATTTGCATGATTATATTGATACAGGGATATTTTTAGATCATCGCCCTCTGAGATTACGCTTTTATAAAGAAATTGAAAAAGATATGAAGGTATTAAATCTTTTTTCTTATACCGCATCTTTTAGCGTAGTAGCGGCCTTGAAAGGTGCTCAAACAGTGAGTGTTGATTGGTCTAAAACATATCAAAATTGGGCCCAAGAAAACTTCAAATTAAATAATATCTCAAATATATCAAACACATCAAATATATCAAACACATCAAATTCATCGATAGACAATGAGAATCATAAATTTGTGGTAAGTGATGTGATTACCTTTTTACAAGAGTGTCAACATAAGAAAGATTATAATTATTATTTCGATATTATAATTATCGACCCACCAACATTTTCTAATTCTAAAAAACGAAAATCACTTTTTGCTGATCGAGGATATTTTGATGTTCAAAGAGATCACTTGATGCTGATTAAGCTTGCTTTGCCCCTTTTAAAAAAAAATACTGGTAAAATTTTCTTTTCTACAAATAAGAGAGATTTTAAATTAGCAAGCGACCTGCTAAACGAAATTACTAATGAAATTACTAATAAAGATAACAATGATCTAGGTAAAATAATAATAAAAGATATAACCAAACAAACGATTCCTGCTGATTTTAGAGACCCAAAAATTCATTACGCTTATTTAATTACACAAATTACACAAAAAACACAAACGGTTTAAAAATAAGGATACAGTTTTGTTTTCTTATAAAGCTTGGTTTAAAATTTGAACTAAAATATCAAAATACTCTCAAAGATACTCTCAAAATTATTGAATTGGAATTGGCATAATTGTTGCTTGTTTAATTTCTTTGTGATCACAAAAGAAAATTTTTTCAAATCTATCGTTAATTTTTATTAACTTACAAAGGAGCTTTTATGCAAAATCAAAGTAAAAATCAAAACAAAAATTACAATCAAAATGAGAATTATTTTAAATTTAAATTCAAATTTGTATTTATGAGTATGATAACTTTATTTATTTTTGTTTTATCCTCTTTGGCCCTTCATGCTGCAATTATAGGAGAAGATGATAGAGTGGCCACTAATGATTATGAACTTACTAAAAAAGTTGGAAGTATTCTTTATCAAGGTCGAGCGATATGTACAGCATTTGCTAGCAGTAAAAATCACGTAACAACAGCTGCTGGTTGTGTTGATGAACAAAATCTCCGGGATTATACTTTCGCTTTTAGTGATAAAAAAGAGAGAAAAATTCAAAAATTAAGAATAAATAAAAAAACAAAGTTAGCAGTTATGTTTGTAGATGGAATAAATGAATTTTTTTCATCATCAAAACTTGAAGATGGGAGACAAATAGTAAGTGTAGTTACCTATAGGGATAGTGATAATTCTATAGTTAAATCGGAAATTGGGGAAGTATGGTTTACTCCAGTTAGTGGACTTTTTTATCATACACACAGTACGGATCTTGGTTCGGCCGGAGCGCCAATTCTTCAAAATGGAAAAATAGTGGCAGTTCACTTAGGTATAGCAAAATATAAAAAATATGCAGAAAATACTAGAGCTGATTCCCATGCTACTTTAAGCTTAAAAGAAAATATTAATTATAATACTGCTGTAAGAGTTAGCGATGTTAAAGATATTGATTTAGAAAATGTTGCTATTAATTACGAAAAAGCAGTTCAATAATCAATAATATCTTTTTTATTTCATTTCTAAAACTTCTGTCTTCTTAATTTCAAAAACAATCCGCTCAATACAAACAACAAGCAAAAAATGCCCATTTTGTTATCACAATTAATTTTATTTCATAAAAGATATCTAGTTGATAACAAAGAGTTGATATAAATTTTAAAAGAATTACTTTTTTAAAAAAAACAAAAACTGTTAAAATAATATTTGTAACTTTGATCTAAGTTATTAAATAAAAAATATTAAGGAAATCTTCTTATGATGAAAAATTATGTAACTATTGTAATTGTAATAAATATTATTTATGTAATGTCTATAAGCAGTTTTTCATGGGGAGCAACAGAAGGTGGCCTCCAAAATCCAGAGTTGGTTGTAGTAAAGAAAGAAGAAGCCCAAACACAAACAAACACAGCATTAACATCAGCATCAGCATCAGCATCAGCAGTAACAGCACTACCAGCAGTAACAACATTAACAATGCCTTCTTGTTTATCTACAACAACCAGCACATTGAACGCTATTAAAATATCTGAACAATTAAAAGAGCAAGTTAAAGAACAAGAGGATAAAAATTTTCTTGATTCCTTAGAGATCGAAGATGTGATTCCTATTGGCATATTTAAAGATGAAGAAGATCCCACGAAGGACCGGGATATGATTTTAGTTAAAGTAAAAGGTTTATCATATAAAAATCATTTAGGTAAAACTGAAGAATGGATTCCATTTTATAAATCAACTGGAACTTTTTCAGGACATCCAGGGCGATGGTTTCCCTTTTTAGGAGGAATAGTAAGAACAGTAATTGGAAATAGTAGCGGACTTGTTACTATTGATGAAATATCGTTAGAACGTGGGGGTAGTTGGATACCAAAGCCCGCTGGTGATTTTCATAATAAATTTAATTATGTTATTCAATCTAAAAAATACAATGATTTTGCAAGTTGGAGGCCTTCAACTAAAAGACCTTCAGAAATTATGGATGAGGCCATTTATTCAAGGACTGATAAAGAGATTATTTTAAATCAGGTTTCACGTCTACTTGATGATAGTATTACTTTTTCTAAAGATAAAAGTGATATTTTTTTGGAATTCAAAAAAACAAAAACAAAATTACAAGAACTAACTAAAGAGGAAATTAATAAAGCATTTGGCGCCAGAACAGTTTTTGGAAGAGATTTATCCCAAGTATCCAAACGTACTGCAGATGATTTTGATAAAAAGATAAGAGAATATAAAGCACTAGTAATACAAGATAAACCTTATCTTTTGAAAAATCTTTTAAAGTCTACTTTTTGGCGCAAACAAATTGAAAAAGTTAAAAAAGATTGGTTATTACCTTGGTTTCCAGAAGAATTCTAAAAATTTTAATAAAATGTATAATAAAATGTTAATTCGATAAAAAATATTGGCACTTACATTTTTAAATTCCCAATTAATTAATTCAAAAAATAAAAATATAATTAGTATAAGCTTTACATTTTATTCAAAATCTAAATTTTTTTTATTTATTCTATTATAATCATAAGCAACATTTAAACATTTTCTCTTTATACTATTACATAAACGATAAACTAATATTTTAATACCTGTCTTACATTTCATAATAAGAGGAAAATAAAAAAATGTATGATTTAATTATTATTAAAAATAAAAAGAATATTTCGAAAAATATATTTATAATTATTTTGAGTTTTATCCTTTGTTGTCAGTTTGTTTTAGCATCTCAATCAAAAAAGAAAGAAAAAGAAGACACTCGAAGTTTACTAGAATATTTAAATACTAAAAAGGCGCGAGCAGATTTAGATGAAATTACTGCTTGCAAAGAGACCGAAGATCAGGTGAAATTGCTTCATCGAGGACCAAAAGCACTTAACGAAAGATTGGAATTGATAGCAAAGGCAAAAAAGCGTTTATATTTAACTGTTCCTTATTGGTTTCCAGATGAACAAGGGGAATTGATGTATGATGCTCTTTCAAATAAAAAATTAGGAATTGCTCCTATTTCAAAGAAGAATAATATGAGTCTTCAATTAATGCTGGATTGGACATCACCGTTATCGGTTGGAGATACATTTGGAAAGAAGATCACTAAAAGATTAGATAGATTATTTGATGAACCTTCTGTTAAATGGAATTCACCGGCCTGGTTTGAAAATTGGTCATTTAATTTTTTAAAAAACCATATTCATGAAAAAATATTTCTTGCTGATGGAAAACATGTGATAGTAGGTGGACAAAATATTGGAGATGAGTATCAGGCAGTTGGGCCAAAAGGATGGCATGATACAGATGTATTAATTTCGGGGCCAGCAGCAAAGAAAGTGGAGAATTTCTATGTGAAAAAAACCGAAATGGGCAATTGGTTTAAAAGTTTTAAAAGTTTTTTTAGTGCTCCTTGGAAAAAGGCCAAAAGTGCATGTTTATTTCAAGGATATCTAATGGATGATGCTTTAGCAGATGACCCAGCTTTTAGTTATTTAAAAGAAAATCGTCCAAAGAGAGTATATCCATTTGAGTTGTCTGCAAAAGAAAAATTAAAAAAACTTGAAGATGACGATAGTTCAGATAAAAAAAATGAAAAGGATACAAGTGTTGCTAAAATTGGAAGTGATGTTTTTAGCGACAAAGATAAAGACAAAGACAAAGACAAAGACAAAGATAGCGTGGTTCCTAAACTAGTCCCTGCCTCCGATAATATGGATTCACTTAATGCCAAAGTGAGAATAATTTTTGATGATCCATTATCAAATTATAAATTAGTAAAGAAAAAAGGTTCTGAAAAAGGCAAATGGAAAGATTATACAAAGACATTAGAAACAATAAAATATTTATTAAAACATGCTAAAAAGAGTGCTCGTATTTTTATTCCATATATGTCTTTAACCTCTGAAATGAAAAATGCTTTAATGGATGCCGCCAAGAGGAAAGTTAAAGTTGAGATTATTACTAATTCATATAATTCTCTGGATGTTGGCAAACCAATTTATAATGCAGCTTTAGGCCATTATAGAGATTTATTAAAAAGTGGCGTAATAATTTATGAGTGGCAAGGTAACAAACCATTTGAAGATATTATTGAGAAAGATAGGGAGGAACAGGAAAAAAAATATACGGATAAACTTCAAGCATTTTCAAAATTAAAAGAAGAAGAGAAAGATAAAATACTAAATGATTTATCTAAAGATGAAAAAGATAAGAAAAAGAGAGATAAACAAAAAGAAAAGTTAAAAAAAGAATTTATCTTTGGTTTATCAAATAAAAAAGTAAAAAAATATGCAGAAATGTTATCTCAAATATATAAGTGTAATATTCCAGATAGTTATTGGCCAGGGGCCACGGTTCATAGTAAAACGCTTGTTATTGATGATGTGGCATCTATGATTGGATCTAGTAATTTAAATACTAGAAGTGAAAAGATGAATTCTGAGTTGATGTCATTAGTTATTGACGAAAACTTAGGAAAGAAAATTAGTGATATATTTGATTATGATCTTGGTTTAAAAGATAGTGATGAAAAAATTGTTTGTGGTAAAAAAATATTTGATAGACCAGCACTAACTCAAAAAATTACTTTAGAAAAAAACAAAGATCTTTTCACAAAATGGAATATGTTCAAATCTAAATTTTTTCAGCTTTTTCAAAGTTTCATGTAAAAACACATTAATAATAAAATTGTTCTTAAGTTGTCCTTAAATTTACGTCTCTATAAATTTGTAATTTCTGAAATCGCTATCTTTAAAATCAGAATGATTAAGGTTAGCAGTCAATATATGTGAATCCAAAATATCTGGCATTTCTTTTATTGATTCAATAATAATGTCTGGTCGGTAAGGATAATTAATTAAATCATTTCTTTTGGTAGAGCCGGTTAAAGTTAGAATAGAAGTAAGCCCTAAAGAAACAGCACCTAAGATATCAGTTTCCATAGTATCACCTATAACAATGGTATCATCAGTTCCAAGATTAAGTCTCTTTCTAGCGGATCTAAAAATAATAGGGCAAGGTTTACCAACGCTAAAAGCTTTTTTGCCCGTGGCCTCTTCTATCAATTTAACAAAAGCACCACAGCCTGGTCTGATTTCCCCCTCTGCTGTTGGACAGTTGGCATCTAAATTGGTAGCAATCAGACGGGCCCCTTTTGAAACTAATCTAACGGCCAATTCCATTATTTCTAAGTTGAGCAACCTTCCTTCACCAATAACTACAAAATCTGGATTTTTATCAACAATGGCATATCCTACATCATTAAGAGCATTAAAAAGGCCTCCTTCCCCTACAATGAAAGCAGTTCCGTTTGGTTTTTGTTGTGAAAGAAAGCGAGCTGTTGCAAGAGCACTAGTGTAAACATTATCTTCATTAATTTTTAATCCCCAGCGATTTAATTTTACAATAATATCTTTTTGTGTTCGTTGGCTATTATTGGTAAGAAAAGTAAAAGGTATTTGTCTTTGTTCTAATAAATTTATAAATTTCACTGAACCATCAATGAGTTCATTTCCTCTATAAATAACTCCATCCATATCTATTAAAAAACCAATTCGCCTATTCATTTTTTGCTCCATTTTATTTTCTATTATTATTTAAATTCTTTATTTATATACCAACTTATTATCAGCTTAAATTTAATTTCTTATTAATTCATCTTATTTGATAAAAATTTAATTTTTTTGTAATAAAAATTAGCTAGTCTATATAGTGGATCATTAGGGGGAAAATTCGCTATTGTTTAATAGATAATTAACTGTAAAACAGTAGTTAATTTGATCTAATCTCTTCGCGCTGTCTTCGAAACATTTGAAAACGTTGCCAAACATCTTGAGGAATAACTTGCAGTTTACTTTTTTCATTAGGTTGTTTTGCAATATATTTAAAAAAGAATGAATCTCCTTTACCAAAATATTGTGAAGTAAGGTGAATATGTTTTCGACCCCAGTAGGGGAGTGATATGTAGGGAATGTAAAATTGTGGATTAGTATGAGAGCGAATCATTTCCATTAAAGGTGCTGCCGCCCCAATAATAAATAATAAAAAGAAAATATAACAAGATATTGAACGGTACCAAATTTTTAATGGAGGCAAGTGACGCCATAAAAATATTTGCAAGATGCAAAGGGCAGGGATAGATGCTCTCATTCCTAGATCATTAAATTCACCATAATGGTAAAACAAAACAGTAATCAAAGATAAGAATGCAATTATAACATAAGAGTATTTTTTAAAATCATTTTTGGTAATGGCAATAATTTTCTTGTAAATAAAAAGATAATAGATTCCAATTTCAAGAAAAATAAATATTGGGACCCACAAGTAAAATTTTAATTTAGGATGTATGTTCATAACCCATCCATGAGTAACATGGGAATCAACGCTGATAAAAAATAAAGCTAGAATGGGAACAATAAAAATAGCGGCAATTATATTTTGAAATGAAAATACTTTTTTATTAAAATAGAGCAAGGAACCAATTACCACAAAGGGAAAGAGTCCTATAGAAATAAATGAAGTCCACATTAAACTCATAGAACTAATGAAGAATACGTCGCTGATATCTTTTTTTTCAAAAACTCGATGTATTATATAGGGAGTGAGAATCCAAGCAGGAATTATTTGATGAGGAACCCAATTAAGCATTGTTGTGTTGGAGGAGAATTGCCAAACCCATGTCCAATATTCAATATGTTCTGAGAAGGAAGTGGGCAGATGACCTTTATATAATATATATCCAATTAAATCTAAACCACTAAAAAAAATCATAAATATCAGAGAAAGAATTGTAAATTTATTAGTTAGTTTAACGATCCATAAAAAAACTAACGAGATTCCAACGATTGACCAAATAAGGATAAACCATTCATGAATGGCTAAACTTGTAAATTTTTCAATAAGTGTGGGAGTTAAATAATAACCAAAATAATATACCATAGGAAATTTTTGTGTACTGAGATCAGAAGTAAGAGAAGCAGGAGATAAATATGTTAAAGGCCAATCGAAGTTTGCTAGATCATAGAAGATAGCATTGTGTTTTTCATAATCACCATTTTGAAAATAAAAACCACCAATACCAGAAAAATAAACCCATAAAATTATACCAATAAGACAAATAAATATGGTTGGTAGATTGGTTTCAAATTTTTGTTGATATTTATTTTGGGTATTATCATTATTACTATCGTTGTATAAATTTTTAATAACTAAAAAGCTTGAAATTACGAGTAATAAAGTTAAAAAAATTGCGATGGGTATTTGGGGCCAACAAGAAAAAAAGATAAAATTTGGTATTAAAATATAAATTACTGAAAATATCTCCAAATAAGGAGATAACTTGAATTTGATTTTAAACATCTTGATGTCCAAAATTATTATGTTTTTTTGAGGATTCAAACGAAGATGAAGATGAAGATGAAGAAGATGATGATAGAGAGTATTTTTTACTCATATCTAATATTTGATCGAATGTTAACGATTTGCGTTTATAGCGTTTATATTTTATTTCACCAAATCCTCTTTCGATAAAAGCACTAAAACTGTGACAAAAATAACTGATTTCAGCATAGCAAGGATAGATACATCCTGAACAATTAGATGTTAGTTGTTTTAATTTTTTATTTATTTCACCACTCATATATTTTGAAATAAATTGAGGATCCAGAACACTGATATCAGAGATAAGGTCTAGACAAGGAGTCATGTGACCACGAGAATTGATATGGAAATATAAATTTGGAGAATCACATTTATTTTTAAACTTATTTTTTGTAAATTTCGAACTAGAAGTTGAGCTAGAATTAGAAGGTTTTCCATATTTTAAGAATTCTTTACTTTGTTGTAAAAATATTTTGCTATTGTGAATATGATGGCCTGATTTTTTCATCTGTAATAATTGTGAATAAATATCATCGATAATCTCCCAATCAGTAGCAGATATTATTAAATTGCTTGAAGAACTGGAACGAAAAATATTTTCTCTTTGTTGTTGTGATTTTATCTCAAAGTGCACAGGGATTAATGAATGAAAAAAGCCAATGGCCGTAACAAATTTTGAGATAGTAGGTAATTCAAGTAAATTATAGTTTGATACGACTGTATTTATTAGTGAAAAATTAGTAGTAGTTGGAAGAACTTCTGAAAGAGTAGCAATTCCTCGGATGGCCTTTTCCCATGAACCTTCCATTCCATTAATGTAATCTTGTTTTTTAGCATCAAGAGTATCAAGTGATACAGAGTATTCTGTAAGACCAAGAGCTAAAAGCTTCTCAACTTTATCTTTAGTAATTAGGGTAGCATTGGTTTGAATTCGGGTAGCAATTTTATGTTTATTAAAAATTTTTATAATCTCATCTAGATCTGAACGTAAAAATGGTTCACCTCCAGTTAAAACAATTAAGGGCAAACCAGTTTTTTGTAGATTGAAAGCAATTCTATCAATTTGTTCTAAACTTAAATTTGAAGATGCACGATAGCTATTATTATAATTGCTATTACTATTGGCCTGTCCACACATTCTACAGCGCAAATTGCAATGAGATTCAATTGCAATTTGCGCGTAGATGGGGTTTTTTTTGGTAATAGCGGCCCGTAAAAATTTAAGTTTAGTTGAAAAATTAAACATATATATTATTTTATAAATTATTTTATAAAATGCCTGTAGCACCTAATAAAGCAATAATAACTCCAAGAATAGATTCACCTGCAATAATACCTGAGCTAACAGGAATTATAAAGCGTTCTGCTGCAACAGGAGCTTTTTTAGTTAGAACAAGAGCGATTAAAGCTCCAATAAACATTGATAGTGAATTAAAAAATGGGATTACCATTGCAAGACCAATTCCCATACATGATGGAATAAAAGGCCGTATTTTTTCAGGAGCATTTCGTTCAATTAAAGTTAATATTATTCCTACAATTGATCCTATTAGGATTGCAATTTGGGCCGTTGGATGTAAGGCCTGTAGGCCTTGTGCAAGTAATTTTGCAACTGCCGCCCATACTTGAGCTGCAGGGGCAGGCCACTTGTCTGAACCAAGCATGGAAGCGTCTGGTACTAATAAATAAAAAGCAGGAACTACAACTAATACTCCAGCAAAAACTCCTAAAAATTGAGCGATAAATTGTCTGCGAGGATTTGCTCCTAACAAATAACCACTCTTAAGATCGGTTAATAAATCTGCTGAAGAAGCGGCCGCCCCGGAAGTTACAGAGGCAGTCATCAAGTTTGTTATAATATTTGTTGGAGCTAAAACTCCAAATGCTAATTGAGTAATTTTTCCCATGGCCCCGATAGGAGTGATATCTGATTCGCCAGTTGCTCGACATGCAACCAATGCTAAGAAGAACGTCATGGCAACTGCAATTACTCCCATTACAAATGAAGTATGAAATGCAAAGTATAGAAGTGCCATACAACCCGCACCAGAAAGAATGGCCCCAGTTGCAAACCATAGAGGTGGTACTTCAATTCTTTTTAAAGGATCAAGTTTGGAATCAGAAATTTTATCGGCAAAGGTCGATGATTTTGATGAGGATAATGATGATTTACTTAGGCCACTAATGAAATTAACAATAGAGCGTTTTATTACTGACCATTGCAAGAAGAAAGTTAGAAGTCCTGAAGCGACCATAATAGCAGCTCCTCCCCATGTACTCCAACTAACGATTGCACGATAACCAAGTTTACTTGCATCGATAGCACCAAGTTCAACCATTTTAGGAGCAAGAATTCCGTAATTGATTGCACCTCCTAAGAGTAGGGACCAAGATATTTTCCAACCCATAATGGCACCAGCGGCAATCATGATAGCACTCATTTCAAACGATAAAGTCCATTTCACAAAAGGAATGCCATTAATTGTTCCGGGAAGAGGTAACATTCCGGGAATGGCAAAAGGTTTTCCTCCGTCTCTAAACCAAGCAATTAACGCTCCAAAAAGACTACCAAATCCAAGAGCACGTGCCTTAATAATCGCGTCTCCTCCTTTAGAATGAAGGCTCTTTAAAGTTTCTGCAGCAGCGATACCACTTGGAAATTTTAATTGTTCTCGATTAATCATTTGTCTCTTCATAGGGATGGCCAAGAAAACACCAAGTGTTGCAAGGAAAAAAGTCCAGAGCGCGAGAGTAGGCCATGGAATATGATTGCCGGTGATTATTAAGTAAGCTGCGATTGCTGAAACCATAGTTCCACCAGTTGAATAACCAGCAGAAGATGCAGTTGATTGCATACAATTATTTTCTAAGATAGACATTTCAGTTTTAAAGAAATTGGGGAAAATAGTCATTAGAGTTTTGTAGATTGTGAAAGATAAAATACAAGCAGTGATGGCAACTCCTAGACCCCAACCAGTCTTTAAACCAACATACAAATTTGAAAGTGACATAAAGCCACCCAAAAACATTCCCATTACAACTGCTCGAACAGTTAATTGGGGAACATGGTCTCCTTGATAAACAGTTCGATACCAGTGTAATTCAGTTTGGTATATTTCGTCTTGGCCTTTTTCTTTGCTTTTTTCTTTTTCTGTTGTGGAATTTGTATTCAGTGTTGTTACTGTTGCTTGATTTTGATGACTAGATTCATTCGAATTTGTCGAGGTGTTTATAGTCATAAATATTTACCCTCCAAAAAACATTAGTAAAAATGAAATACATTAATGTGATTTAGATTAGTGTAGATTAAATAAGCTAGACTATCAAGTGTAGTCTAAATTAAGGGCCAATCATAATAACCCATCTTCGTCGTTGCCTGCGTCTCTCGTTCGTGCGGCGTACGAGGAGAGTACGCCTCCTCTCTCGATCCTTGGCGCCTAGAATCTGAAGGTTATAGGATTGGCCCTAAGTAAATCAGTTTTTTATTTATTTACTCAGTTGCTTATTTACTTATTTACTTATTTATTGGCATAATTCCTATGGCAAATTCACCTATTGAAGAATGAAAATCTACAGAGTAAATCTTATTTTTTTTATCAGGGAGAAATAATTTTTTTCCAACATAAAGATTGGGTTGAGAACTACTTAAAATGACTTTATCACAAATTTTGGTTTTCACATGTCCAAATATGATACTTATTAATTCTGAACAAGCTTCTGCATAATCATAAACTATTTTTTTAAATTTCTTTTGTAATAATCTTTCGATTGCACTTATGAATGTTTTTTTAGGAAATGCAAGGTAGAAATGATAAGGGATTTCATTTATTGATATGGGCAATGCGCTAACAATTTCAATATCAAGAGTAGTTAGGTTTTCTTGAACATTAATTTTTTGAGGAATAATGTTTTCAATATCACACATAATTTGCATAATATGTGTGGTTGAACCACTAAAATGTTGTAATAAATCCTGGATTGTTTTTTGATCATCAGAACTACTTTTTTCAGTGTGATTTACAAGTATAGACATTAATACCTTAACAGCATTATCGAGCCCTTCATCTTTTGAGACAAAATATACATTGTTTTGAAAATTACAATTTTTCTTGGCCTCATCAACATAACCAGTAAATAATAAGACTGGGATATTGCTATAGTTAGGTAATCCTCTGAGCGCCAAGATAAATTCCGTACCTAAAATTTTAGGCATGCTGTAATCGGTCCATACGGCAGTAAATCTTTCTTTGCGTGCCATTCGATAAGCATCGTGAGCATTGGAAGCAGTATAAATTTTAATATTTTTAATGTGTTCATAAATAGAGGCCACGCAAAGTTCACTAATGTCCATTTCATCCTCTATCAATAAAAGTTTCATGGTATTATTGTTATTATTAGCATTCATCAATGATTATCCTTTTAAAATAAAAATCTTAGGTTGGTCTATCAATGGTTTATAATTGCCTTTAATTTATGATTCAATTGGGTTAATACCAATAAGAAAATCGCCTATTTCACTAGAGAAAGTAATTATGGCCATATTACTTTTATGTCCAGTTATAGAAATTTTTTTACCTATAATTAAATGAGGGTTTTCTCGTTGTAAATTATCTATCTCGCCATTACCATCTATTTGAGATATGGTATGACTAAAAATAATTTTGGAAAGTTCTCCTGCTACAACTGAATTTTCATTATCAATACTAGAAAATTTTCTACCTACAAATTGTTCAGCAGCACTTAAAAAAACTTTCTTAGAAAATGCTAAAAGAAAATAGCCGCTAAAATCATCAGTAGACATGTTAACCACGCTAACTACATCTGCGTTTAAGATTTGATGATTTTTTGTTATTGAAACATTTGTTTGTTTAACATTATTCAAGTTGCACATTAGTTGTATAATATGAATAGTAGAAAGAATAAAATTTTTTGCTAGTGGAGAGTTTAGAGGAATAAATTTTTTATCAGAGGTAATTTCAGCTTTTTCTTTTTTTAATTTTGTTTGTTGTTGTAATATATCTATTAAAACTGCCACAGCATTTTCTACTCCTGAATATTTAGAAAGAAAATAAATGTTATCTTTTATAGAGCAATTTTTTTTGGCATCGTCTATATACCCGGAAAAAATAATTATTGGAACATTATAATTTGGATGAGTTTCTCTGAGGGCCAAAGCAAAGTCAGTTCCTAGTATTCTAGGCATACGATAATCAGTCCAAATTACATCGTATGCTACTTCTCTGGCCTTTCTGTAACCATCAGTGGCATTTGTTGCGCAAATTACTTCTGCATCAGGAATTGATTTTTTTATTTGAAGAGTGCAAAGTTCAGAAATATCAGGTTCATCATCTACTAAAAGTATTTTATATTTATACATAAAAATTTTTTCTCCATCTGTTTTATATAGAGATTTTAATTGGTAATATATAACGTAGTAGATATAAATATATATATATATATTTAAAGCATATCATTTTTATTTACAATTAAGTAAAATTTCCATAAACAATTTGATATGCATTTTTTGATTTTGATTTTGATTTTTTTGATTTACCGGATTTGATTAGTTGATAAATTGCGAGGTTTTTACCATGAGTAATATTAATAACAATAGTAACAAGAATAACAAAAATGACAAAAATAGTAATGTAAGTATAAATATCGAAGATGACGAAGATGTTAATGCTAGCGTGGCCACTGAAGCGATTTCATTTCCAGAAAAAGAGAAAGAGATTTTAAAATTTTGGCAAGATAATTTAATTTTTGAAAAGTCATTGCAAAATACCAGAGCAAAAACACCGTATATTTTTTATGACGGTCCTCCTTTTGCAACAGGCCTTCCGCATCATGGACATTTAGTGGCGTCTACCTTAAAAGATATTGTACCAAGATATTTCACTATGAAAGGGTATTATGTATCAAGGCGCTTTGGATGGGATTGCCATGGACTTCCCATAGAGCAAGAGATTGATAAAAAATTCGAGATGTCTGCTCATGAGTATGTAAAAAAGCATGGAATAAAATCATACAATGATGAGTGTAGAGGAATAGTTCTTCGCTATACTAAAGAGTGGGAAAAAACAGTTAGACGTTTAGGTCGTTGGGTAGATTTTAAAGATGATTATAAGACGATGGATTTATCATTCATGGAATCCATTTGGTGGGCCTTTAAACGTTTATGGGATTTGGGTTTAATCTACAAAGGTGAGAAAGTTGTTCCTATCTCAACTGCTTTTGGATCGGTTCTTTCTAATTTTGAAGCAACATCAAATTACAAAGATGTCCAAGATCCAGCAATAACAATCTTATTTAAGAGTGGAAAAAAAGTTGTTAATGATGATGGTGACAGTGAGGAGTTATATTTTGCTGCTTGGACCACAACTCCTTGGACACTTCCTTCGAATTTAAGTTTATGTGTGAATGAAGAGATCGAATATGTGCGCGCGCGCGATCCAGAGAAAAAAATTCAATTTTATATGGCCAAAGATCGCTTCGATGCTTTGTATGGGAAAAAATTTAAATTAGATATTAAAGAGATTTTAAAAGGAAAAGATTTAGTGGGAATGAGTTATGTGCCACTATTTCCTTACCTTAAAGAATTAGAAAGCGATGGTGCTTTTAAAGTTTTGGCAGATGATTATGTTACCATTGGAGATGGTACGGGTATTGTTCATCAAGCACCAGCATTCGGTGAAGATGATTATAGGGTGATGAAAAAATTTGGATTTAAACCAAATTCAAATATTTGCCCTGTAGACGAGTATGGAAAATTTACTAAAGAGGTTACAGATTACGTAGGAATGTATGTAAAAGACGCGGATAAAATAATTATCAGGCGCTTAAAAGAAGAAGGACTTCTCTACGACCAAGCAACCATTGTTCACTCTTATCCATTTTGTCCTCGTACAGATACGCCACTAATTTATAGAGCAATTTCTTCATGGTATGTGAATGTAGAAAAAATAAAAGAAGATTTAATTAAATGCAATCAACAAATTAATTGGGTTCCTGATCACATAAAAGATGGTCGTTTTGGCAAGTGGCTTGAAGGTGCACGTGATTGGGCGATTTCAAGAAATAGGGTGTGGGGTACACCAATTCCCATTTGGCAAAATGATGTTACTGAAAAATTTATTTGTATTGGTTCTCTAGAAGAGTTGCAAAAATATAGTGGTGTAAAAATAAATGATCTTCATCGTGAAAATGTTGATCCATTAACTTTTTCTATTGCAGGAGAAGAGGGAACATATAAGCGTATTACTGATGTTTTAGATTGTTGGTTTGAATCTGGTTCTATGCCTTACTCTCAATTACACTATCCATTTGAGAATAAAGAGATTTTTGAAAAAACTTTTCCTGCTGAGTTTATTGCTGAAGGATTGGATCAGACTCGAGGATGGTTTTATACTTTAACAGTCCTTTCTACAGCACTATTTAAAAGGCCAGCATTTAAAAATGTAATCGTAAATGGATTAGTGTTGGCAAAAGATGGACGTAAGATGTCCAAGCGCTTGCAAAATTACACTGCTCCCGATATACTTATGGAGCAATTTGGAGCTGATGCTTTAAGATTATTTCTAATAAACTCTGGTCTTGTAAGAGGAGAAGAATTACGTTTTAATGATGATGGTGTAAAAGACATGGTAAGGCGTGTGCTTCTTCCATGGTTTAACTCTTATAAATTCTTTAAAACTTATGCAGAGATTGATGGCTGGAATTCTGAGCGTGATTTAGTTTTTGGAAATAATATTTTAGATCGCTGGATCTTATCACGCTTGCAAACTCTTATTGCAACAGTAACAAAAGAGATGGATGGTTATCATCTTTATAATGTAGTTCCTGCACTTTTTAAATTTATTGATGAATTGACTAATTGGTATATTCGTCTAAATCGCCGTAGGTTTTGGGAGAAGGGCCTAGAGCTTGATAAGAAAGAGGCCTATTCAACTCTCTATACAACAATAAAAGATTTAACAACCATGATGGCGCCATTTGCTCCTTTCCTTTCTGAAAGTATTTTTCAAGAGCTAAAAAAATTGGGTGGGTTAAAAGATTGTGAATCTGTTCACTTATTACCTTTTCCGGTGGCCAATGAAAAAATGATTATAGAAGAACTTGAAGACGCTGTTGGCAGAATGGAAGAGATTGTATTACTGGGGAGACAAATAAGAAATCAAGTACAAATTAAAGTTAAGACTCCTCTTAAATCACTCACAGTTGTTCATAAAGCACAAAATGTTTTATCTGGAATTAAAAACCACCTAGAACATTTTATTAAGAATGAATTAAATGTGAAAGAGATCCACTATTCTACTGAGGAAGGTAATTTTATAAAATTATTTGCAAAACCTAATGCTCCAGTTTTAGGAAAGCGCCTTGGTAAACGTTTTGCTGTCATCAGTGCTCTTATTAGTAAGTTAACTCATCATGAGTTGGAAAAAGTTGAAAAGGGTGAAGGGCTTACTTTAGAAGGGGAAAAATTAGAAAGTAGTGATATTTTAGTTTATAGAGAGGCCAAAGAAGGTGGATCTGTTGATGTTTCCTCAAGTCGTTTTATTACAATCAAGCTAGATACAAAATTAGATCCAGATCTAATAATGGAAGGATTGGCCAGGGAAATAGTTAATAGGATTCAACGTACTCGAAAAGATATGAACCTTAATGTTGCTCAAAGAATTAATATTTTCTATCTTGGCGACCAAGAGTTAGAGCAAGTTATGCAAGAGCATAACGAGTACATCTCTAATGAAACATTGGCCAAAGAAATTTCTAAGGAGACCGCAAAAGAAGAAAATAAAAGCGGCAAAGATGAAAGCGGCGCTGGATCTTCTGGAGGAAATCTTTTTACTATAGAAAAAAGAAATATTAATCTTCGAATTGTTCCTTTGAAAATGTAAATTTAAAATATAAATTTCAATTCAAATATTTCCACTATAAAAATGTTACCTATTTATAAAAATTACAAAAGCATCATAATTTTTTTTATATTGTTAATAAGTATTAAAAATATTTTTTCTTCTACTAAAAATATTTTACTTAATAATAGTAAAGATACGATTCCAAATTTCACCTATGCTACATTAAATCTCAATTCTTCAGATTATCGCCAAGTAATTGCTCCAAAGCTAAAAATAATTATTAATGATTTTATAATTGCTTTGAGGCAAATTCATCCCTACTCAGAAGAGGTAGTAAAAAATTTCCATAGCATACATGAACTTAATAATTTATTATATCAGTGGAGAATAAGTTGTTATCGAACTGATATTTATAATTATTATTCATGTGAGGATATCTTAGAAAAATTTTATTTAAAATTTCGTGATGTTGAAGCGTTAATGTTTAAGTTACATATAAAAACTATTAATGATATAAATAGTATAAAATTTCATAAGCTTACTTCTTCCGTTGCTTTAGCTACTTCAACCACTTCAATATCCGATAATTCGGATTCATCTGCCTCTTATAATAAATATGAAAATTATGATTTTAATCAAAAGAATTTTGAATCAATAAATACTTTTATTAAAATTTCCGAGGGAGTTGATGAAATATTATTTAAGGTTTTAAAATTATCGAACGTAATCTTATATGATCAAAGATCTATGTCTCAACATAAAAAATGTTTTATGATGAGACATATTTCTGAGATTGAAAAAGATTTATGGGAGATGAATTTAATTTCTGAGAGATTGATATTTAATGGAATATCTTATTTAAATGGCATGGATATAGATTTTTTAACAGTGTGGAACTCATTTGTTAGGGTGTTATATAAAGATATTCTTCCTTTTGATAATTATGTTCTCTTAGTTAAAAGAATAGAAGATTTAAATTTTTCTTGGAATATTTTTTATAAAAAGATGTCTAGGGAAGGGAAAGTTTATTCTAGAGAATTAATGAATCCTTTAATTAGTATTGATGATCAGATAAATGCAATTTTGAGATCATTGATGGAAAAAAAATGAGATAAATTAAAATGAACAATAACAATAAAGCTAATTTCAATGAAATGCAAATCGATCTTTTTAGTAATATTACCCATGATACCGAAGACATTGATAACAAAGACATTGATAACAAAGGCATTATAGAAAAAACAATCAAAAATGATGAAATTTCTCCTCTAGCATTTACTGCTAGACCAAAGTCTAAAACTGAATTTGTTGGGTACGAATTACTATTAAAAAAATTTCCTTTTTTAAAACTTAGCAATTTACCAAGCTTTGTAATTTATGGTCCTCCTGGAACAGGCAAAACTACTTTGGCCAACTTAATTGCATTAGAGCGCAAATTGCATTTTTATCCCTTTAGTGCCGTCTTGGGTTCAGTAGTAGAACTAAAAAAAATCATGGAAGAGGCCAGGTTAATCACATTACGAAGTGGAAAAATGCCTTTAATTTTTATTGATGAAATTCAGCGATTTAATAAAGATCAACAAGATGCTTTATTACCAGGAGTGGAGGCGGGCAATTTTATTTTAGTTGGCGCCACAACAGAAAATCCAAAATATTCTTTAAATAATGCTCTTATTTCCAGATTAAACTTTGTGGAATTAAAAAAGCTCAATGACAGTGATTTATTAAGCATCTTAAAAAATGTAACTATAAAGCAAAAATACCCAAATTTCCCTGTAGAAATTTTAAAGCTAATTGTCGAGAGCGCAGATGGAGATGCAAGACGAGCACTAAATTTTTTAGAAATTATATTTAAAAGTAATATAGGCATTGATAGTTCAAAACATTATGATTTGCAAGAGATCAAAACAACAATACTGAAAAATAATCGTACATACGATAAAGATCAAAATCGTCATTATGATGTTATATCTGCATTCATAAAAAGTATGAGAGGGAGTGACCCTGACTCCGCACTTTTATGGTTTGCAGTTATGTTAGATGGAGGAGAAGACCCTCTCTTTATTGCTCGCAGGATGATCATTTTTGCCTCTGAAGATATTGGTAATGCTGATCCAATGGCGTTAATACTGGCCACCTCAACATTAGAAGCAGTAAAAAATATTGGCATGCCAGAGGCGCGAATTAATTTAGCTCAAGCAGTAACCTATCTAGCATCAACATTTAAAAGTAATGCAAATTATGTTGGTATTAATGAGGCCATGAAATTTGTAGAAGAGCATTCTACAATTGAAGTACCAAATAATATTAAAACCCATCCTCAAAATTATAAATACCCACATAATTTTCCACAACATTTTGTTAAAGAAAATTACAATGGTTTTTCTAATAAAATAAATGAAGGAGATTCATTTTCGTTTCCAAATTTTTATAGACCTACAGAGTTTGGAAGAGAGAAATTTTTAAAAGAGCGCTTGGATAATTTGTGGAGAAAGTGAATTTTTTACTTTATAATACTTGCAATATCTATAATCTGGGTTTCACTGCGAGCTGTTTCTTTAAATCCTAATTTTTCTAACATCTCTTTGATAGTAGGTACCGTTGAGGTTGAACCTTTTGGTTTTTCTATATGATAACGACCATAATATACAACAAAGTTACTAGAATCAGAGCTAGCAATATTCATCACAGCTTCTAAATTAGGTGGAAAATTTACTATGAAATTTTTATTTTCTTCTATAGTTTTTAAGGCGGTTGTCTGTTGTTCTAAGGAAAAATTATTTACAGCAAAAAGATTCATCCATTTTGTAAATTTTGCACTTCTTACTAAATAATCATAATGAAATTCTTTCATTATATCTTTATCGCTTTTAGTTTTAATTGTATCAAGATCTATAAGAGCATTTTGAGAGGCCAAATTTAATATAGCAAAAGCTCTAAATTGAGGAGTTGTTAACTGGCCAGCAATAATTGCTAGTTGAAAATCACTTGAAAAACCCGCTTTAATATTAGATTCTGCAATATTTAGCATATTAAAAGATAATTTAGAGAGTTGATCACTTCCATGTCTGACATCATCACCTGTACAATAAGTCATATTAAAATCCTTATTTTTGCTCTTTTCTTTTTCAATTACATCTTTAATTTTTTTTGAAATAGTTGCAATGAAAAATGGATAATTTGTACCACTATTCATTTGTTCTAATCGTGCTTGTGACATCTCAGTTATAATTGATGTCTTTTTTTTGGTTTTAGATAGTTTTTCAAGTAGCGATGTAAAATCATCCATAGGTTTTTTAAAACGTTTACATGCTTCTTGTTCTACACAATGAATATCTCCTACAAGATATACTGTTTTTTTATCAGAGCTTCTTTCCATCTTTATAAAAACATCAGGCATTGCATTTGCTTTTTGTAAAGCAAGAGTTGTTAGAAAAATAACTGAAATCATTGTTGTGATGATATTCGACTTTTCCATTTTTTATATCCTTTTAAAATTTTATATTAAAAATAATTGTGTAAGTATATTTTGTTTTAATAGATAAATAATACTTATTTATAAGTAAATTTTATGTAATCTATAAATTACTAGTAGATAATAAAGAAAAAGAGAAAAGATATTAAATTTTACCTGCCTCAAAATTTGGGCACGCTCAATATCTTAGGGAAAAATTAATTTTATTTAGTTTAGATATTATGATTTCAGATGCTAAGATAGTCTGAATCTGATCTCCGATCTGAGATCAGATTCAGAAATCCCAATGGC
>JADGAM010000139.1 GCA_015232015.1 Oligoflexia bacterium | reverse complement strand
CACTAACTGGAACGATGGCCGAAAGTGAAATTCCCCTGAAAAATGCAACCTTAATGGCCATAGATGAAATTAATGAAAGTGGCGGCCTTATAGGAAAAAAGATTGTTCCAATTGTTGTTGATGGAAAATCTGATTGGCCAACTTCTGCAAAGGAAGCGGAAAGGTTAATTGTCGAAGAAAAAGTAAAAGTGGTTTTTGGATGTTGGACATCAGCATGTCGAAAAACTGTTAAACCAATCTTTGAAAAATACAATAATCTTTTATTTTACCCTCTACAGTACGAAGGACTGGAATCATCTCCTAATATTATATATACGGGTGCGACTGCCAATCAACAAATTATCCCTGCAATAAGGTGGAGTTATGATAATTTAGGAAAAAAATTTTTTTTAGTTGGTTCTGATTATATATTTCCAAGAGTAGCAAATAAAATTGTAAAACTAGTTTTAGAGGCACTGGGAGGCACTTTGCTAGGTGAAGAGTATGTTCTTTTAGGTAGTAATGATTTTTCAAAAATAGCGGAAAAAATAGCAAAGACTAAACCAGATGTTATAATAAACACTATTAATGGTGATAGTAATATTTCTTTCATGAAGGAAATTCAAAAATTAAATATCTGGACTAACAAAACTCCTGTGATGTTTTTTAGTGTTGGGGAGTCGGAGTTACAAGCTATGAAAGATCTAAGCCCAAATCTAAAACTAGAAGGTAACTACGCTTGTTGGAATTATTTTCAAAGTATTGATAGTGTTGCAAATAAAAATTTTGTAGCTCGCTTTAAAAAGAAATTTGGAGAAAATAGTACGATCAACGATCCAATGTTTAATGGATATTTGGGTGTTAATTTATGGAGTACGGCCGTTAAGAATTCCTTAAATGAAGACATTTATAAAAATAAACGTCTACTTTATCATTTTGCATATCCTTCTCCTGAAGGAGTGGTATCTTTTGATAGGGAAACAAATCACTTGTGGAAGACAGTTAGAATTGGAAAAATCAAAAAAGATCTTCAATTTGAAATTATCTGGAGCTCAGGGAGACCAATTAGACCTAGACCATATCCGGAAACTCGTTTTTCAAGAAAAGAGTGGAAGCAATTTGTAGAAGATCTTTATGAGGGTTGGGGACGTCACTGGGCCAATGTAAAAAAAATATAAGGTATAATCAATGAATCTACTTACAGCAAAAGCTAAATTTAAAATATCAAGTAAGTTACTTATCGCATTTCTATTAGTCGGCCTTTTAGTAATGTTCTCCTTTGGATACTTTTTTTATAAGGTTGCTGCAAGAGTTACTTTAAAGGAGAGCACGTTAAGAGTAGAGGCAGTTGTAGAAAATAAAATTGATGAGATTGAATATTTATTTGCTCGAATTGATAAGAGAATAAGAATGTTGGCGCTCTCGCCTATTATAGCAAGTGAGACGCTTTCCCTAGCTAAAAATAAAAATAGAAATGAAAATAAAAATAATCATTTATTGGAAAGCTATTTTTATAGCTATCTTGAAGAGTACGACTTTAATAATATTTTACTAATTTCGCTAGCAGGAGACGTCTTATTTACCTTAAAAAGAGAATCAATTCTCTACACTAATTTAAAAAACGGAAAGTATAAAGAGAGTAATTTAGCACGTATTTTTACTTTAAGCTCAGAAACTTTGCAAACTCAATTATCTAATTATGAATTTTATCTTCCAGGTAATAGTTATAGTGTATTTATTTGTACTCCTATATATGTAGAGAAAAAAATTGTTGGTTATTTGGCCGCTCAAATAGGAGCAGAAGAGATAAATAAAATTGCAAATAATTATGAAGGTCGTGCTGAAAGTGAAGAAATTGTACTTGCGACCAATGATAAAGGAAATATTAGAGCAGTCACTTCGCTTCGTAATAATCTTAATGCTATTGATGAAAATGATACAGTTATGGGTAAATATAATGAAAAATCACAGATTCCAATACATAAAGCATTAAGAGGTGAAAGTGGTTTTGGAAAATCAATCGATTATCGAGGCAAAGAGGTAATGGCCTCTTGGAGATATGTTCCTTCTATTAAGTGGGGAATGGTAGTAAAAATGGACATGGAAGATGCCTATGCTTCAATTAATGAGCTACAAAAACAATTAATTGTAATCGCCATTATAATTTTATTAGTTGTTATAATTATTTCTAAAATAGTATCAAATTCTTTTTCACGGCCAATTATTAAGTTAACTCAAATAGTATCTACAATTGCAAAAGGAGATTTTAGTAAACGAGTCGAGGTTGATTCTAGTGATGAGATTGGTGTATTGGCGGGCACTGTTAACGAAATGGCATCCGCTATTGAGAAAAACCATTGGCAAAAAAATGGACAAAATCTTCTTTCTAAACTTATTAGTGAACGAAATCAATTTGAAAATTTCTATTTAGATATTATTGCGTTTTTTGCTAAATATCTAAATGCCAATGCTGGAACTTTCTATATAAAAAATTTTGATGTTACAGATAAAACAGATAAAGCAGATACAGATAATGAAGAAAGCAATCGATTCACTCTGGCCGCTACTTATGCCATAAATAAAAACAGTCAAACTATTAAAAGTTTTAACGTAGGAGAAGGACTTCTTGGACAAGCAGTCTCTAGCTCAGATAAACGCATTTTATCTGAGCTTCCAGATGATTATTTAAAATTAGATCTTAGTGATGGAACGATACTTCTAAAACATATTCTTATTTTTCCAATCATCCTTCGTGATCAGGTTTTAGCAGTATTTGAATTTGGGGGAATAAAACCCTTTAACAAAAATCATCTAGATTTTCTTGAAGTTACTGAAGAGAGTATTGCTTATGCAATAGATGCAAATCAGAGGAAAAATAATCAATCAAATATCTCAAATATTAGTGAGGAGAAATTCATTTGAAAACTCAAGAAATAAAAAGTGTAAAAGAGGTCAATTACACAAAAAATAAACATTATTATCTTTTCATTCTTCTTATTGTAAGTTTTTTATTTACCATATTTATTACCTTTAAAAGTTTTTCCCTTATGTCAGGAATACGAGCTTACATTTCTGGTGAATCACTTTATTCCAAAGCAACTAATCAAGCATACCAACACTTTATATCCTATCTCTATAGCAAAAAAAATGAGGATTATATTTTATTCAAAGAGGAATTAAAGATTCCTCTGGCCGATAGAGTTGCTAGAATTGAACTAGAAAAATCTCAAATGAATATTGCAACAACTGCTGATGCTCTACTATCTGGAGGTAATGATGCAAGTGATATTGATAACATGATTGATATGTTTAGAAATTTTGGAAATTTTCCCTATGTGAAAGATGCAATAACTGCATGGAAAAATGCAGACGATTCGATTCAAAAGTTAGTTGAGTTTTCACAAATAATTAATAAACAGATGGAAGTAAATCCCAATACTATTAATTATCAAAAAGAGTATAATCGCTTGATAGAAATAAAATCTGTAATTGAAGATTCTGAAAAAGTTTTCATCAGTAAGTTAGTAAGAGTTTCAAATATACTTAAATCAATTTCAACTATATTAGTTATTTTGGCCTTTTGTGTGACTTTTGGAATTATTACATATTTATTCCTCTATGATAAAATGATTATAGATGATATTAGAAAATTTACCATTAAACTTGAAGAGCAGAATCAAAAAAAATCTGCAGAATCAACTCTAAGTAATCTTCTTAGAGGAGATAATAATCTAGATAATCTCTGTTTTCAGGTTATTTCCCATATAGCAAAGACTGTTGGGGCAGAGGTGGGAACTATCTATGTTTCCGAAGAAGATAGCAAGGATAGCAAGGATAGCAAGCTAAGATTACTTGGAAGTTATTCTTATACTCGAAGAAAAAATCTACTGTCTAGTATTGAGCTAGGTCAAGGATTGGTAGGAGAGGCCGCGCGCGGAAAACAGATGATAGCAATATCAGAAGTTCCAGAAAATTATATTAGAATTGAATCTAGTTTAGGAAATGCAACTCCTCGTTCTTTACTAGCACTTCCATTAATTTATAAAGAAAAAGTGTGTGGGGTTATTGAATTAGCATCGCTTAAAACATTCAGTGATGAGAATATAGATTTTTTGAATTTGGTTTCAGAAAAAATTGCCATAGCAATTAATGTTACTCAAACAAATGATCATACATTAAAATTACTTAAGAGAACTCAAGAGCAATCGGAAGAACTTAAAGCTCAGCAAGAGGAATTAAGAGTAACAAATGAAGAACTGGAAGAAAGAACTAATTTATTAGAGATTCAAAAATCAGAAATGGTTAAAAAGAATACTGAATTGAAAAAATCAAAAATTGATTTAGAAGAAAAGTCATATCAATTGGAATTAAGTACCAAATATAAATCTGAATTTTTATCAAATATTTCTCATGAACTTCGAACACCACTAAATAGTTTAATGATACTATCTAAAAAATTATTAAAAAATAAAGAAAATAATTTAACTACTAAACAAGTTGAAGATATTTCAATCATACATAGTAGTGGTAATGATCTTTTGGAATTAATAAATAATATTCTTGATCTTTCAAAGATTGAAGCAGGAAAGATGAATATTTCTCCAGAAATAATTTCTTATTCTGAATTGACAAAGAAAATTAAAAATATGTTTATCGCGCTTTTTGAAGAAAAAAATATAAAGTTTTCAATAAATGTTGACAGTACTTTGCCAGGAACATTTTTTACTGATTTACAAAAAATCGAACAAGTTATAAAAAATCTAGTGGCCAACGCCCTTAAATTTACTACAGCAGGTGAGGTGGCGCTAATGTTTTTTCGAATTGATAATTCTCAAATACAAAGTAACATTCTTAAAATACCAGAATTTACATGTACAGATATAGATAAAGAAGGAATGATAGCAATTAGAGTAACAGACACAGGAATAGGAATTCCTTTGGAAAGACAAAAAGATATATTCGAAGCATTTCAACAGGCCGATGGAAGCACTTCTAGAAAATATGGAGGAACTGGGTTAGGACTTACTATCACTAGAGAGCTAGTAACACTATTAGGAGGCATAATTCATCTTGAAAGTACTCCCGGAAAGGGAGCAACTTTTACTGTGATTATTCCAGATAATTATAGCAAAACTAGCAAAACTCTACTTCTTAATTCCTATGAAAACAATTTAGTTTCTAATAATGTTTCTAATTCACCCGCTTCTAGCGATATGATAAAAAAATCTTCTAAATCTTCTATACCCTTAAATTCTATTCAAGATGATCTTGAAAAAATTCAAGTTGAAGATCGACCAATTTTAATCATTGAAGATGATCTAAAATTTGCACAAACACTGTATTCATTTTGTAAAGATAAAGGATATAAATGTTTACATGCGGGAGATGGGGAACGTGGTTTAGAATTAGCAAAAATGTATCCAATTAGTGCGATTATACTTGATCTTAAACTACCAGGGCAAAATGGAATAAGTGTACTTAAGACATTAAAGCATGATCTTAAAACTAGGCATATTCCAGTACATATTATGTCTGCATATACTAATTCTTACGATTTTTATGAAACCATTAAAGGGTTAGGTGCCGTTGGAATTATAAATAAACCGGTTACTCTCGATTTATTGGAAGATGCTTTTGAAAAAATTTCCTCTTTTTCAGAAAAAGCGATTAAAAAATTACTAGTTATAGAAGATAATTCTATAACTTGTGAAGAAGTGAAAAGTATTCTTGAATCAACTACAATCAAGATCGATACTGCAAATACAGCAGCAATTGCTTTAGAGAGAATAAAAAGTGATAAGTATGATTGTGTTTTGTTGGATCTGATTCTTCCCGATATGAATGGTTTTGAGCTTTTGGAACAATTTGATCATCTTGATAAAAATCAGATACCTCCAGTAATTGTTTACACTGCTAAAAGTTTAAGCGATGAAGAATTATTTAGACTTAATAAGTATGCTAGCTCAATAATTAGTAAAGGACCATCTTCTAATGAACGACTTTTGGATGAGACAGCGCTCTTTCTACATGCCAAGATCGAGCAACTTCCAAAACAAGTAAGAAAAAAAATTAATGACTTACATAATATAACTGCTAATAAGAAAAAAATCTTGTTAGTTGATGATGATGTAAGAAATATTTATTCCATTATTTCTTTGTTAGAAGATTTTGATTTAGAAATATTTAAAGCAGGAAACGGTCAGATGGCCATTGATGTTTTAAATTTAAATCCAGATATCAATTTAGTATTAATGGATATCATGATGCCAGTGATGGATGGTTATGAAGCAATTACAAAAATTAGAATGGATTATAGATTTTTTAAACTTCCAATTTTGGCCTTAACCGCTAAGGCAATGGAAGAAGATCGTAAGAAGTGCTATGAAGTTGGAGCAACTGACTATTTAACTAAACCAATTAATGAAGAAAAATTGATTTCTGCAATTAGAGTATGGTTATCTTAAATTTTTAAGTTTTAATTTTTAAGTTAGGAAAAATTGATGAACTCAAAAATAAATTTAATGATAATGATCGTCTCAAACAAGAATGATTTTTTACAAGAGATCGAAGATAATTTTAATAAATTAAAAGCTGATTTAAATTCAAATTTAAATTTCGATTTTACTATTTCTCGCTCTGGAAATGAAGCATTTTTTAAAGCATTGGAAAGCAAATATTCCTTGATAATTATCGATATTGATATGAAAGATATGAATGGTATTGAAAGCATTTGTTTTATTAAACGAGAAAAATTAAATCAAAGTACCCCAGTAATTTTCATTGAAGATACTTTTAATGATCAATCCAAATATTTGGAAAAATATTTAGAATTAAAAAAAACTGAAAGTGTTGATTTGATTTTTAGACCACTATCTTGGGTGGCCCTTTTTGCAAAAATCAAGGATGTGCTTCAAATAGTAAATTCTGCTAATTCAGTAACAAAAACAATTTCCATTGAAGGAGTTACAATTCTATTAGTGGAAGATGATCCTGTTGCTCAAAAAGTATTATCAAATTGTCTAACAGAAGAAAATGCTAAAGTTATTGTTGCTGATGATGGAATTCTGGCCTTAGAGATTTTTCAAAATCAAAATCAAAATCAAAATATTGATATAATTTTGATGGATGTTCGAATTCCAGGCATGAATGGTCATGAAATTACTAAAGAAATTCGCAAGTCTCATCATGGGAAAACAATTCCCATTATTGGTATTACTGGAAATGCATTCGAAGAAGATCGCAATGCCTGTATAGATGCAGGAATGGATGAGGTGTTAGTTAAGCCTATTGATTTTGATTTATTGATATCCACAATCGCGAAATACGTAGTAATTAAAAAATCCTAGTAATCCTAGTAATCATAAGTAATCTGATTGTCCTTCGTGAGAGTGAGTTAGTTGTCTTTTGTAGCAGCGGTAGCGGCCATCTTATTGTCTTTTAGTAATTTTACTAGATATTTAAATTCTGGAGTGTCAGCACGTTTTAATAAGTAAAAGAGTAGTGCTTCAGTGTTAATTATGTGAGCACCTGCACTTTCCATCATATCAAGTCCACTTTGCCATTTTAATTTTGAGCTAGAAAGTACTGCATCTTTTAAAACAACTACATGATAATTACGTCTTAAAAGATCAAGAGCTGTTTGTAAAACACAGATATGAGTTTCAAGACCGGCCAATATCATTAGAGATTTTGATTTATGTTGTTCATGTTCAAGTGAATTTTCAAAGAGATCAAGACCGCAACAGCTAAAAGTTATCTTTTCAAACATAGGATAATTGCCCCACTCAGAGAGTAACAACTCATCTGTGGGCCCTAGACCTTTTTTGTAGTGTTCAGTACCTATCATGGGTATGTTCATTTTTTTAAACATTCTCATTAACATTAAAATGTTAGTGCGAGCATTTTCATAGATCTCTTTTTTCATTAAAGAAGAAAAACTTTTTTGAAAATCAATCAAAACAAATAAAGCATTTTCAATATTTAATTTTTCCCATTTTGCTAGCTGTTCATTGCTTATTAGTTTCACAAAAATAACCTCTCTTTTTTATATCTTTCTTATTCTTAATAAAAATAAAGGATGTAATTATAAAATATTTATGAATGTTTACTTAAATATTTTATTATATTACTATTAAGTTGTTTCCCTTTCAACTTTTAATGTTTTTAACTTTTCAACTTTATTAAATTAAGTTTTGGAATAAATTACTTATGGAAAAATTAATTGAAAATTTACGCTTAACTAAAACCGCTCATTTGGTTAAATTTGGAGACCTAAATCATCATGGTACTTTATTTGCGGGCCGAATGTCTGAGTGGGTAGTAGAGGCATGTTTTATAGCGGCCGCCCGCTTTGTTGGAAGACCAGAAGATGTTGTGTGTGTGCAAGTTCACGGAATTAATTTTACAAGACCTGCAAATAGAGGCGATTTGATAGAGCTAAGGTCTCAAGTAGGCCACGTAGGAAAAAAAAGTATTACAGTGGTGGGCCAAGCATACTTAAATAATGATTCAAATGCAGTGATAAGTTGTGGGGCAACATTCGTTACTGTAGATCAAAAAGGAATCTCCTACGAGCATAGTCTAATTCTCCCTCAAAGTTTTATTGATTCACATAAAGAACTTTGTGAAGAGGCATCTCGGTATTATTGTAATAGGAAATGACCAAAGGCCAATAGACGATTATTATCATCTGTAATTTCAAATAAATTATTTTTTGAAAAATTAAAGGTGATGTATTGATCAACAAAAACTGGATTACAAAAAGAGATTTCAAAATATTTTAATTTTACATTTAAATCGTTAGTAATTGTTTTTAATACAAAACTACTACTACATAATCCTTGAAGAAATGCCTTAGGATAACCAAGAAACACTTTTGCGGTAAATTTAGTAGTATGATTAATACTTAAATCTCCTGAAACTCGTGCAAATTTCATGGCCATATTAGAGGGAATATAGATTTTTTTTGATAGAATTAAATTTTCATTTTCATTTTCATTTTCATTCTCATTTTTGCTTTCAGTATTTATATTTAGTAAGGGAGTACGCTTTGATAACCCCCTCATTTTTTTTAATTCATTTTCTGGTAGGGAAAAAGGCAATTGTTCATTAGTAATATTAGATGTATCAACATTTGTTACTTTAAAATAATTTTTAGAATTAAAAATTGTTTCACCACTTGTTGTATTGTTAATTTTGGTTAGACAACAAACTAACAAACTTCTGATAGTAAGAATTGATAAACTTAATAGTGAAACATTTATCTCGTATTTTTGTCCAATAACTAAAGGTTTTGTTCTTGATGAACTACTAGGGGAAGAAGATGTTAGTGCTGGTACTACATCAAAATTCCAATGTGCAAAGAGAAGGTTATTAGAGTTTATATTAATTGCAGTTAACAATTCTATAAATGCAATGTTATTAACAGATGAAAAATAGGGAAAACAAATATCAAGAGGGTCATCTTGAGTGAAACTACTACTATCAACTTGCTTATTAAAAAAAAGTTTATGCCAATCATCTACTATTTTTTTTGTTAGTGTTATTGGCGCAGATACTGAAGGAGGGTTGTTAGAAGAATAAATTTTTTGTTTAGTAAAAAAATTTTTAATGATTTTACTAAAGTAATGATAGAGATATTTAGGATAATTTTCGTTAGGTGGAGTTATCTGTATTTTCACGGTGATATTTTTTGTCTTTTATCTTATTTATCTTATTTATCTTATTTTAGTTTTACTTTATTAATGGTATGAGTCCGCGCTTAAGATTTTCTAAATCATCATGTGTGGGAATATATTTTATACTTGCAGAAGGCACAGGCATTTCAAATTCTAATTCCTTAAGAGCTTCTTCAATTTGCTTAGCACTTTGTCCACTCCAACCAAATGAGCCAAAGGCAAATCCGATTTTTTTAGCTGGTCGCAACCCCTTCATATAGGAGAGCATAGCGGCCATTGTAGGTAACATTGTATTGTTTAGAGTTGGAGAACCTATTGCCACATACTTTGCTTCCATAATGTCTGTTATAGCATCTGATATGTGAGTATGAGTGAGAGATATCATTTTTACATTGATCTTTTTTTCGCTTTCTTCAAAAAATGCTTTTATTGTATGGGCCATCTTTTCAGTTGAGCCCCACATAGTATCGTAGATAATTACCGCCTTATTCTCATTGGACGTATAAGTTGACCAACGCTCATAAAGCTTAATTATTTTATCAACACTACCAACATTACGGAAGATTACCCCGTGAGAAGGGGCAATCATATCAATTTCAAGATGTAACTCTTGTATACTCTTTAATACTGCTTGAACATTTTTCCCATATGGAAGAACAATATTGGCGTAGTATTTGGCCGCTTCAGAGCTAACAATATCCCATCCTATTTCATCTTCATAGAGAGATGCTGAGGCAATGTGCTGCCCGAAAGCATCGTTTGGAAGTAATAATTTTAACTCCGGAATATAGGAGATCATGGAGTCTGGCCAGTGAACCATAGGAGTAGGAATAAATTTTATATTATATTTTCCCAATCCTATAGAATCACCAAGTGCCACTTTCTTAAAATTCCAATTACTATTGTTGCTGCTTCTACTGTTGCTGCTTCTACTGTTGCTGCTTCTACTGTTGCTGCTATCATTATTGCTATTGCAGCAATAATGATTTTTTAGTCCTTTTTCCCCATTTACAGAGGTAAAAATGGTAGCATTAGGAATTAACTTCATAATTGCAGGTAGGCCGCCAGAGTGATCCATTTCAACATGATTAGAAACTACGTAATCTATTTTTGAGGGATCAATAACACTTCTAATTCTTTCTATCATTTCATCGACTAGATAGTGTTTTACAGTATCAACCAAAGTTATTTTTTCATCGATTATCAAATAAGCATTATAACTACTGCCTCTGTCTGTTGAACACCATCAAATCTGCAAAGGCATATCCTAAGATCCCACTGCAAATTAACATTAAAGCTATTTGATGAGGTACAATGGCATTGCGACCAAATAATAAAAAACTGACTGTGATAAATAGTGTG
>JADGAM010000138.1 GCA_015232015.1 Oligoflexia bacterium | reverse complement strand
TATAAACTATTATAAACTATTACAATTTGCATTGTTATATAAACTTATTAGCATGTAAAAGTATAGATTAGAAAGAAAAAATAGTAATGTTTGTTATCAAGTTTATGAGCATAAAAGTAATGTATTTATACTTTATTTAATTTTATTATTGTTTAGCGGCCAGGATAGTATTATGCATTAGCATTGCTACAGTCATTGGTCCCACTCCTCCCGGAACTGGAGTTATTGCTCTGACTTTTGGAAAAACATCTTCAAAATCAACATCACCTACAACTTTAGATTTTGATGGAGAATTTTCATCTGGGATGCGATTAATACCTACATCTACTATTACTACTCCTTCTTTTATAAAATCTTTTGTAATAAATTTTGCTTTTCCAATAGCTGCAACAAGAATATCTGCGGTTTTCGTTATTGTTTGTATGCTTGTGCTTTTTGAATGGCATACAGTTACTGTAGAATCAAAACCTTTTGATGATAATATAATTGAAAGAGGGCGACCTATTGTTGGACCACGGCCTACTATCACAACATGTTTTCCTGAGATCTCAATATTAGAGCGTTTTAATAATTGGACAATTCCAAATGGTGTGCATGGATAATAGAGTGGGGAACCATAACAAAGACGGCCAATATTTATTGGATTAATTCCGTCAACATCTTTTTTAGGATCAATTCTTTCAATTATTTTTTTTTCATTTATATGAGGAGGTAGTGGCAGTTGACATAAAATTCCATGAACACTTTGATCATTATTTAATTCATCAATGATATTTAACAATTTATTTTCTGATATTTGTTCAGGCAATGTTTTTTCGAGTGAAATGATACCAACTTTTTGGCAGGCCTTCTTTTTGTTATTAACATAAATTGCAGATGCAGGATCATTACCAACTAATATTACAGCTAATGTTGGAAGAATATTTTTAGCTTTTAAATTATCTGCTTCAATTTTTAGCTCTTCTATTATTGTGTTACTTATTTGAGTTCCCGATATTTTTTCCATTTGAATTCCTTGAAAACTTATGGTGAGTATTATGTAAGTTGAGTATTAAATAAGTGTTAAATAAGTATTAAATGAGTATTAAACAAATCTAGTAAATGTTTTTTTGACTTTCAAGGTGTTTTTTTTTATTCTCATTTTGACTTGAAACTAAAAATGAGGAGAATTCATGGGCATAATAAATAAGATAGTGGAGTGCGTACCAAATATTTCCAATGGTATTAATCCCGAAGTTTATAATACTGTTGCAAATAGTGTTTTAAAAATTCCTGGAATAAAATTATTAGACATTGATCCAGGAGCTGCAACAAATAGAACAGTTATAACTTTTGCTGGTTCTCCTGATAATATTGTTGAAGCAGCATTTGAATTAATAAAAAATGCTAAAGACATGATTGATATGCGTACTCATAAGGGAGAGCATCCTCGAATGGGAGCAGTTGATGTTTGTCCATTTGTTCCTATTAGTGGAGTAACAATGGAAGAGTGTGCAGAGTTTGCAAAGAAATTAGCAAGGAGAGTGGGAGAGGAGTTGGGTGTTTGGGTTTATTTATATGAGGCCGCTGCAAGTAAAGTAGAGTGGAAAAATTTAGCAAATATTAGAAAGGGTGAATATGAGGGATTAAAGGATCGAGAGGGAAAATCAGAATGGAAAGCAGATTTTGGCCCGGCAAAGTTAGATCCTAAATTTGGGGCATGTGCAATTGGAGCTAGAAAGTGTTTAGTTGCTTATAATATAAATGTGAATTCTAATAATAAAAAATGGGCGCAAGATATTGCATTTAATATTAGAGAGTCTGGTCGTTCAAAACGTGTGAGTTACCCTGATGGGGATATTGTTAGAAATGTTGATGGTACTGCAATAAATGTCTCGGGCATTTATCAAAATTGTAAAGCAACAGCTTGGATAATTCCTGAATATAATCGTGCGCAGATCACTATGAATTTAACTGATATAGATGAAACCCCCTTGCATATTGTATTTGATGAAGTGTTGAAACAGGCAAATGAGAGAGGTGTAAGGATAACTGGTTCGGAGATCGTAGGTTTGGTACCTCTAAAAGTTCTATTAGATGCTGGAAAATATTTTTTGCAGAAACAAGGGTTGTCTGCAGCACTTTCAGAGAAAGAGTTGGTACAAAATGCAATTATTTCTCTTGGTTTAAATGATGTGGTTCCTTTCGATGCAAATAAAAAAATCATTGAATATCATTTTAATGTTACAAAAGGGTTGCTAGTTCAACAAAAAATTGATGAGTTTGCAGACACATTGGCCTCAGATGCACCGGCACCTGGAGGTGGTTCAGTGGCGGCCCTTTGTGGAGCACTTTCTTCTGCACTTGCAGCGATGGTCACCAACCTTACTCATGGCAAACCTCAATATCGCGAACATTGGAGTAAGATGGAAGAGGTGGGAATAAAAGGGCAACAGTTAAAAACTTTTTTCTTAAAGGCCATCGATCTAGATACAGATGCATTTAATAAAGTTATGGCAGCGATGAAGATGCCAAAAGATAATGATGAACAAAAAACTTTAAGAAAAAATACTATCGATGCTGCAAATAAAGAAGCAACATTAATTCCACTTAGTGTCTTAGAAAAATCATCTGAGATATATCCGTTGTTAGAATATGTCGGCCTTCATGGAAACTCTAATTGTGCATCAGATGTAGGTGTAGGCGTACATTGTTTATTAGCAGCTGCGGAGGGAGCAGCACTAAATGTTAGGATCAATCTTAAAAATATAAATGATCAACTTTTCAGAGATAATTGCATTCAAAGGGTGAACTCTCTTTTAACGCAAATTCGAGGAAGCAGTCGCTCTATATTGGAAAATGTAGAAAAATTTTTAAAATAAATTAAAAAAGTCAAGATTAACTTATTGTATACAAGTGATAAATATTTTATTAAATTTCTTTTAAAAAGGCATAAAAAGATTTAAATACTTTAAATACTATAGCGTTCAATGAATTTTAATTTAACTTAATTTAATTTTATTTTTATTTTCAAATTTTAAAGTTTTTAAATTTTAAAATTTTTTTAATGTTTTAAGGAGTGGTTAATGAAGTCGATTTTTAAATTGTTTAATGGTTTTATGGTTGTTATTTTAGCGCTTTCCCTAGTAAGTTGTGCTGCTTTAAAAAATAAAGATGAAAAAAAAGCAGATGAGGTAAGTAAGTCAGGAAGTCAAGATCAGGTTACTGATACTGGAGTTAACATTGAATTAGCAGGTGATTCAGATTCAAATAAGGCCGGCGGATTAAAAACTGTTTATTTCCCATTTGATTCATCGGTTATTTCATCTGACACAGAAGAAATTTTAAAGACTAATACTGATTTCTTAAAACAGTATGATAAAATAAAAGTACAGATTGAAGGTCACTGTGATGAGAGAGGAAGTGTTCAATACAACTTGGCATTAGGTGAAAAAAGAGCGAAATCAGTTAAAGATTACTTAGTAGCAAATGGCGTTTCAGCAGATCGTCTTTCAACTGTTTCTTATGGTAAAGAAAAACCTTTAGAGATGGGACATGAAGAGAGTTCTTGGTCAAAAAATAGAAGAGGTAATTTTGTTGTTCTTGAAAAGTAGTAGAACAAAATACTTTTTTTTAAATAAAAAAAATTTCAAATTTATAAAAAAAATAAAAACCATCCTTTCTTGTCAAAAGAGTAGGATGGTTTTTTTTATTTTTTTATTTTATATTTTACTTCAGTTAACTGGCTGCAGTTTAACTATGTCAAGGCCAAAACTAGAGTTAAGCATGGCCCAGGCCGCATTTGTAGCAGCAAAACAAGCAAAGGCAAATACATTGGCGCCAAATCTTTATAGAAAGGCCGAAGTCTATTTCTTAAAAGCAAAATCCTCATATAAAAGAAAATATTTTAGCAAGGCCAAACAATATGCAATATTATCAAAACAATTTTCTGAGAGGGCCGAATTTGTGGCCATGAGACAGTCCACTATGAACTAAAGTCCATTTATAACTAATATAACTAAAGTTCATAAATCATAAATAACAGTAATAGGGACAACTAATTATGAAGCTTACCTTAATTTTATCAATGCTAGTTTTAGTACAAGTAGCTCTTTTTGGATGTAAATCAACAGAAGATTTACGAAGAGAAAAAATGTTAGAAGATATAAGTAGTAAATTTGGGCAAAGTGATGTTCGTTTTTCTGAATCGGGTCAAATGCTCTCTAATCATTCTATAAAATTATCAGAATTGGAATCACTAATTAATAAAAACAATGGAGCAATAGAGGAAATTAAATATCGCTTAACTCAAGATGATAAGAAGAGCGAAGAGAAAATCTCAATGTTATCTAAAAGGCTAGATGAACTTTTTGCTGTTTTTGAAGAAAGAAAACAAAAAAGTCTAGTTCTAGAAAAAGAAGTAAATGAACAGAAAAAATATATAGAAGAAGTATTAGTTGCACTAGATAAGATAAAAACCTTCTTAAAGGAAGAGGAAGAGGAGCGAGAGAAAAAAGAGAAAGATCGAAGTAAGAAATCGCATAAGAAAGATAAATCTATTTCTCATAAAAATAAAGATAAAGATAAAGACAAGGGTAATAATGAATAAAAATAAGATAACTGTACTAGGTATAGAGACAAGTTGTGATGATACCTCCATGGCAGTTATAAGTGGAGATAAGGAAACTTTTCTTTCTTCTTCTCCTTATCCTTCTTCCCTTTCGTCTCCTTCTTTTCCTCAAATTCGCGCCCATTTATCGTTTAATCATGAAAAGGTTTTAGCGCACTTTGGAGGAATTGTTCCGGAGGTGGCCGCCAGAAACCATATGTATAAACTAATGCCCCTTTTGAAAGAGGTTTTAAAAGAGGCAAATATTAATCTTCGAAATTCTAATGAAATTGATATTATTGCTGTTACTACTCATCCTGGGTTGTTAGGACCTCTTTTAACAGGATTAAATTTGGCCAAAACCTTATCGCTATTACTTGAAAGGCCAATTTTCCCAGTTAATCATCTGTACGCCCACCTAGAAGCAATTCATCTTCATGATAATGTTTCTTATCCTTATCTTGGTCTCTTAGTAAGTGGCGGGCATTCAATTTATTTCTTAGTAAGATCATCAATAGATTTTTGTGTAATAGGTAGCACTATTGATGATGCTGCGGGAGAGGCATTTGATAAGGGGGGAAGATTGATGGGGTTGCCATATCCATCAGGGAGAATCATTGATGATTTGGCCAAAGAGGGAGATCCTTTGCGTTTTGAATTTCCTGTAGGTTTAAAGGGAAAAAATAGTGCTAATTTAAGCTATTCAGGGACCAAAACTTCATTAAAAAATTTTTTACAAGAAAACCCTTCTATGATCCTTAAGACCTCTGCTGCTGAAGGAACAGTTACATTCTCTCAAGATATGAAAGATCTATGTGCCTCCTATCAAAGATCGATTGTTATGGCCTTGAAAGAAAAACTTTATGTCGCTTTGGAAATGGCCCAAAATATGATAGCGCAAAAAAATGAGCTTGGAGAAATGGAATTGCCCATTGTTATAGGTGGAGGAGTGGCCGCCAATGGTTATTTAAGAAAAGTTTTTAGTGAGAGTTTTGATAAAGATAGTAATGTTGAGGGTACGAACAAGGGTACGAGAGTTCATTTTGTATTACCAAAATATTGCACAGATAATGGAGCAATGATTGCAAATTATGCTTTAAGAAATTATCAATTAAATATTCCATATCCAAAATCATTAGAGATAGATGCTAGAGGACGTTTTATTGAAAAAACATCATTCATATCCTAAAAAATCTTTAGGACAACATTTTTTAAAAGATCAAAAAATTCAACTAAAAATCACCTCTGATTTTATTGATACTGCCGATGCAATAATTGAAGTGGGCCCGGGTGCTGGAGCACTTACGAAATGGCTAGTTGTTTCTTGTGAAAAGAGAGGAAAACCATTTTTTGTTATTGAAAAAGATCAATTATTGGGAGAAAGCTTACAAAATTTGTTAAAAAAAGATCAAATTGTTATAGGTGATGCTCTAGAAATTGATTGGAATGAATTTGTAAAAGAAAAAAAAATTGATTCATTAAATGGTTTTTCCAAAGTTTGGCTTGTTTCCAATTTACCCTACAATATAAGTGCACCTCTATTTGTTAATTTTGTTAAATCATCAAGTATAAAATATCTAACGTTGATGTTTCAAAAAGAAGTGGGAGAAAAAATTGTAGGCAAGAAAGGAATGAATAGACTAAAATGCCTTTCCAACCCTTTTTGGGAGGTTAAAGTTCTAGATCATGTTTCTAGAAATAGCTTTTGGCCCAAACCAGCGGTGGATTCCATTGTATTATCTTTGACTAAAAGAGATACTGAGTTGCTGGCCAAGAGTGAAATTAATGATTATGAGTTTTTTTTAAAGGAGTTATTTAAATTTAAGCGCAAGCAACTTTTAACTGTATTTAAAAGTTTTAATTATAATAAATTTAATAATTGCAATAACATTGATGATGTAAAAAAAATCTTAGATGATTTGCAAATTGATTATAAAATTAGGGCCGAAGATTTGTCGATGGAACAAATTATAAATTTATATTTGTCAGTTAATAAGCTTTAAAGAGAATGAGAATAGATATGTCGATAAAAGTAATTGTTAGAAATAAGAGAGCAACTTTTGATTATACTTTATTGGAAAAATTTGAAGCGGGTATTGCTTTACAAGGAACAGAGATAAAAAGTTTACGACAAGGAAAGGCATCGATTAATGAATCATTTATTATTATTGAAGAGGGGAATGAGGCCTATTTAATTAATATGCTGATACCTCATTATGAATTTGGAAATATTTCGAATCATAAAGAAGATAGAAAAAGAAAATTATTACTTCATAAAAGGGAAATTAAAAAAATATATCACTCTATAAAGGCCCAAGGAGCATCTATTGTTCCTTTGTCAGTCTATTTTAAAGATGCTTTGGTTAAGGTTGAATTGGCAATCGCCAAAGGAAAAAAAATTCATGATAAACGCCAAGATAGCTTAGAAAAAGATGCTAAAAGAAATATTCAAAGAGAATTACAAGGAAGCATTTGATGAATAGTGATATGAACATGAACAATATGAACAGTGAATTAAGAGACAATATCAATGCTAAAAATCTTCAAAAGAAAAAAATAGAAGTAATAACTCTTTGTGCTTTAAGTGATATTTTGATTTTTATATATGTCTTTGGCCTATATAATAATTTGCAGGGAATTATTAAATTTTCCATGGATTTACACAAAAATAGCTTAAAAGATTTTTCACCTGAGATGATTACAGAGCTGATGACTAAGATGCAATACTTAGGAAAAATGGTAGTCATTTTTACAATTGTTTTTTTTGCTGTTTTTCATTTAATAAATTATTGGGGATTTTATAATGATAAAAAATGGGCCAGATCTTATGTGAAAATATTAAGTTGGTCGGGGTTTATTTTATCTTCACTTTTTATAATTAGTATAATTTCATCTTTATCTTTTAAAATGTTTTACTTGTTACCACTGCCTGTGGCCTATTTTTTAGTTACTAGAAAAATAAAGTAAATATTATAGAATAGATAGTAATTGATGTCCTAATAGACAAATGATATTTTGTTATCATGTACAATGAAAAAATCGATTATAAGAATGAAAAAGTAATTAAATTTGTTGTTGAATCAGCTATCACAATGATTTCTCCTAAAAAAATATATCTTTTTGGTTCTAGGGCCAGAAGGGATAATCAAGAACGTTCAGATTATGATATTGCATTTGATGCCACGGATGTTTCAAATATTGATTGGCAAAATTTTTATTTTGAAATAAAAGAAAACGCTCCCACTCTATGTTCTATAGATTTAATATTGATCCACAAAGCTGCGGAAGAATTAGTTTTTCAAATATATAAAGAAGGAATTGTGATTTATGAACGAAAGTAAATCTCAAAAATCAATTGATGATAAAAATAGTAGAGCACTAAGATCTGGCAAGGCCTTGGAAAATTTTTTACTAGCATATGATTTACATTAGAAGTTTAACAGTTCATACATATCTTGAATCAATGGCCAAATTATCGGTAGAAAAAATAATAAATGAGTTTTTACCTATTTTTAAAAAATTAGCTGAAAAATTCCTATAAAAGTACTTTCCGCCTTAGGTTAGGAATGGGAGCTCAACTTTATTTTTTAGGAGTACTAGAAACTCTTTCTCGGTTTGATAATTTCATGATGTCTTGGTCAGATCGTACCTCTTTTACAGGAGCAACAGTACTGGCACCCACAATCCTGGCCATCTCAGCGACTAGCTTCTCTCCTTTTTCACCTTGACCAGAGTGACATGCAACAATTTGAATCTGCTTAACATTTCCATTTAATGATTTAAAACTTTTTTCCCAGTTATTTATGTTTGTTGTACTTATTTCCGCCTTACTGTCACATTCAATACCGGCCCCCACTGAAACGCAACCACTGTCTCCATGACCAATGATAAAGAGAGTATCAATAGAATCGCAACCATTACTTTTCATGGCCGCTTGCAAGTTTGGTATAATTTCTGAAATGTTTGAGACTAAAACGGCATGTGATTTATACTTACTTAAGGCCAGTAGAGGGCTTAATGTGTATTCTGAAGGTAACTCCTTTTGGCAACTGGATGGAAGCTTATTTATTTTTGCTTGAATCCTATCCATTGTGCTTGTGATGTCGTTACTTTTATATGGTATTTTTCTAAAATCTTCGTCGGCCTTTAATTTTGTAATACACTGAAATTCAGATGACCAATCTACAAGGGCCATATCACAAGATTTCCCCCATGTTTTTTGCAGTAACGATACAGAGCTAAGACTAGTAAAAAATAGTATCAGACTTAATTTAACACAAAGTCGTTGTAGTTGTTTTATTTGTTTTATCTGTTTTACTCTTGTATTTTTTAAAATCATTTTTATACTCCTATTTATTTAATGTAATCTTGAATTCATAGATATTTATTTTATGTGAAAATTAAAAAAAATTAACTTTATAAGCTAAATTTATTTAATTTAAGTGTGATAATAAGTGCTTAGATAAACAAAAAATATTTAAGTAAAAAGATTACAAAAATAAAACTGTGTATTTTTATTGGCATCAATAAGAGTTGTTGTTAATGATATTTTGCATTTAAGTTACTGGAAGTTTTATCTCTCTAAAATATATTTTTTTTTTGGAAAATAATGATTAGAAGTTTGTATGTTATTTTATAAATAAATAAGGGCCTATCATAATAAATAACAAAACTTATCGCCTGTTTTTTAATTATTAAGGTGAGTAGTTACTAAATAAAAACAATTAAGGAGATTACAAAAATGTTATCGAAAATATTATTAATCTTATTTATATCTACAATCTTTTCATTATCTATAACCAGCAATAGTGCCAACGCCAGTAATGACATTATTCCCAGTAATATCGGTATTCCCAGTAATACCGGCCCTTCTTTAGGACCTCAGATTTTTAAAGATGATAAAACTGCTTTCTACACAGTAACAAAAAACGAGAATATGGGACGTCGAAAAGAAGAGATTGTGAAAATGCTTACTGACTATGAAAATCAAGGCAAAGGTAAAAAATTTGAACTTTCAAATGTCAGCGAAACGGTTCAATTGAAAATAAAAGATCAACTTTATACTTGGAGTTTAGTATCTATGGGATTTAAATTTTTTACTAAAGTAAATATTCAAGAGCAAGATAAGTGTGCAACCACCATTATTAGTAATACCACTCCCGATGTTGAAGAAATTTCCATACTGGAGAAGGAAAGTAAGATAAAAAATCATAAATATAACGGAGAATATTTAAGCAGTAATCCTTTCTTCAAGTTAGCTAATGTTGATATCACTTTAACTGAAGTCTTTGATGAAAAAGATAAAACCAAATTTCTTTATACTAAGGTAAATTACCTAGGTAAATTTAAAAAAGGTGACAGCTCAATGGCATATTGGACACCCGAATACTTTTTAAAGTCTACCTTAGAAAAGGCCACCAATGAACTCTTTAGCGCTCTAAAACCATCTACTTTAAAATAATATATTTTGTAATGATAATTTATTTAAAATTATATCCATCGTTTCTGGAGAGTTATCTGTTCGATTTAAAGATGCTTTTATTAAATTAAATTTTCGAACTAATTCTCTGTTAGACATTTGTACAAAATTTCTAGTAAATAGAGACCACGGTTGTGGTGTTTTAGTATTACTAAATCTAAAATTAACAGAGTGTGTTTTTGTGTTGAAATCGGAATCAATCTTTATTTTATCGTAAAAATCATCATATCCTAGATTATACAATCCATGTAAAAAAGCATCTCGCATGCCTGCATCTTTAAATTCGATAAATATGTTTTCTAAAGTTAGTTCTTCTGGATTAGCAAATACACCTGGTTTAAATCCTGTCAGCCACCAATGCTTGCCTTTCCTTTCAAAAATTTTCAGGCCATTTTTTACAAGGGAATAAGAGATATTTAACATATCCTTATCTTCAACACATTTCCAAGTAGGGCCCAGCTGCTCATAAAAACCAATCTCTGAACCGGTCATCACACTATACTGACCTTTCCACAGTTCGATCATGTATGTCTTGCCATTGTAATTAAATATGACAGGCTCAGAATCAATTATCATTCCTACTGTTAATGCCATTTTATCAAATAATTGATTGTATCCAAACAATCTTTGAAGTGGATAAATTTTTGTAACGTAAATATCTTGATCTGTATCGTAGATAAAACCAGCAGTATCGGCAATTTTAGCAAAATCATTAGCTTTGCTAAGAGGAGAATTAAGAACAGTGAAAGTAAAAAAAAGAATAAGAAACAAACAGGTGAAAGAAGAAAATTTAAAAAAAATATTAAAATGTTTCATAATTAAAATCCTTAGGTAAGTTATATCAATAATTAAAATCACAATTACAAATTAAGAGTATTAATGTCAAGGCATCTATTTATAAATGTAAAAAATACGTAACTGGTCAGGTCCCTGGTAAATTTTGATCCATTTTCCTCGTCATTCGTGCGGCTTGCAGGAAGCAAGCCTCCTCTTTCCTCTGAAACTGAATCAAAATTTCCTCAGGGCCTTGACCAGTTACC
>JADGAM010000137.1 GCA_015232015.1 Oligoflexia bacterium | reverse complement strand
GCATTAAATAATTCAGTAACAACTTTTAAAGTAAGCTTTTTATCTTTAATTCCCTCTTTTAAATCTTCAACTCTCTTTTCAATTTTTGTGATGGCCTTCATATCCGCCTCAATTGCTGGCCTTTTAGATTCTTTTTCTTTTTCCGTTAGGTTATCAATATCCTTTTGTAGTTTATCTTTAATAGTATAGCTGTGTTCTATTGAGACCCATATAAGTGTAAGTTTACCATTTGTAGTTTCATTAGAAGATGGATCCCTTATATTAAGAAGTATTTTTGCTGCCTTTTCTCTAAAAATTTTTCCTAACTCTAACTCTTTTAGATTTTGTTTTTTAGAAGGTAATATTTTTGTTAAGTCCAAAGCTAAAATCATTTTTATTGCTTCACTTGATTGTCCACCTTTATATTTCTTGTCTATATTTTCAAATTCAAGCATTAAAGGTAATACCTTTTTTAATTCCTTGCCTTGAGACTCTAAAAAACTTTCAAACTGTACTTTATCCATATTACTTACAGCTGGAGTTTTTGATTCTAATGCAAAAGATGCCAAAATTGCTAACTTGAAATTTTTGCCTGCTTCAGATGCAGATTGATCCGCATTCATAAGTTCTTTCATTGCTAAAAATGCCTTATAATCAGTTGGGTTTTTTCTAAGATAATTTGCAAGTTGATCTTTAAGCATATCAGGAAATCTACTATCTCCAGCTAAAGTATAAAACATAATTAAATCATTGATGTAATCAGGGTCATCTATGCCTTTTGCATAATTTCCGGCACATATTCTACAAGCTGCTTTTGTTGCTTCTTTTGCATCATTAATTGATTTTGGTTTATCATCAGAATTTTTTTCTTTTTCTATACAACATCTTTGACATGCATATGGGTATTCTATATCCTTATTGTGAAGATAACCAATGTTATGAAATAATTCATGAAAAAAATTTCCTTTAAAGTTCAATTCATCAATTGCTTCTAATGGAGGCCCACTATTACCAGTTTTTGGATTTAATGATATTAATGGATGATTTACTATAACCTTATTTCTATCTAACAAAGTTATTTCGGCCTTAACACTACTACAATATGAAGCATGAGCTTTTATACTATCCCAATCATAACCAGTTTGTTCACTACAAATATAGGAGAGAGGAATACTTGTATCAAGACCATTGGAAAGTAAATTTACAAGTTTTACTATATTTTCTGCTGCCCCATTAGCAGGAACTAAATTACTTGAAGATGAAGATGAGGATGAAGTAGGTTTATATTTTGCTAACCCTTTTAAACAACTAATTCCCTCTTGAAGTGTTTCTACAATAACTTTTGGCAACATCTTATTTGTTGAAGTATTTAATTTTGATACACATGATTTATCAATTTGAACACCAACAGAGGTCATATAAAAAGGAGATGTGGATATTGGTTCTACTAACCTTGAAATTACATCTTCTCGGGTAGAACTTAGTATATCTAAAATGCTAAGAGACCTTTCACATGTTAAAGGAGTTAAACTTGTTGTTGTCGAATTTGTTTTAGCTTCACTTGCTTCAGATCCATTTTTAACCACTAATTCATCAACTAAAATATATTTTCCATTTATATATTTTTTACTTTTAACATTGATATTTCTGGAATCTTTGAGATCTTTATAATACTCTTGGACTAATTCAAATATACCATCATAATCATTATCAAGTTTAATAATTTTTAATAACTCTCCTTCTTTTTGGTTAAATGTTTCTATGGTTATTTTATCTATCAACTTATCATAATTTCTATCTTCTTCTTCTGATTGCAAAAGACCATCTTTATAAAATATTTTATGATCAATAATTCCATCATTATTTCGATCATAAAAAGCATTAATTAATTTTTTATTATTATCAAAAATTTTTATACTCTTTACATTATAAAAATTAAAAGAACTATTTTTAGATGAATCTGCTAATCCTAATCGAGACATCTCTAAAGACAAAGTGCTTTCTTTGCAATTTTTATAATTTTCACAGGAGATTTTCCCTAAATCAGCACTAGCATTGTTGTTAATTAGTACAAAAAATATTTGTACTTGGATAATAATAACAAAAATAAATTTAAATAATAAAGATTTTGTTAATACTTTCATGATTTATTCGTCCCCTCCGTATATTATTATATATTTTTATGATCTAACATATCTAGTAGATGGACCACGTCCTTTCATAATAAGAAATTTATTAACTACTAAATTTTTTAAAATTAATCCAATAGTAGATTTTGCCATCTGAGTTTCTTCTACAATTTCTGATATAGACCAACTTTGTTTTATAAAAAAAAGTTTTTTAATCTTTGTAATTGAATTAAAATCATCAGTATCATCTTCTTTTTTATTTTTATCTTTATTTACATTTTTATTATTTTTCAGCAAAATATTTTGTTTTTTCCTAGGAAGTATGGCCTTAATAAAATTTCCACCATCAATAAATATTGGTCTCATTAATTTATATTTTTCATACTCTGAAAAAATAGTTGCGAAACCTGATCCAAGTTTTTCGATTATACCCATTTCAAAAAATATCTTAGAAAGAGCATGATTCCTAATATAGGTAACTCCATTTCCTAATTCACTTATTACTATTGGGCCTGGAAATCCTCCTGGCGAAAAAATTTCCACTCGATCATCATAAATAGCAATTTTTATTGGTCCAGAAATAAAATAGTTACGATGAACTATAGCATTTATCAATGCTTCTCTAATTGCTAAAGGAGGAATTTCTAATTTTTCTTTTCGTTTAGGAGTAACATGAGTAGCTTTTATCTGATAGGAACGACCTAAATTTTTTATTATAAATTGATAACTTTTATCTAATTGTTCAAAAAGATTTCCTGTGCATGTTATCGATGCAATTGCATCTCTTCCTGAGTTTCCTTTAAAGTGAGAACATAAAATAAATGCCTCAGGTAGATATTTTTCTGGAGTTTTACCAAAAAGCAAATTACCTGCAATTGTCAGATATATTTCTTTGTTGTCTCCGTAGATTAATCCATAACTAGTAAGTAATTTTTCATTAACCATTTTAGTTAATGTAATTTTTTTTTGTTTAAGAAAGGATTGAACTTTTTTTATATCTAAATCATCAATGGAGGTAAAATATTGAGGAGTCTCATCTAAAAAAATACCGCGCCCTTGCCACTCCAATTCTTTAAGAGTATTTTCATCGGCCAAAACAGTACTACGACCAACTCGAATATAAGTACCCTCTTTAACTCCTTTGCTTTTTATAAAATATGGTTTTTTTATTCCTCTAGCACATTCAATAATTAAAACATGCTTGTCACTTATTTTTTGAATAAATATTTGAGGTATTATTGTTGGTATAAGTTCTTCATAAATCATTTTATGAAGATACTCCATTTTTTCTTGGATAATTTTGGGATCAATTCCAATAATTTTCTTTTTATTATCTATACCAATAATCAATCTACCACCAAAACCATTTACAAAGGCAACAACAGTTTTTAATATTTGCTGGTTTTGAGGAAAATCAACTTTGTATTCTAATTCATGAGATTCATCTAATAATTCCATTTTTGATCACCACACCATCTTATTGATTAATTAGTTGATTTAGTTAATTAATTATATTTTATCAACTAAAATCAACTAAAATCAACTAAAATCAACTAAACACATGGGATGTGAATGAGGAGAAGCTTAAGATGGCCTAAAGATTGGATACAAAAATGAGCAATTATTTTTTGACGGGCCCTTAACTAAAAAGTAGTACCACTAGTGAAATTAAAATCTCGAATCTTCATCGCTGGAATATAATTTCTTAAAAATTCCCCTGCAGGTATTCTTTTTGCAATTTTTTCAATACTACTTAATATTCTAACAATACTATCATTGAAACGCATATTTTTAATTGCCGAAACTATTTTTCCATCTTTAATAAGAAAAGTTCCATCTCTCGTCATTCCTGTAATTGATGGAATCATAGGATCAACAAATCTGATATACCAAAGTCTTGTAATTAAAATTCCATTTTCAGTCTCTGATATTAAATCATCAATAGTTACTTTATCATTTCCTTCAACTATTAAATTAGTAGGATTTAGTGTCGCTTCTCTATTATTTTTTAAGGCCCAATATCTAGAATAACAAAGATTTTCAATTACTCCATTTTTAATCCAAGCTCTTTTTTTGTATGCTGAACCTTGATCATCAAAAGTCATTGAAGGAACAAACTTATTTGTTGGATCAGAAGTTACTGTTAAAGAAGAATCAAAAACTTTCTCACCTAGTTTACCTCTTAAATATGAAAGTCCATCATCACATTTTTTTGCCTCAAAGCCGCCCCAAAAAGCATAAAGTATAATCTCATCAATGGCCTCAGGACTTAAAATTACAGTATATTTTCCAGGAGCTATATCAACTGCATTTTGGGCCGCTATAGCTTTTGTTAGCGCCTCTTTACTAGTTTTTTTAAAGTCTAAATCTAACACATTAGATGCTAGAGAGTGGGCATAACCACTCTCTCCACCTGGCATAACAACAATGTTAGTCCAATCAATGGCGGAGTAATATCCGTGAGCAAAAAGCCCATTGGAATTCATAAATGCCTCTTGATAGCGAGAGTGCTTATAACTACCAGCAAATTTAGCTCCAACTTTTTTACATGGATCTATTCCTTCTTTAATCTTCTTTGCAATCTCTTCAAAGCTTAAATGATTATTCATATCCTTTATGCTCATTAAAGATTTCAAATATTTTTTTTCTTCGCTTTTTTTAAGTGGTGGAACATACTCGGGGTCATCAGGCAGGATATTTACTATCTCTTCAGATTGCCTTATAGCATTTTCGAGCATTTTACTATCAAATGAATTAAGCTCAACTTTACCTACTCTATTTCCCTTATGTGAAGAGATTCTAATTTTAATATCTTTTTGTGCTAAATTTTGAGAGATAGCATTGTCAGAAAATCTTGTGGCCTCTCTATCCTCAATTGAACAATAAATTTCAATGTGGTCGGCCCTACTAAGTTTTATGGCGGAACTTAATAGTTTTTGTAGTTTTTCTTTATTATATGTTTCAACAGCTTTTTTAGTTGCTACTTTCTTAGTTGCTACTTTTTTAATTGCTATTTTTTTAGTTGCTATTGTTTTCTTCGTTGCTGCTTTCTTATTTGTAACTGTAACTTTTTTAGTAGCTGCCTTTACTGGTTTTGTTATTGTTTTTTTTACTACTTTCTTAGCAATTTTCTTAACAACTTTTTTAGCAGCTTTCTTTTTCACACTTTTCATACATTCCCTCCACCAATTTTAATATTTCTAAAACGGGCCGGTGATGCCCCATGGGTCATCTTCGCTGTCTGCATCGGATCTCCCTTCCCACAATTAGCAACTCCTGATTTCACCCAATATTTTTCGCCTGCAATGGCATCACAGGAGTTCCAGAAATCTTTGGTTATAGCTTGGTAGGTTACATTATCTAACATTCTACCAATTTTCCCATTCTTAATCTCCCAAAACACATCTCCTCCAAATTGGAAATTCTCTCTCATTTGATCAATACTAAAGCTTCCCATTCCCTCTATATAAATTCCATCATCTACACCAGAAATTAGATCATCTAAACTTAAATTATCTTTTCCTGGCATCAAACTTAAATTTGGAATTCTAACAATTGGAATGGAAAACCAAGAATCCGCATTACATCTTCCATTGGATTCACTCATTCCTATCTCAGCAGCAGTATCAATGCTTGTTGAATATCCAGAAAAAATACCATCTTTAACAATATGCCAACGTTTGCCCTTTGTTCCATCATCATCATATCCATTAGTGGCCAATCCATTTTCTAATGTCAAATCTGCTACAAAATTTATAATGGGGCTGCCATAAATTAATTTATTTAATTTATCAACAGTAGCAAATGTTCTTCCAGATAAACTCTCTTCCATTCCTAAAGCACGATCAAGCTCTGTAGCATGTCCAACTGATTCATGAATAGTTAATGCTAAATGAGTTGGATCTAAAACAAGATCTTTAACTCCTTCAATTCCTTTGTGCGCAGATAATTTCATTACAGCTTCACTCGCAACCTTCTCACACTTTTCTAACAAATCACTTTCTAAAACTGCTTCATAACCTATGGTTTGAGGGTAAATTCCATGACTACGCTCTCTTGAAGTATGCTCATCAACTGCACAGGCAACATATTCAAACATACTAGTTGTTATATTTGATTGAATTCTGCTACCAAAGATATTTGCGAAATACTTGTCAACATTCTCATAGTTTGCAATTGAGTAAACTTTTTTAATCTTATTAACTTTTAACATTTTCTTATTGATTTCAAACATAAAATCAAATTTATCTTTTATAGGAATTGAGAATGGGTCAATTTTAACTATAGTTTTAAAGCTATCAGTTATTGCAGGATTTTTTACAATACTTACACTCTTATTTTTTATCTTTGCACTGGCCTTAGCTATGGCCACCGCAATTTTTACTACTCTTGATATTTCATCTTTTGTAATTATAGGACTAGAAGCAAATCCCCATGCACCATTAAGTAAAACTCTAACTCCAAAACCCTGATCAAAGTTATCTTTTACCTCGTACACTCTCTCATTTTCAGTAATTAGTTTCTGTTCTCTGCTGTTAATAATTCGAATATCCGCATACTCGACTTTTTGCCTCTCTGCCTCATTCATGGCATGCAAACATAAATCCCTCATTGGCACTCCTCCAAAAAAAATCAAAATAAAACGTATTATTATTTCTACATTTTAAAATTTAACTTCACAACTATTTCTTGGTTTTTTATCTCTGTTATATTAAAGTTTGTGTAAAAATTTATTTGCTTTAAAAAATTTGAAAAAAACTCACAATTCACAATTCACAATGAAGAAAATTTGCAATGAAATAATGAAATAATGAAATAAGAAGATAAGGAGATAATTTTGACACAATTTAATTTTGTAGATCTATTTTGTGGTACAGGTGGGCTCTCTTTGGGTCTAGAGATGGGTGGCCTTAAAAATGTTTTTTCTAATGATGCTGATATTAATAGTATAAATACCATTCGTGCAAATTTCCCTGACACTGTAGCAGTATGCGAACCAATTGAATTTATCGATGAAAAAAAATTAAAGGAATATATTGGAGATAAAAAAATTCATCTGGTGGCCGGAGGTCCTCCCTGCCAAGGATTTTCAACAATTGGCAAAGGGGATCCAAATGATAAAAAAAATTCACTCTTTCAATACTTCGTTAAAGTTGTAAAAATATTACAACCTGAATTTGTGATGTTTGAAAATGTTACTGGTTTGGTGGCCACAAAAAACCAACAAGTAGTTGATTCAATTATTAGTTCATTTGATCAAATTGGATATAAATTACATATCAATATTTTGGAATCTCAGCACTACGGAGTTCCTCAGAGGCGCAAGAGAACATTAATCGTTGGTTGTAAAAAAGAATATACCTTTAACTTTCCAAAACCTTCATTTGATACTTATCATAACAATTTGTATATTCCTGCTAAAACTCTAGGAGGAGCATTACTAGAATTAGAAAATTACCTAGAAGAAAATCAAATTAAAGATGATCTTCATAATCCAAAATCCAAAATTTTAGGAAAAAAAATTGATCTTGAACGAATAAAACATATTCCTGAAGGACGCTATATTAGGTATCAAGAAAATGAAGAAGAATTTCTTCCAACCCATCTACGTCTTAATATCAATTGGCCAGAGATAAAAGAGGGACGCCTTCGTGAAAATCACTATCATCGCTTAAGTCGCAATAAACCCTCTCCAACAATAAACACCCAAAACTACCACTACTATCATCCAACAGAGAATAGACAATTTACTCATAGAGAGCTATCTGTCTTACAAAGTTTTCCTCCAAACTATATATTTAAAGGAAGAGAAAGAGCTATTGTTAGGCAAATTGGCAATGCTGTTCCTCCTCTAATGGCCAAGGCCATAGGACAAGAAATTTATAGAGCATTATTAAATGAGAAAACAATTTTTAACATTAAAACCAACAGTAAAACAAAAACAACAAGTAAGAAAACAGCTGCTTCTCTTGCTGCTCCTCTCAATGATACCTCTTCTTCAATAATTGACAACGTCAGATATGGTGCTTTTAACTATGATAATCACAAGTCCCTTAAGAGTTATCATAAACAAAGAAAAATGAAAGCAACTGGTGAAATAAAAAAGATTGCAACAAAAAGTGCAAGGATAAAAAAAGAAAAAGCATTAGAAAATTTTAATAATTTAAATGTTAATTAATCCCAATAGTTTTACGTACACGATTTAGTGTTTTTTGTGCCGAGATTAAGGCCAACTCTTTACCACGTTTTAAAAGTTTTTCAATTTCATCTGGATTGCTCATTAGATAATTAAACTTTTCTCGAGGGTTTTTTAGAAAATTATCCATTAATTCGAATAACTCTTGTTTGGCCTGTCCCCAAGCAATCCCATTTAAAAATCTTTGTTTCATTTGATTCTTTTGCTCTTCACTTGCAAATTCTGAGTAAATTGTAAAAATTAATGAATCATCGGGATTTTTAGGTTCTGTGGGACCCGAGGAATCAGTCTTTATTTTCATAATTAATTTTCTTAATTTATCAGAGGGTAAAAATAGAGGAATAGTATTATTATAACTCTTACTCATCTTTCTTCCATCAAGACCTGGAAGTACGGCCACCTCTTTGCGAACAATTCCATTTGGCATTTTTAAAATATCAACGCCATCTTTGCCATAACGACTATTAAACGCCTTTGCAATATCACGAGCAATTTCTATGTGCTGAATTTGATCTTGGCCTACAGGAACTAGGTCACTATCAAAAAGCAAAATATCTGCTGCCATTAAAACTGGATATGTATATACTCCCATATTAATACCCGCGTCTGGATCATCTTCATTGCAGGTATTTTGATCTAGCAAGGCCTTATAGGCATGAGCGCGATTCATTAATCCCTTAGAGGAAAAACAGCCCAAAATCCACGACAATTCCATTACCTGAGGAATATCACTCTGACGAAAAAAAACTGTCTTATTTACATCTAAACCAAATGCCACCCATGTAGCGGCCACTTCTAAAATATAATTGTGAAGGATTTTAGGATCATGAATTGTTGTTAGGGCATGATAATCAGCAATGAAATAATAGGATTCTACTTCTTGATTTTGATTATCATGCCCATCATGATCATGAATATATTGAAGTGCTGGAGCTATGGCCCCTAGGTAATTTCCAAGGTGTGGGGTACCTGTAGGTTTTATTCCAGTTAAAATTTTTTTAATACCCTTAATATTGTTATTAATATTGTTATTAATATTGTTATTGTTATTGTTATACATATGTTTTTTACTCTCCTACATTTGAGATATATCTACAAAGATTATTACTTGAACTGTCAAATTTTAATTCTTTTCTAGGATCCATTAAATTGCCTAGTATTTCTTTACTTAAAACTTTTCCTAACTGTACACCCCATTGATCAAATGAAAAAATATTCCAAATTATCCCTTGAGTAAATATTTTATGTTCATATAAAGCGATTAAGTGTCCCAGCACTGTTGGTGTTAATTTTATGGCCATAATTGTGTTTGATGGTCGATTTCCCTCAAAGGTTTTAAAGGGCACTAAAAATTTATCTTTCTCACTTTTTTCAACCTCCTCACTTGTAAGTCCAAACGCCAATGCTTTACTTTGTGCTAACATATTGGCCAACAATTTTTTATGGTGATCTGATATTGGATTAAGTGAATTTGCAAAACCTATAAAATCTGCAGGAATAAGTTTTGTTCCTTGATGAATCAGTTGATAAAAAGCATGTTGTCCATTTGTTCCTGGCTCACCCCAAATTATGGGACCAGTTTGATAATTAACCTTTTGGCCTTCTTTATCTACACTTTTACCGTTACTTTCCATATCTCCTTGTTGAAGATAGGCAGCAAAACGATGTAGATATTGATCGTATGGAAGGATAGCTTGGGATTCTGCTTTAAAAAAATTATTATACCAAATTCCAAGCAAGGCCAAAATTACAGGCATATTACTCTCAAGTGGTTCATTTCGAAAGTGATTATCCATTGCATGCATGCCTGAAAGAAGTTGAAAAAAATTATCAGGCCCGATTGAGATCATAATTGGAAGTCCAATTGCTGAAGAGAGTGAATAGCGTCCTCCTACCCAATCCCAAAAACCAAACATATTATTAGCGTCTATTCCAAATTTCTCTACCTCTTGTCTATTAGTAGAAAGTGCAACAAAGTGCTTGGCCACTGCTTTTTCATCCTTAAAACGTGAAAGCAACCAACTACGAGCGGAATGAGCATTGGTCATAGTCTCTTCAGTAGTAAATGTTTTAGAGGCCAATATAAAGAGAGTCTCCTCTGGATTTTTATCTAATAAAGTTTCTGCTATATGAGTGCCATCAACATTTGATACAAAACTCATTTTTAAATTTCTTTGAGAATAATATTTTAATGCTTCACAAACCATCACAGGCCCTAAGTCAGATCCACCAATACCTATATTAATCACATTACGAATTGGTTTTCCGGTGTATCCTACCCACTCTCCACTTCTTACCTTTTGTGAAAAATCTTTCATCTTATCCAACACTTCATTCACATCGAGCATAATATTTCTACCATCAACTAAAATAGGATTATTGGAACGATTTCTTAAGGCGACATGTAGTACTGGCCTATTTTCAGTTTTATTAATCTTTATTCCACTAAACATTTCTTCTATGGCCTTGCCAAGGTTGCACGCTCGTGCAAGGTCAAATAGTAATTTCATAGTATCTTTTGTCACTATATTCTTTGAATAATCTAAAAATAGATTTAATTTTTGTAGCGAAAATTCCTCTGCTCGCAACTTATTTTCAGCAAAGATCTCCCTAAGGTGCATTGATTTCATCTGCTCATAATGAGACTCTAATCTTTTCCATTCATTTTTATTTAATAAGTTCATGAATAGTTAATGCTAAATGAGTTGGATCTAAAACAAGATCTTTAACTCCTTCAATTCCTTTGTGCGCAGATAATTTCATTACAGCTTCACTCGCAACCTTCTCACACTTTTCTAACAAATCA
>JADGAM010000136.1 GCA_015232015.1 Oligoflexia bacterium | reverse complement strand
AAATTAAATTAAATTAAACTAAAATGTTTTAATAAAAAAGTTTTTAAACTTTAAAAAGTTTATTAGTTAATCTAAGATAATTTCTACTATTATTCTATGATTTTATATTTCTTTTTTATGATTTTTACATTTTTATTAGTACTGTGCCATTAATTTGTAATTTGGATTTATATTGAGACCATTGAAACTATCTGTTACTATTATTACATTAAATGAGTCTAGAAATATTGAAAGGGCCATAAATTCAGTACTTCCTTTTGCTCATGAAATTGTTATTGTTGACTCTGGAAGCATAGATAAAACAATTGAAATCGCAAGAAGTTTTGGATCAAAAATAAAGATATTCGAACATAAGTTTGAAGGATATGGTCAGCAAAAAAGTTATGCTGCTCAATTATGTGAGAGTGATTGGATTTTAAATATTGATGCGGATGAAGAAGTTTCAGAGGAGTTGTGCCAATCAATTACAAACTTCATAAAAAGTTATGGTAACGACGGTTCAGAGGGAACTGATATTGCGGGGATGTATAGATTCGCGAGATTAAATTTCCATTGTGGTAGACCTATCTATCATGGAGGGTGGTACCCGGATTATAACATTAGATTATATAATAAAAAAATTGTCACGTGGACAGCACCATTTGTGCATGAGGAATTGAAGTATAAACAAGATAGCAGTGAAGATGGTTTCCATAGATATAAAAATATTTTGTTGATAGTTGGGACATTAAATGGTGATTTATATCACTATACTTTTCAGGATGTGGATTCACAGGTGAAAACCAATATAAAGTATGCTAAGTTGGGCTCTAAAAAAATTTTATCGCAATTTGGATATTTAGAAGAAGTGGGTGAAGACGAAGAATATGGATCGAAAATTAACTTGTTAATTAAATTTAGATTGATATTGGAAATTATCTTTCATCCAATAATAAAATTTTTTGAGTGTTATATAGTTAAATTAGGTTTTTTAGATGGTATTCACGGTTTTATTATTGCAGTTAATGCTGCTCACTCGATATTTATGAAATATTATTTTACATATATCGAAACGATAGAATGTTTTAAAAAATAATAAAAATTTAAAACTAAACTAAATTTAAATTTAGTTTTAAGTTTAAGTTTAAGTTTAAGTACGGTAGGAATTGTTTATGCTAATGTTTGCTGCAAAATTGATAGTCTCATTTTCTTTGGTTTATTGGCTCTTGCATTCAGGTAAAATTGATTTTTCATTATTTTTAGTTTCACTTCAATACAAGTTTAATTGGGTTTTAGGCTTTTTTATTATCTTGTGCAATTTTTTCGTCTCTTCTTATCGATGGAAGAGAATTTTAGAGATAAAAGCTGCTGGCCTGTTGCCATACTTTTCAATATTTAAATTCAATTGGATCGGATGTTTATTTAATACAGTTTTACCTGGAATTGTAAGCGGTGATTTCATTAAACTTTTATATGTAAAAAGTATTGATAATTCCATGACAAAAACATTTCTCATTACCTCTGTGCTGATGGATAGAATAATTGGGCTCTTTGGATTGCTCTGTGTGCTTGGTATTGCTACAATTTTTAATTATAATGAGTTAATGACACTCTCACCTGCTGTAAGTCGTCTCGTGCATATTAACTTTTTAATTTTTGCAGGAATGTTACTTTTCCTAGCTATTCTTTTTATACCAGCAGCTTGGCAAGGATTTGCTTTTAGGATAGGCGCTAAAGTGCCTATTATAGGGAAACAGATAAATAAAACGCTCTCTGATTTTTGGTCTATTGGAGAGAGTAAAAAAAATGTTTTATATCTAATTCTTATGAGTATGTTTACTCAAACTTTAAACATCGTAGTTTTTTGGACACTGGCACATCCATTCTTGCAATATTCAGATGCGATGATTGCACAACATAAAGTACTGAATATGGGTCACGCTTTAACATTCATTCCTCTGGGATTTGTAATTATGAGTATCCCCATTACACCCGCAGGAATTGGCGTGGGTCATGTGGCGTTTAATTCTTTATTTGCCTATTACGGAGTAAATAATGGAGCTTCTTTATTTAATTTATATTTAATGATTATGATCTTTATTAATCTTTTGGGAGTTATTCCATATCTCACTAGTAAACGTTACTCTAAGAAAGAGATTGAAGAGTTTTCTGCCACATCTTCAGCAACATCTTAAAATGAATAAATCATAGAAGTTTTAGTTAGAACATTACCAAGCGATAAAACACCTTTTTTGTTACCATCGTTGTTAGCTGTATCTCCTACACCAATTAATCCTTCTATTTTTAATTTACCCAGATAGATGCTGGCCCCACTATTAACATTTGTGGTAGTTCGTTCAGTTCTGTTATTATAACTATAACTTTTTTTAGAATTAGAAAGTAAATTTTGAGTTATGGCACCTCTTAAGATCAACCAATCTTTTACTTGTGCCTCAAGACCAAAGGTAAGTGGTACAAGCCACTCCGTGGTATTTGTTAGGCCTGTATTACTAGAATTAGGATCAGCTAGGTTTGAGTTTCTCTCCACAGTGATTCTTTTATAGCAAACATTGAAAAACATTTTTGCTCGTTCATTTAATTGATATGAATGTCCGCCTCCTGCCACATAAGCACGTTTTTTTGATGTCACATCTTTTTGACCATCGCTAACACGATTGTATTCATAACCATCGCGAATAGATTGTCCGTAGATAATAAAATTTTCAATAGAATAATTTGCTCCTAAAGTGAAAGTCATATCATTTCTAAATGATTCTGCATCAGTAGCACCACCAGTAGATTTATCAAATAATACTAATTTTAAATGGGCCCCAAGATTTCCCATTACGGTTCCAAATTTTACACTTACAGATTCTTGTGAACGATTAACTCCGGTTCCTTCATCTTTACTTTTTGAAACTTTTACAGAGGTCCCCCATTCGTTTCCAATATTTCCTGCAATAAAAAGTTCAGAGGAATTATCTTGATTTAATAAATTTGTATCAGTGAGTGAATTAGTGGCATCATTACGATTGATGTATCCTTCATCTTGACCAAGATACAATCCATAAATAAAAAAATCAGATGATTTAAAAAATCCTCCCTCTGCCTTTGGAGTTGAGTTACCACCTTCTACCCTATCTTGATCAGCTCCCCATTCAAAAGCTATAAAATCTTTTATAACGTTCATATGAGCGGGATTAGTTAAAACATTTCTAGGATCATCGAAATAATAATAGGAGACATCTTCTCCTCCTAAAGATTCCATTCTTGCTTTACCAGCAAAAGATGGTGTTGAATTAAAAATAAGTAGAAACAGGGACAGGGGTAGAAATAGGAAAAACATATAACCTAACCTCACAAATCACGAATTTTTTTTAATATTTTTAATACAAGAGATATGTGATAGCAATCCTCTTGTTAGGTAGCAAATATCTCTATGGTTAAAACTACCAATATTTTTTTGTAGATCATTTATTATTGTTAAATCTATTGGGGCATCAGTGCCGATGAAAAAAATATTAGGAATCTCATCTTTTACTTCCCCAAACATTAAGTCGTCGATAGGATTTCCTGTTAAATTAGTGCCAATTTCAATATTCTCTCTAATTATTGTTTTTTCGATAGAAGGAAATGTTTTCTTTAAACATCGTTTTAGATTGCGGATAATTTTGGAGACATCTTCAATAACTTCATCGTTATCTAAGAAGGCAAAGAAAATAAAATCTTGAGTATGGGTTTGTTCATTGTAGGGAGCAAATTCTCCAATAAAATATCCACTATCATCAGCTAAGGATCTAGGGATAAAGAAAGTATTTTTTTCATTAGTTATGTTTTTTTCACTCTGGAAACTCATAACTAATGAGTGTTGACGTTTGCTATCGTTGCAAAATTGATGAAAAATATCACTATGTAAATTTTTATTTTTTAATACTTTAAAAAATTCATTTACACCCAAATCCCAAAAGATTTTTTTTGTAAGTAAAATACTTCCATCAGACATTTCAATAGGCCAATAATATTCATTTGCAAGCAAGTGTCTAGAATAAATTGACTTTATTTTAGCAGTAGTATTAATACCAAAATTTCTACTGTTCCCACTATTTTCACTGCTTCCATTACTCTTATTATGCTCATTACTTTCATTACTTCTAGTATTGTTATTGTCATTGTCATTGTCATTGTTATTATTATTATTATTATCATTTAAAAAGTGCATGTGAGTTTTAGAATGTGAATCAACATTACTAAAATAATTGGCCAGAAGCGACTTGAGGGAGATTGAGTAATGATCAAAAGTAAAAAACACTTCACAATCGGTTATTTTACCAGTTGGCCTCATCCTATTATTAAAACTTCGAAATTCATGTTCTTTATAAAACTTTGAATTATATTTTACTGTATTTTCAGGAACATTAATGTTTAAAAGATAATCTGAAATTCCTTGATTATTTATATAGGAATTTAAAATATACTGAAAAATCTTTAGGTTTGTTTCTCCTCTTAAAAGATTAATTCCACTTGATATGGGGAATGTTTCAAAGTTTCCTTTTGTATTTATAAAATTAATAGCTGGCGAGGTAGAAGAAGTAGAAGGAGCAATTGTTGAAGTTGTCGCGTTTATCGCGTTTGTTTTCTCCGAGGAAGAGAGTTTACTTAAAGTATCTGCTAGCATTAAGGACCAAATGCTATCTCCAAAGATGAGGTGATCAAATGTTCTTTCTTCAGTTACCTCAGAAAAAAAAGTACTTTTAATATTACTACTCTCATTATTTTTTCTTAGTTCTTGTAAAACTCCCATAGATGGATAACCTCTGAGATGCTAGATATTATTTGGTATTTCTTAGAAGTCTATAGTTTGTTAGGGGAGAATGGCAATATTATTCTGTCTCCTAAAACTAAGAGATCATTTGCTTTTAATTGATTTAATTTAGATAGTTTTTTTAAAGGTACATCTAAATATTTCGCTAATTGAGCAAGTGTAGTTTTTTTAGAGACAATATATATAGGATTTTCTTTAGAAAATTCAGCGATAGATTCCATGTATTCTTTATTATTATTGCTAATATTACCATTACTAATTTTTTTGATAGATTTTGCTGATGGTACTGTCAAGAGAGGTGGTGCCGACAATCTTCTGGGCGAAACTGGGATACGAAGATTATAGGAAGTAATAATAGGTGGAGTGATTGATTTAGTTAATTCAGGATTTAAATATTGCAAAACACCTACAGGAACTTTGATTTTTTCAGCAACCTCTTGAAGCTGAGTTCCTCCTACCACTCTCATCTCTTCAAAGTCTAGTGTTTGCGCAAAATCAATGCCTTCTAAATTAAAGGTATTTAAATTTTTTCCTATTATGGCCAAGGCCATAATTTTGGGGAGATAATTTTTAGTTTCACTTTTTATTGCATCTGTATTACATAGATTCCAAAAATTTGTAGTAGAATGATTTTTTATTGCTCTAGAAATCTTCCCTTCTCCAGCATTATAAGCGGCCAATGCTAATTCCCAATTATTAAAATCCGAATATAATTTTTTTAAATATCTTCCTGCAGCTATAGTTGATTTAATGGGATCTTTTCTTTCGTCGACATAGTAGTTGATTACTAATCCATAGTTTGCTGCTGTTTCTGGTATAAATTGCCAAGGGCCAATAGCATTGGCCATCGATTTTGCACGATTCAAAAAACCCGATTCGGCCATTGCTAAAAAGATCAAGTCTCGGGGCAAACCATACTCAATTAATATTTTTTGCATAATGGGCGCATATCTGCCTGCCCGTTTACTATGATTAATAAATACATGGCGGCCCTCATTTAAAAAATAGTTCATCCATTTTTTGACTGATTTATTATAGGTAACTGGAATGTCAAAGTAATGATTTTTAATTTTCAAAAATTTAATTGTGTTGAAAGGCAATGAATAGAGTTGAATCGCTGGGGCAGAATTCGCTGATAAATTTTGTGCTCCATTTACCGGAGGTAGGCATATGGCTATTGTTATTGCTATTGTTATGACAAATATATGAGTAATAATTATTTTCATCTTGAATTTGTTAATTTGTTAATTTGTTAATTTGTTAATTTATTAATTTATTAATTTATTAACCACATAAATTTTACTTAACTTAACTTCTTAACCTAATTATTTTTGATTGTTAATCATTTGTATATAGGGAAAACTTTTATTTAGATACTTAGTTAAGTTCATGCAGTGGTATAATTAATTAGTAAGTTAATCATAAAAAAATTCAAAAAAAAATTTAAAAAAATATAAGTAAAAAATCAATGATAAAAATGGTAACTAAACAATTTATTTATTTTTTTAGCAGAACTCTTTCATCTCTTATTGTTATAATGACGATCGCAATGATCATAATAATCATATCGAACACAATAACCTATGCTAAGGTAGATGCGCCCAATTATGATTTCAAATTCAAGATGCTGTATCCATTCTTTCCTAAGAAGGATTTTTCTGAAGTAAAAAAAATGTATGAGAAAAATGGTCTAATATCATTAGGAGTGGCAGTAGGAACAGGAACAGGAACAGGAGCAAATGAAAATGTTGTAATTTATAAAGTGTATTTAAAACATCAAACCTTTCGCTTCCCGATTTTTTTTCACGAATATCAAGGAAAGATAGTTGATTTTTTCGTTTCACTTCCCTCCTATTTTTTGCATGATCCATTTTTACAAGACTTGCAAAAAGAGTTTGGAATTCAAAGTAAATATTCAACTTTAAATGGAACCTCCATATATATTTGGAACGAGAGTAAAGCAGATAGAGATATCAAATTTGTATACGGCAGTACATGTACTATAACATGTTTTCCTCTCTATTTTGCTGGAACAATTAAAGATGAGAAATCAAAACCACCAGGTTATACTTCACTACTTGATATGATGAGTTTTTGATTAATTTTTTTTATGATGATGATAATAGGAATAAGATCAGGAAGAAAGTAATGCGACTTCTGTGTTAGTCGGTGTTCAAAAATAAATTGCTAATTTACACTTACAATAGTATTTTTTATATTTTATTTACATTTGTGTAATTGGTACCACCACCCATCACTTACCTACTACCTTAAAATTCTTTTTAATAAATAGAATTGGAGAAGAGTCTTTTATGAATTTCCATAGCGAGCAAAAACATTTTTTTTCCAAATACAAAATATTAATCATGGTAGTTGTAACTACGCTTTTTACGTTGCTAGTACTACATCCAAATATTAAAGCTAAGTGGGGTGCTATTGATGATCATGAGAGTATGTTATTTTTAGCAACAAAAGCAGAGCTAACTTCAACACAAATAATTTCAGAGTGGGGTAAAGAAGAAATTAAAAAATTTGGAAATTCTAAGCGAGTTCGTCCTTTCTATTATTTGTTGAGAGAGTTGGAAACCCATCTGTGGCAATTTAATGTTGAAGGGTGGTACCTTACTAGAATTTTTTTCTGCGTGCTAGTTATGTTTACAATTTGGTATATTTTTTCAAATTATGTGGGATTATTTACTGCCTTGCTATTTACATTACTTACTACTAACGAGAGATTTTGGGCCGATCTTTGGACTAGACTTGGTCCCAGTGAATCCTATGCGGCCGCTGGATTGGCAGTTTGGTCTTTAGTATTTTATAAAATTCTTTTACGATTAAAAACTGGCACCGCCCCAGCTCTTTGGATGTATCTTATTTTTTTTCTTTCTTCATTAGTAGTAATTGGCGCTAAAGAGAATATGGTTTTTATGGCCGGATTTGTCTTTTTTCTAGAGATAAAGTTAATTCTATCAAATTTAAACAATAATAAATTTGAACACAAATTCGAACCCAAAGTTGTAAACAAAGCTGTAAACAAAATTGGGCACATTTTAAATATTTCAGTTTTAATTTTTACAGCAATGATGATGTTGTCAATAATTTTGGCCATGGGAAAATATCAAGCTGATATCTATGGAACTAGCGTAGAAACTGCTTCACGACTGAATTCATTAATTAGGGGTTTTTTTAGATTAAAGATAGTTCATATCTCTTTTTATCTTTCAACTATTTTATTCATTCTATCCCATGCTCATTTTAATTTTCGTTATAATTTCTTGAATAAATTATCCTCTCTAACTAAAGAGATAAGACTTTTATGGTATGCTGAGTTTGTAATGGTTGCTATTTATGCTTTTCAATTTGCATTCTATAACCGTAATTGGCCACCATCAATGCGCTATGATTTCCCTATTCAATTAACAATATTTTTATCTCTCTTTTTCTTTTATTTATTTATTCTTAAATTTTTAAGTCAATATGATTCGTCTAGAAAATATAAAAGAAACTTTATTTTAATTTTTAATTTAGGAATAATAATTTATCTTTTAGCAAGAAATTTAATGGGACTTAGTTATGTTGATATTCATAAAAATGCTGTTCGTAATCAGCAAAGAACTAATACATTAATGGAAAAAATTATGGAGATTAAAAATTTAACAAGTCTAAATTCTGAAAATTCTTTAAAACCAATTATTTTAATTTCTCATAATCCATGGAATGCAGAGTTTTTGATTTCAATTACAAGATTTTTTAAAGCATACAAAATTACTAATCCTCTAAGTGTGAGTGTTGCTTTTAATAAAAATAAAAATAAAAATTATGGATTTTGGGGTTCAAATAATAATGATGAGAGTGATAAGAGCAGTAATTCACTTATTGAAAAGATTGCCGAAGATATTTTTTCTTGGAGTTTGAAAGGGGGAGAGGGTTTTATTGCACTTGAAGAATCTTTTCAAAGAGCGAAGAATAAAAACATTTTACCTTATTGTGTAGGAATAGGTAAAAAAAACGAGGGGAAACATAGTAGTAGTGAGTGTCAGGATATTGGAGTTCTTAAGTGGTAGTAAACATTCTTCGTTATTGTAAATATTTATCTGATAAAAGAGCATTAAAGGATGTACCATCTATGGCATTATTTAAAATCAGATCAGCATTTTTACGATTACCAATAATATATCCCGAGATGATCTGTTTTGCTTCCATAAAAGAATCTCCCATTTTCTTAACTTTTGCGAGAAATTCTTTTGCTTCAGGAGAACATTTTACACAAGAATTTGGTTTTAATGAAGCAACTCCTGTAAATTGATTGTGAGATATCGTTTGAATTAACGGTGACAAAGCTTGAAAAAAATTTGTCGCTTTATCCATGTGATCAGTAGCAGGTAATGGCGAGGAAGTTCCAAAATCACATACCTTGGCCCCAAGATTTCCTTTACTGTCTTGACTTACCAGTAAGTTTCTATCTTCCAGATCATTATGGGAAACGCCTCTAGACATTACATACGTTGCACCTATTAATATTTCTTTTGCCAATTTTTTAGCTTGAGTTTCATTGTAATCAGGTATTTCCTTTTCTTTAATCTTGCCAAAGAAGTCTTTTAAAGAACCATGTTCAGCAAAATCTAAAACACAGATAGTATATTCTTGATTGCAAGAAACCCAATCAACAACATTTTCATGCTTTCCTATGATATCAACTATCTTTTTTTCATCCCTAAAGGTTGTCTTATTTTTAGCAACCTTTATTATAAACTTTTTATGAGCACTATTTTCAACCAAGAACACCTCTGATTGCCCACCTTGCCCAAATTTTTTTAATTGAGTATAGGTTTCTCCTCCAATGCTATAAGTAACTGGTGGTGGAGATTGCTGTACTGATGTTTCTTCCGTACATTGCGAAGGAAACATTTTTTTGAGCATTACAGATATACCGTCAGCACAATAGGAAACGATCGCTAGATCAAGTTGTTGGCGAATATAGGTGTCCGAAGGATCTGCATTAGCGTTTTTTTGTTTATAATCGATTATAATTTTTTCTTGAATGTTAGAGAGTAGGCCATTAACTATCTTTAACATACAGCTGTCTTTGTAATTATCAGTAAGTATTTCTAACTCCTCTTTTGATAGTTTTCCATAAGTATTAAAGCTAATTACCGATGTTATTAAACAAAAAACAGCTAATATAATTTTTGTTCTATTTTTATTATACATACTAATATCTCCTCCTTTAATTATATTTAACCTGTAATCTTTTATCGGTTATAATTAATTATTTGTTAAGTGATAAAAAGTAAAATGTGATTGCAGAGGGATTATGTCCCCTAGTTCCGTTTCAGCGATTATGTCCCCATAAATAATATTAATTTAGTTCCTGGTATTCTTAAGAATAACGGGAGGTAGCGATGGGGATGGTTATCATGAACAAAAAAGATCAACAAATTTACAATCTAGCACTTGAAGTGATTTATCAGAGATTAACAATTGTTGAATTTTCTACTCTTATCAACAAATCTTATCGTCATTCAAAAAGAATCATTGGGCGAATTAGAGAGAACGCAATGATGGGTGCCAAACACGGTAATACTAGTAAAGTTCCTGTTAATAAAACTCCAGCAGAGCTAGAAATGGATGTTCTAGCTCTGCTAAAGGGAAAATACTACGATTTTAACTTAACACACTTTAGGAGCATGATTAAAGCTCATGAAGGAATTGATATCGGAAGAAGTGTTATTTATCGATTGGCAAAAAAATATAATCTTGTAAAAAGACCCAAAAGAACACCTCGAACAAAAGTACACAAACCAAGACCACGGATGCCTCAGGAGGGCATGCTAATCCAATTTGATGGATCTGCTCATGTTTGGTTTAATAATTTTATATGTGATCTTATTGGTGGTATCGACGATGCCACTGGAGAGGTTATTGGAGCTGAATTTTTCATAGGAGAGACTAGTCTCAATTGTATGAAAGTGATGAAGGATATCACTTTAAAAAAAGGTGTTCCCTCTGTTTATTATCTGGATAAAGCGGGAAGCTTTGGTAAGGATGATGTTGAACAAACTTGCACCCAAATCGGACGAGCTTTAGATCAACTGGACTGTAATATCGTTTTGGCATCAAGTGCCCAAGGAAACGAGTGCGCTTCATACTGCACCTCCGGTGTGTTTTGATAATCGTTGTGAATGTGATCTCCATGTGTGTTTTATCATAATTGGGATCTGTTTACAAGACTCATAGAGTGCTTGATTCCGCTCATTATAGAAATGAGCTTTGTTGCATGAATCGCATTTTCAGAAAAGATCTCCCTAAAAAACTAAATTTGGGAAAATTAAATTTTTATTGTTTCAGGCATTACTAGTTTAGACATTATGTTTAGTATTTT
>JADGAM010000135.1:5084-11225 GCA_015232015.1 Oligoflexia bacterium | reverse complement strand
CTATTTTCAGCCAAAAACCTTAACTCGCGTGGAAGAAGTCAAAGGAGCCTACAATGATCGTATTACATCTATGTTTCCATTACCATTAGACTCTGAAAATATCAGCACTGATGTGGCATTTAAGCAAAAGCAAACAATTTTTTCAACAAAGAAATCTGTAACGGAAGTACAAAAGTTTTACAACACCATCTTTTTAAGCGACAAATGGAGTTTAGAAACCCAACGGGAGTCTACTGTTTCCTACATCTACAAATATAGAAAAGAGAAAAAAGAAATTTCAATTACTATTCAAGGAACTGGTGAGGAAACACGAGCATTTTGCTATGTGGAAAATGGAGTGCAAGCGATTGTTTTGGTGGGAGAGAAAGGCACAAACGGTAATATCTATCATTTGGGAGAAATGCTTGAGATAACTATCTGTAAATTAGTTGAGTTAATGGCAAAAATTTTAGGACTCAAAATTAGCATTATTCCAGGTGTGGCCCCTACAGGAGCAACTCCTCGACGTTGCCCTGATACAAGTAAAATAGAAAAGTTGGGATATCAACCAACAGTGCTTTTGGAGCAGGGATTAGCATTGACGCTCGAATGGTATTTAAGAGAACTTCAAGATAATAAAAATAAATGAGCAAAGCTTAAAAATTAAAAAACAACATGAAAGACAACAACACAAGAGAATGCACAGATGATTCAATTGCATCTTTGATCAGGTTTGTTCTAGATAAAAAAAAATTTATCTTCTCGACGACATTCATACTAACTTTTTTGTTAAGTACCAGTGTTTTTTTCCAAGATTACAAAGAGGTCCTTTTTCCTCCTAAGGATAATCATACTATATCAGCAAGACCCCTTCAGATTGTCATAAAAGATGATATTATTTATTCTTGGATTATAGCAAATATTCCCAATTATCAAAATGATGAGTATTCAATATATTCGGTTTACCTGGAAACATTTGGACGAGATCGTAAGTTATTCAGATCTTCAGTGCTTATTAAAATAGGATCTGACGAGACTATTATTCAGGCAAATGCTCCAACTGTTACAACTAAAAAAATCAAAGATGCTTTTGATGATTATTTATTACGTATTCGAAGTATATACCAAAGGCTACAAGAATATCGTTCAGCAAAACTCATAGAAAGAGTTAGTAGCTTAAAAGTAGCACTATATCATCTCTTACAGACAAAAACACACGAGGATGGCTATTCTGCTAAAAAATATATAGAGCAACAACTCTTTTCTCCAGCAATACCTGCTTCCGTAAAACAGGATACAATTGAGTATAATTTGCTGTTATTTATAGGAGAGATAAATAAAATATTAGAGTATTTTAATTTTTTAAAAAAATCTGATAAATTTTTTCTAAAAAAGATTCAGTATAACAATTTAGAGCAAACGCTGGTGTTCGAAATAAATAAGACACTTGTGCTTTTAGCAGATTGTAGAATGTTAAATCTTGAATTGGTCCGATTATTTCCAAGTAAAAATTTCTCCATATTAAGTATTCCTTTATTTGAAATAGATAGATTGGACAGCAGCAAAAATAAGGATTTTAAGAATGGTAGTGAAGTTGATGTGAAGCCTGCTGTATTTTCATTTCAAGTAAATGTTTTTCTAAGGAAGGTGTTTATTGCATTTTTCCTTTCGCTACTGATTTCTATTACGATTGTATTAATACTTGATTTTTACAAAAGAATTAAAAAGGGTTAATGGCCGTATTAATGATTCTTTTTTAGCAGAGATTGGTTATGGTTAATGGCATTTTAGTCCTTTTGATTTTTCACATCATCTTTTTTACATTTTTTAAAAGTAGTGAAAAACGACAGTTGTCATTGCCGTTTATGATTTTATGGTCAGCAAAATCATTTTGGGTTTTGCTTGTATTGCATGAATGTTTTGGTAATGAATATTTTTATGATGTTTCAACATATATTGGCGACGGAATTATACTTGCTAAAAATACTAGTTTTTTAGAAATTGTAAATTTATTGATAAATCCTACGATCACTATTGGAGACAGTAGAGGTGGGATTGTGACGACAATTTTTTCTGCATTTATTTTTTCAATTTTTAAAAGCTCACAAAGTATTGAAATTATTTTTGCAGGTATTTCTTTGCTTGGATATTACTATCTTCTATCAATGATTAATTTACGTTATAAAAAAAACATTTATTTCCTCATATTTTTTCCAACTTCATTTTTTTTCCTGTCTTTAGTATGTAAAGATCTAATTATTTTTGTTTCTTTTTGTGGATATTTATATCATTCATTTAAATTGTTTCAAACACCTCTGTGGGACAAAAGAAAAATCGTCCATTTGTCTTTTGTTATATTCTGGTGTCTCGTGGCAAATTTTATCCGTTTTTGGTGTGTGAGCATATTTATACTATCTTCGTTAATATATTTGTGGGTCAGGTGTTTTCTATCACAATCCAGAAGTTTGAGGATTTTTAGTATTATTCAAATCATCTTTGCATTTATTGTGCTGTTTATTTCGATGGATGCAATTGATTTATTAATTAAAAAAAATAGTATTGAGGTTGCTCTAATCTCCAACGGAGGAAGCGCAAATGAACCATTTGTATTCGATAATTTTATCAGTTATTTATCAGCATTCCCTTTTGTTTCTCCATATACATTTTTTTCACCATTTCTTCATCATTTGAGAATTTCTACGGGGATCATGTATGAGATCTCTATTTGTTTAAATGTAGTTCTTTTATTACTTACACTATATGTTCTTTTTTTAGTTATAGTTAATAAGTATATGATCAAAATAAAAAGTAAATTTACAAATGTACAATTATACCTTTCATCTGCAATAGTCAGTTATCTCTTTGTTTATTATCCTGTATTTTATGTAAATTTTGGAGCGGGCACTAGATTTAAGGCCGTAATCACGCCAATTGTTTTAATTTTGCTATTTAGTATATTAGAAACTAATTTGGAAAAACTTCGGACACATGCATACAGTAACAAAAAGACCTATTAAAATAGCAATGATTTCCCTCTTTGCTTATCAATTTTTTAATTCTACATGTCTAGTACCAGGTGCGGGTGCGGAGTTGCAGCTTTATTGTATGGCAACTGAGTTGGCCAAGGACAAATTATTTGATGTGAATTTTATTGTAGGTGATCACGGCCAGCCATTAAGAGAAACTAGACAGGGAGTGCAATTATTTAGATTATCAAGACCAGATAGAAAATTAAATAAACTGTTTATTGCATTTAAAACTATATTTAATTTTTTGTTTGTTTTGTATCAGATAAATGCAGATGTTTATATTCAGCGCTCTTCCGGAGTTGAAACTTTTCTTGTTTATCTTTACTGTATTTGCATGCGTAAAAAGTTTGTTTATATGATTTCTCATGACGAAGATGTATTAAAAGAAAAAACATCTCTTATGCCCAAAGGAAGGAAAGGGAAAATAGTGTGGAAACTTTACACTGTAGGTCTTAGAGGTGCTAACTTAGTAGTTTCTCAGCATAAAAAGCAAAGCGAACTACTTGAAAAAAATTGGAATAAAAAAAGTATTATCAGAAATTCTGCTCATATACTACCTGAGATAAGCAGATCGAATAAGGATAACAATGGATATGTGCTTTGGAATGCTCGATGCGAGGAGTGGAAACAACCATTTGTTTTTTTAGATTTAGCTAAAGAATTTCCCAATACTTCATTTATTATGATTTGTCTTAAAAACAGCAATAATCTTGTTTTGTCAGAGAAAGTTAAAACACATGTAGAAAAATTCCCCAACGTTATTTTTATTGACACATTACCGCCAGAGCAATTTGATAATTACTTCGCTCATGCAATTCTTCATATAAACACCTCGCTTAGAGAAGGTTTTCCAAATACATTTATTCAAGCATTCAAACACTCAACTCCTGTTTTGAGTTTTATAGTTAATCCTGAAAATATCTTTGATGAATATTCTATTGGGAAATGTGCAAAAGGGAACTTCGATCACTTAAAAAAATTTTTAAAAGAACTACTAGAAAATAAATACCTGAGAAATGAGTTCGCTAAAAATGCATATCAGTATGTTCAGCAAAAGCATGATATAAAGAAAATAATCGAAGAAGATAAGAAAATTATCATGAGAGTGCTGGATTAACAAGGTCCAATATTTTTTCACAAAGATGTAAGTCATATTTTGAATCTATATCAATTCCATAAATGGATTCTGTTTCCAAAATGCCCATGCTATCTCCGTAGGGTTTTTCATGATTAAGAATTACATCAACTTTCATAATATCGACCAAACCATTAATCGCATAAGCAGGTGGCAATAGTTGTCTTCGATGATATTTGGTGATATCTAATCCATCAATAAAAGGAGTGGCGTATTGATTTTCATTTAACTTAATACACCAATAGGGATGGTTTTTTCCATCTATTTTTGTCATACTTCTAATGGAAGAGAAGTTACCTACTGATAATAAATTGATTGCTTTTTCAACATGTTCTAGCTTTTTAAGTGGAGTGGTACATCGAAGATTAACTAAATAATCAAAATTATAATTTTCATGTTCTGATAGCCAATGAATTAAATGAACAAACACTGGCCGATCCGGGGTATCATCTTGAGCTATATTGTTAGGCCTTAGAAATGGAACTTCTGCTCCAAAATCTTTTGCAACCTTTGCAATTTCCGGATCATCTGTGCTTACTATAACTCTATCAATGAGATTGCAAGCAAGTCCAATCTCTATAGCATAAGCAAGAAGAGGTCTTCCTTTAAGTAAGGATAAGTTCTTTTTTATTATGCCTTTTGATCCCCCTCGAGCAGGGATTAGTGCAACTATACGTTTTTTCATAAAATCACCTGGGATTGTCTTTAAGTGTTGATTCTGAAGTTACTTGATTTAATAATTTTAACTCGTAATCTAATCTTTCGTTCCATGACCAAATAAATTTGGATGCAAATGTTTGCATGTTTTCTGAATATTGTTTGATCATTTCAGGATGATCAATGAATGATATGATTTTTTTAGTTAAGTCATTTACTATATCTTTACGATTGATTCTAACGGCAACGTGTGCAGGAACCAATCGTTCAGTGGATTCGTCATGAAATTCTATTTCGTCCTTATTTAGCATAAAAATACATTTTCCACTAATCATCGCCTCTAAAACGGTATTGCTGAGATTCCCGAATTTATTTAAAGAGACATAAATATCTGCTTGCTGATAATAGCAGAGAATCTGGTTGTATGGAACGTACTTTTCGAAGATTACATTTTTATCTAAATTAGCAGATATGATTTTGTTATAGAAATATTGATAATCATAGTCGCCAGATATGATAAGTGAATAAAAATTTTTATTCAATTTGCTAGCATTGATTAGTGATGTGATGAATTCCTCAATTCCTTTATTATCTACCATTCTGCCAACAAAGAGAAAAATTGGATTGGATGTTATACTAAAATTGTATCTGTCTCTAATGCTCATTTCTTTGTTTAAATAATTTTTAACTTCCTCTTTAATTTTAAATGCGTATTTATCAAAAAATCTCGCAGAAGGACTTCCATCTTCTGTGCAAATCACTAGACGGTATGGCGCTTTTAAGCAGAGATAGGTTATTGGATGTAAAAGAGAATAAAATTTTTTTGTAATAAAATATTCAAAGGTAGCTATGCCTAAAAATCGCACCACAGTGTTAACCCCTAAACATGCAAAAATAGAAGCAAACAAAATGTGTCCTCGATCACAGTATACTAGTTTGTGAATTTTTTTACTAAAAATTTTGAAATACAAAATAGCGAATTGAATGATATCGAGATGTAATTGTTGTAGACTATAACTTTTAATTTTTAGAGGTAGAGGATAAAATTTTATAATATGAAAAGTGATGAATGGTAAATTAAAAAATTTAAAAGAATTATTATTTTTTCCTAATTTGTCAGATTCTTCCTTTGTTTTACATAAAAGTGTTACATCACAATTTATTTTATTATCATTTAAATGCTCAATCAATTTGCATATTGCTGGAACTCCTACAGGAGACCATTCTTTGGTGGCCAGTGATTTGATAAGCCCGCTATAGGGTCTTAAAATAATAAGGAAAGACATCTTAAGGTCGCTCGATCACAATATTATTACCATTATTATCATTTTGTTTATTAAA